>JAOMEV010000178.1 GCA_028346125.1 Bacteriovoracales bacterium | reverse complement strand
TTTTGATATAAAAGAGGGGCCAGTTGGCTCCTCTTTTTTTTCCCCCAGGAGCTGAAATGGAAAGAATTATTTCTTCTTTTTCCGAGTATGAATCTCATTATAATCAAGCTGCAAAGAACCCCAACCAATATTGGGCCACCTTTGCAGAGACATTTCAATGGAAAAAAAAATGGGGGACTGTCCAAACCGGAGACTTTAATAATCTCAATGTTAAATGGTTTGAAGGGGCAACCCTTAACATAACCGAAAATTGTCTTGATAGACACCTCCAAAGCAAGGGAAAAAAAACGGCCCTTATTTTCGAACCTAACGACCCTAAAGAGCCTACAAAGACCTATACCTACGAAGAGCTGCATAAAGAAGTCTGTCGCTTCGCCAATGTTTTAAGCAGTCAAGGACTTAAAAAGGGAGACCGCGTTTGTTTTTACATGGCCATGGTCCCCGAGCTCATGATTGGAATTTTGGCCTGTGCTAGGATTGGGGCGATTCACTCCGTTGTCTTTGCGGGTTTTTCGGCAGAGTCTTTGGCCGGGAGAATTCAGGATGCCTCCTGTAAGTGGCTTATCACAAATGATTTTGGATTAAGAGGTGATAAAAAAATTCCACTTAAAGAAATTTCAGACGAGGCCTTAACAAAATGTCCTAGTATTGAAAAAATGGTCGTCTATAAAAGAACCAATGAGTCCGTATCAATGCAAGAAGGAAGAGATTATTGGTGGCACGACATTATTGAAGGTGTCTCCTCTGAGCACTCTGCAGTCGAAATGGACGCTGAAGACCCTCTTTTCATTCTCTATACCTCGGGGTCGACAGGAAAACCTAAAGGTATTCTCCATTCAACAGCTGGCTATATGATTTACGCCGCCTACACATTTAATAACGTTTTTCAGGTAGGAGAAAACGACACCTACTGGTGTAGTGCAGATATTGGTTGGATTACTGGGCATTCTTATATTACTTATGGCCCTCTTCTCAATGGGGCCACAACAATGATGTTTGAAGGTGTCCCTACTTTTCCTGATGCGGGTAGGTTCTGGGAAATCATTGCAAAATATAAAGTAACTCATTTTTATACCGCGCCTACGGCCATTAGGTCCCTTCAGGCCATGGATATTTCCTTTGTAAAGAAGCATGACCTTAGCTCACTAAAAGTTCTAGGGACTGTCGGAGAACCTATTAATGAAGAGGCCTGGCACTGGTACAACAAAGAAGTTGGCCAGGAAAGATGTCCCATTGTAGATACTTGGTGGCAGACAGAAACAGGTGGAATCATGATTTCTCCTCTTGCTGGAATAACTAAACTAAAGCCCACCTTCGCCACACTTCCCCTTCCAGGAATTGTTCCAGTTCTTGTTGATGATGAGGGAAAGGAAATTGAAGGTAATAATGTCAGCGGTAATCTATGTATAAAGTCACCTTGGCCTTCCATGGCGCGAACAATCTATGGAAACCATGATCGCTATAGAGAAACCTATTTTTCTAGGTTCCCTGGCTACTATTTTACAGGGGATGGCTGCCGCAGAGATGAAGAAGGTTTTTATAGAATAACTGGCAGAGTAGATGACGTTTTAAATGTTTCAGGACACCGCCTGGGTACGGCAGAAATTGAAGATGCAATAAACCAATGTGACCAAATTGTGGAATCTGCGGTTGTCGGCTTTCCGCATGAAATTAAAGGGCAAGGTATATATGCTTACATTATTGCTAAAGGACAAATAGACAACCAAGAAAACCTTAGGGCAAAAGTTTTAGAAACAGTTAATAAAATTATTGGCCCAATTGCTCGTCCCGATAAAGTCCAAATTGTTCCAGGGCTTCCTAAAACAAGGTCCGGAAAAATAATGAGAAGAATTTTAAGAAAAATTGCAAGTGGAGACTATTCTAATTTTGGAGATACATCAACCCTACTTGACCCAGGGGTCGTGGAACACATTAAAGAGGGTAGTCAAAATTTGTAAAATTAGAGGCCCTCTTTAAGCTTCATCTCAAATTTTTTCCATTCTTCTATTTCAAAGGAAAGTT
>JAOMEV010000177.1 GCA_028346125.1 Bacteriovoracales bacterium | reverse complement strand
AAATCATTCTGTGAAATGAGAGAAAAATCTGCAGAGAAAATAATAGGTAATTTCCTAAAATCTAAAGCAGAAAAAACATCCCTCAACCTTCTTCAACTTATGTCGACACCTTTGGAACAAAAAGGTGAGGTCAAAGATTGGAATCTCTCACCAATTAACCACAGCAGTATCTCTTGCTCAACTTTTAACGCAAAATCTGGTGAGTCATTATTTATACCTGGTCCATCACCAAAGTACCTAAGGTCTTCTGTCACATCTTTTGAAAAAATTTGGGAAAGAATAAAACAAAAACCTATCGCGATAACACAAAATAAAAAAATAGAATTCACCTCAGGAAGTCTTCATCAAGGGACAAGAGAGATGATGATGGCCCAAACATCTTATGACAAACATGATTATCATATGGCCTATCATTATATTCAAGCAAGTATTGAAACACTTCATAAACTTCCTGAAAAGTACATTTCAAAATTCTTTTTTGCTGTATTTGAATTTATTCATGAACCTCACAGAAAGGCCAGAGGACTTATACTCCAAGAGTTTAAAGATTTAAAGGATAAGCTCCCCTCTTATCTCAATGACCACTGCCTCCTCTTCATAAATCGGCTTCAGGTCCTTATATCGGGTTTTCCTACAATTTCACCAATGCAAATACAGAACCGGGCCTTAAGAGAAGTCTTTTACTTTGAAAGAAAAATACCTCCAATCTTACTCTACAAGACAATTGCCCCTTTTATGAAACCCAGAATTGAAGTTCTTGATGTGATTTACGGACATATCCATCTCCCCATCCAAATCAAAAAGTTAAAAGTAGACGAAGGTAGCCTTTCTCTTTGAAAGGGAGGACTTTTGTCCTCCATCCTAATTCAAATTTATAAGCAATGAAGGGTCTCCCAACAGATGATACCATTTCAAATTATCAATAACTTCGCTTTTATTTGAATGTTTTTTAAATAGTTCCATTTGACCTTCAAAGAGAATTTTCCCTAATTGGTTAAGTTTCCCTTTGGCCAAAACCTTATTAATTGCCACTGCCATTTTTGCAGGAGGGTGCCATGATATATCAACAGTTCCGCCATAATAAGCAACTGCCCCGATAAGAGCATCTTCCCCTTTCAATTCATTTAAAAATCTTTCACCCAACCTATTTTCATATGAAAAGCGACCATTCTGGCAAGCGACATCGATTATAACTGGTTTAACACGACCTTCAGAATCAATGTTTTTAATATCATTTGAATGATAGCTTCTCAAATTTAGTGAAGGCCAAGTACTACCCTCTCCATGCCCTATATAGTTGAGCCATACAGCTCCTTTATTAAGCACCTTGTTTATATTTTCTGGTGTCGAGTTTCCATTTTCCTGTAAAAATTTATAAATGTTCAGGTTGAATGAACTTTTTAGAGGAGACTGCATCTGTTCTAAATACTCTACATCAGTTGGATCATAACCTTCATCTGAAGCTATTCCAATTTGACGTCTTAGACCAGACAGATCCTCAAACGACTTGCTCTCAAATTTAATTATTTTTTTTATTTGAGACTCTAGTTCTTGAACACTATCAACAACAAATCGACCATAATAGACGTCAGGTATCGAGTCTGACTTTCCTCCCATTGTAAAGTAATTGAGATCAGAGGGTGTTTTATCATGGGAATTAGTTTTCACATATTCAGTGGGCATGATCTCTTCGTGACCAATTAGTAAAGACCAAGTAAATTTTTCTTTTTTATAAAGCCGGTGTAAAAACTTCTTTACATCTTTAGCTCTAGTTCCAATCTCTTCAATCGCAAAAAAGTCAATTTCAAATCCTTGCTTTTCTTTCCAATTCCGCCAAGGTACTAAGGCCTCAAAAAACCTCTCTGGCCCTACCACGACAAACTTTTTATTCAATCGCGCTAAATCCAAAAGATCGTCTATTTTGTGAGATGCCTCCAGGTCTTGACTCCTATGAAAGATATTAAATTTTATATTAGGAAAAACTTTTAAGACTTTTTTGTCAGCTTCGTACAATGTCGGATAAAGCTTTAAACGGCTT
>JAOMEV010000176.1 GCA_028346125.1 Bacteriovoracales bacterium | reverse complement strand
CCAAGATCTAATATAGTTTAAAACAATTTGTTTCAAAAATTAAAATTCCTAACTTTCGGGTACTTTTCATTAGGTAGATACGCATTGCTTTAAGGGCTCAAATTTCTTGAGTTAGAAGAGAGTGATAGTATTTTTGTCCCTTCCTAAAAAAGTCTTAGGCCGTTGTCCTTCTTTTTATGAAAAAGTTTATTTGGTTCGTTTCTTATGGTGAGAGAACCGTGTTAAAAACTTTTCTAGACCAATTAAAAGGACTTAAATCAAACTCACCAAGAGACTTTTTAATTTCTCCCCCGAAACCTATTTTGAATCGGTTAACGCCTTTTGCGGACTCTTTATAGGGTGTGATACCTCCAAAATCGAAGTATTTAACGTCCTGAGATTTTAAACTGTTTAGTAAGTTAAAAACCATAAAAAAGGAGGCGAAAAGGTCTCGTCCTTTTTCGTTTGTTGCGGCCAAATAGTAGAAAGCGGTATTTTTGGTCTGTAGAATAAGGCAGGTAGAAATCCTTTTTTCTTGATGAAAGACGGAATATTGTTTGACCCCCCCTTCTAAAAACTTTTTTAGTCTCTCAATTTCACCTAGGGAGCATTTAATATCCTTGATATTTTTTAATTGAACCATCTCATTATGGAGCTGAATGAAGGAGCCTGGTCGAAGTTCTTCTTCGGCTTCAAACCGAAGACCTTCTTTGAGGGATTTTTTGTAATAATAGCGATTGTTTTTACTCATTGTGCTCAAAAAGTCTGGAGCACTTTTTAAGTCTGAAATAATTGTAAAGCCACTGTTTATAGAACTGATTGCTTTTTTCAACGGCTTAATTTGTGAAATATTGAAGGATAGTCTCCCAGAAAGGGTTTCTGTAAAGTTGAATCTTATATTAAAGATACCCTTAAATTTTTCTTGGATGTTATCGATAATTTCTTTTAAGTATTTGGAGTCGGTGTAATTGATACCTCCGGATGCCCATCCAAACTTTGTTCCAAATTTTTTTTTCATCAATATTTGCGTGCAACCAATGAACTTGCTATTTTTTGAAAAGGAAAGTCTTAAAGGAGTCCACCGGTCACTTTTAAACTCGCCCCATTCATAAAGCGAAAAGAAACTGGGATTTTTACATCTACTAAGGTTTTCATTCCATTGTTTTTTTTCAATATTTTTTGAACAGTCAATTTCTGGCATTTTTTGTCTCGTTCTTTTGTGTTTTAAAGAAAGGTTTTTAAGGACTTCTTATTCCTCTATATTACCTTAAATGGTCTTGTTTTAGAAATTGTAATAATCCTGAATTGATTTTGTGCAATATGAATTTAAAGCATCAGGGCAGAAAAGTTATTAGTTCAGCTTATTCACTAGGTCATTTTCGTCCTCTGAGACCATGTGGTCGCGTTACTCCATTGAAGAAGATGTGGAGATGGATCCTGCGGGGCAGTTTACGAGTTCTTTAAAGCATTTTTTATTCCATGTTAAGGAACTCACTGAGAATAAAAGGCACAGATTTCAATTACTTTTGATGACGGATATAAAAAGAATTGGAAAAGCAGGATGTGAAAAATTTAACAGATCAATTAGACCAATTACAATAAGTGTAGCAAGGCTAAAAACACATTAAAATGTATGAAAAAAGTTGCTCCCAAGAATGAGCAAAGAAGAAAGAAAGTTGGATTTAATAAAAGCACTTGTCCAATAGAGTATAAAGTATTTAATAAAATGGGTTATTGCTTAAGAAGCAATAAAAAAAATCTTGTAGAAAACTAAATAAGTTTTTACTTAAATTTTAGGCTTAATTAAGACGAGCTTCTATTAAATACAAATACACTTAAAATCGATGAGGTGTATAAGTCCTTTTATATATATGAACTTTTAAGCTAGAGGCGACCTAAACGTTATTGGTTTGAACAATTCTATCATTTGGTCCTCGCCATTCCTGATATCTTAAATTGGACAGAGGTTTTTAAAAGGCACTGTTTGTGTTTTCAAAAAAAGGTCAGAAAGCTCTGAAGGATTAGCGGGTTTTAAAAAAAAGGATGCATTGTCCTGTTGTG
>JAOMEV010000175.1 GCA_028346125.1 Bacteriovoracales bacterium | reverse complement strand
TGAATACATTACGGTACCGTGGGATCAAAGACCTGATATTCTTGAACTTAAAGACCTTGCACCTGTTTTGATCGACCAAGAGCGAATTATCAAAGGATCATGGAATATTTCTAATTACTTGGAAAGAAACTTTATAGATTCTCCAAGCTTATTTGGAGGTATGGCGGGGGCGGGAGCATGTCAATTTGTTGATTCCTGGGTTTATCAAGTTCTCTTAGATGAAATATATGCACTTATTATAGTGGATTTGGCGGAAGAAAATATGATGGTCGATTCGCCAAATAAGCTCCTTTGGGAAAAAAAACTAAAGAACTACTGGGGAGACCTTCAAGTTGAGGAAGTGAAAAAAATCAGAAATGAAAGAAGAAGTTTTCTTCAGAAAGAGATCCTTAAACCTTTAAGGAAAACTGTAACGACGATACCTTTTCTAGGGGGAGAAGACCCTGCTTACAGTGATTACTGTGTTGCCGGTGCCCTCAACTGGGCAAGAACTCTAAGTTGTTTTGACATTTTAGAGTCTGGTGATCCAATTTTTTCTTGGCTAGAGGAAGTTTTAAATCTATATTCCTCTCAATTTAAGAGACCTCAGGATACACCTTTGGTTTAATAAGGTATTGATAATGTTGAAAATTATTAGCTTTAAAGAAATCTTGTCTGTGACTTTAATTCTTTTTTCAGTGATAGATATTTTGGGTTCAGTTCCTGTCATTATAGATCTAAGGAAAAATAATAGAGTTGTATTTCCTGGTAAGGCAACAATTGTATCTGGCATTATTATGCTGGCCTTCTTGTATATTGGCGAGTCTATACTAAATTTATTTGGAGTTGATGTTCAGTCTTTTGCCCTTGCTGGGGCCTTCGTCATGTTTTTAATTGGGATGGAAATGACCTTAAATATAATGATTTTTCGACCGGAGCCTGAGCCGGAGTCATCAACAACAACTATTGTGCCTTTGGCCTTCCCTTTGATTGCTGGAGCAGGGACCATGACGACTTTGGTTTCTCTACGAGCTGAGTATGAAAAAGTGAACATTTTGTTTGGTGTTTTTCTTAACCTGATTTTTGTTTACTTGGTTCTTTTGAGTTCTGGCTGGATTTCAAGAAGGCTTGGTGCCGGTGGTACAAATGTTTTAAGAAAAATTTCGGGGATAATCCTTCTGGCAATAGCAATTAAAATGTTTAAGAAAAATATCTAATTTTAATCACTTATGCCTAAATATCTGGGCAATATAAAATAAAGATATTATTGACTTTTTGAAAAAATCTTAACATTTTCTTCATTTTTATTTTTTTAACACTGTTCTCTTTTTATTAAAACTGGTGATAAGCCATTCAAATTATTCATATGCGATGTTTGGACATATAAAAACTGCTTAAAAACTCTGAATAGAGTTAAAATAGAATTGTAAGGAAATCTTAAAGAACTGAAAAGGAAACTAAACAATGGATAAGAGGGAAGAGAGTCAGTGCTGTACAGTTTGTGGTAAATCAAAAGACGCGACTTTTATTGTGGCAAAAGTACCTGAAGGTGCAAGCGAAGAGGCCAGGGAATCTTATACGACAGCACGTATATGTAAAAGTTGCCAAGTCTATTCTTTAAAATCGCTCCTCATGGCAGCAAACATAATAAAAAACTTTAATTAAACTTTCTTTAGTACTTTTACTTTATACATTTGAACCTTTTCTTTTCTTATTAATTCTTTATAGCTATCAGTTACATCTTCATAACCTTGTTCATCTGCTTCACAGATTCTCAAATAATATCTTAAGACAACGACACCACCTTCAGATAGACAGGGCCTTACTTCTTGAAGAAAATTCTTTTCAGTTTCTCCTGTAAAGTATGATGGAACATCACTAAAAGAAAAGAAATCAATATCGTTAATTTCTTTAACAAGAGAGAAAATATTTTTTTCTTCAAGGTGAACTTTTCCATTTCCTTCTTGAAGAGTCTTTTTGACGTTGTAAAAGATATTTTTATCGGCCTCAATTGGGATACCTTCTGGTGTTCTTACCTGTCCTAAAAATATGAGTTGCATAAAAAAACTTTCTCTTGAAAGAACATTTCTATACATGGAATCAAAATTAT
>JAOMEV010000174.1 GCA_028346125.1 Bacteriovoracales bacterium | reverse complement strand
TTTTTTTAGCCCTCTTTTTATTAATTGTCGATTCAAAAGGAGGTTAAGAAAAAATGACTAACACGGTCAGACTACCCAAAACATTATGAAATCGTTATAGTTTCGAAGGAAATTATGAAATATTGAAATGTTGAGGAGTATTCATGACAAAGAAAAGAGTGAAAGTCGCCATCACTGGTGCAGCGGGACAAATCGGTTATGCACTCGTTTATAGAATTGCTTCAGGACAAATGTTTGGTCCGGATACAGAAGTTGAACTTCAACTTCTTGAACTGGAAGCGGCCCTACCTGCTTTGAAAGGGGTTGCTATGGAGCTTGATGACTGCGCCTTTCCTCTTCTTAAAAATATAGTTTGTACTGACAGTTTAGACGTGGCCATGAAAAATGCTAATTGGGCCATTTTAGTTGGTGCTGTTCCTAGAAAAGATGGAATGGAAAGAGCAGACCTTCTTAAAATCAATGGAGGCATTTTTACAGGTCAGGGTAAGGCGATTAATGATAATGCGGCCCCTGATTGTAGGGTCTTCGTTGTTGGAAACCCTTGTAATACCAACTGCCTCATAGCGATGCATAGTGCTTCCGGACTGGCAAAAGACAGATTTTATGCGATGACGATGCTAGATGAATTGAGGGCGAAAACTCAACTCGCTCAAAAAGCCGGTGTTGATGTCACTTCAGTAAGTAATATGACCATCTGGGGAAATCACTCTGCAACTCAATATCCAGACTTTTATAATGCCAAAGTTGATGGCAAACCAGCTCATGAAGTCATCAGTGATGAGGAGTGGCTCAAAGGGGATTTCATTACGACGGTTCAAAAAAGAGGGGCCGCCATTATTAAAGCGAGAGGAGCTTCTTCAGCTGCCTCGGCTGCTAATGCGATTGTTCAAGGTGTTTATAACCTTACTCATGATACTCCGGAGGGTGAAACTTACTCAATGTGTATCCCTTCATCTGGTCAATATGGGGTTGAGGAAGGCCTTATTTTTTCTTTTCCTTGCCGGACTGAAAACGGAGTTCTTAAAGTTGTTGAAGGTGTTGAGCATAACGATTTTGGAAAAGAAAAGTTTGATGTGACTCATAATGAACTTAAAAAAGAAAGAGATACTGTTAAGGAAATGGGACTTATCTAGAATTGAAAGGCCCTTTTAAAGGGCCTTTCCTTTATACTCTTTAAGAAGTCCATAATAATATCTTTGCTCTTCTATAGAGAGGGGCTTAATAGATTCAGTCTTTTTTCTTCTAATACCGTGATTTTTTATAAGTTCGTCGAAATCACTAAATTTTTTCGTTATTGATTCAGCAAGTGTAATGCTCCAGTCTGGGAACTGACTTTTGCTTTGTTGGTAATTGTATTTTTTTAAAATTGTTTCCTCTAAACAAACTAAACTTGCACTTCTTGGGCTTTTGTCAAAAAAGGCAAGTTCTCCAATGAAGTCTCCCCTTTTAAAGTAGGCAACGGGTGTGACTTCTGTTCTATGAGTGAGGAAGGCCATAACTTTTCCTGACGAAATAAGGTAAAGGTTGTGGTCATTTTCTCCTTCGGAAAAAATAATATCGTTTTTTTTAAGATGAATTGTTTCTTCAGACATTTTAGAGTTCCAGAGTTTGGGAAATGATTTGTTTTACTTCTTCCATGGCCTTTTTGTAGAAGATCGTTTGGGGAAAGTATTTTCCTATGAAAAGGTGATTTTTTCCAAAGTTTGAATTAACTATTTTGTCAAAATCTACGAGAAAAAGGTCATTGTCAGATGAAGACTTCCGGATCATATTATTAAAAACTTTGTTTCCCCTCCATGTTCCACAGTCGAAAACAGCGGACTCTTGGAGAATTTTTTCTGCAGTTCTATAAAATCCCAGTTTTTGGGTAGATATTCCTGAAAAATAGAGAAGACGGGCATTACCCAGAACTTTCTTTTTTAAGAGTTCTATTTTTTGAAAGGCCAGTTTGAATTGGCTTTGCTTTATTTCTTTTTCAATTTTCTCAAGTTCTAGCCTTAAGAGTGCATTTGAAGAAGCTTCACAAGATTTTTGGGGCGGGATAGATAGATTTATAGGAGTTGTAAGAAGAATCAGAGTGGAGTTTTTTTC
>JAOMEV010000173.1 GCA_028346125.1 Bacteriovoracales bacterium | reverse complement strand
AACAAGAATTCGATCACAATCTCTTAAGGTGTGAATACGGTGAGCAACAATGATGCAGGTTTTTTTTGAAACCATGTTATTGAGAATACTCTGCACCTTTTCTTCACGTTTAACATCCATGGATGCAGTGGCCTCATCGAGTATTAGAATACTTGGATTTAAAATAATTACTCTCGCTAGAGAAATGAACTGCTTCTCACCCTCACTGAGATTGCTGCCATTTTCTAAAATGGCACTCTCTAGAGATAAACCTTTGGAGTCCATCCACTCAAAAAAACCTAGTTCATTAAGTTCACCTTCTGATAAATAATTATCTAAAAACAGGTTCTCTCTTATAGTTCCTTTAAAAAAAAGAGCTGTTTGACTTACAACGCCAATGCTTTTTCTTAAAAAGGACCTTTGATATTCTTCAATAGGAACTCCATCGATAAGAATCCTACCTTTTTGAAAAGGATAAAGTCTCGCCAACAAGCTTAGTGTTGTACTTTTACCACTTCCTGTTTGCCCCACAAGCCCTATTTTTTCCCCTGGGCTTAGCGTAAAACTTAGATTTTTTAAAACCCAAAAATCTGATCGATAAAACATTGAAATATTTTTAAACTCGATAAGACCTTTAACAGGACCCTTTCCCTTTTCTCCATCAGGCCCTAAATCTTCTTTTTCAGTTCTTGCTTTAAGAAATGAAATTATCCTTTCTGCTGAAGTTAGAGATTGTTGAATTTGATGGATTTCCCTTGTCACGGATGCCAAAGGGGTAGAAAACCTTTCACAAAAACGAATAAAGGCAACAAAAACCCCAACGGCAAGAGCACCAGAAAGAACCTGCTTTCCTCCAAACCAAAATAGAAGAATAAGGGGAAGCCCACAAAGAAAATTGGTGAGAGGACGGTTCCAAGCATAAAATGAATTGGCCTCTAAAAAGGCCTCCCTATGCTTTACAATACCCTCTTCATATTTTTTTAAAGACCATCTTTCCCAACCAAAAATACGGATAGTTATAACCCCTCTTAAAAACTCTGAAAGTTTGGCATTCAGATCACTGTTATAACGGGATATTCTATGATTAAGAAAGCGAACTTTTTTTCTAGACAAAAGCGTAAGCATGAAAGCTGGCGCAAGGCCTAAAATGAGAATGATAGCTAAAGAAAAGTTTGTAAAAAGCATCGCTATGGTTGAAGCAAAGAATAAAATAAAAGCATTTAAAAGGCGACCCAAGCTACCTGAAAAGAACTCCTCAAGACTTTCCACATCATAAGTCATTCTCGTCACAGTTCTTCCTTCCGGCTGTTTATCAAAATAGCTTAGTGAAATTAACTTGATCTGATAAAATATTTTTTTTCTTATCCCTAACAAACTTTTGGAAGACGCCTCGACGAGAGCATTTCTCCCCCACCATAAAGTGAACAAAGTAATTGCCTCAAAAAGAATTACAAATCCCGCATAATTAAGAGAGACCTCCCAATTCTTTTTCAGCAAGCCTTCATCAACTAAAAGACCTATGAGTCTAGCTGATGACATTGCAAAAAATGAGCTTAAAAAAATAAGAAAAATGGAAAATATAAACTTTCTTTTAAAAGGTGCCAGAAACTCTAAAAGACCCAAAAAAAGATCTTTTAAGCTCCCTTCTAAGTGGTAATCATCTTTTTCGAAATATTCTCTTTTTTTTAATCTAGGCATTATTAAATTCCAAAATTCGATCACAAAGTTTTAAAGTTGACTTCCTATGAGCAACCCATATACATGTCTTCCCTTTAAGGTAATCTTTTAAGTTATTTAGTATTTTTTCTTCAGTAATTGTATCCACACTACTTAAGCAATCATCTAAAAGAAGAAATTGAGCCCCTTTTGCAAGGGCCCTCGCCAAAGTAAGCCTTTGTTTTTGTCCACCACTTAAATTAAGACCCCATTCCCCAAGAGGAGTTTCAATTTTATGAGGGAATTTCTCAACTTCTTCTGATAATTCGACTATTTTAAGGTAATTCCAAATTTCATCTTCTGTGAGATCGCTCCCTCCTTGAATGTTATTCCAAATTGTATCTGCAAAAACAAAAGGGTTTTGTGATACCATTGAAATTTCATTTCTTAGACCTTCATGCTCATAGAGTTCTACGGCCTTACCGCAAAGAAGCACC
>JAOMEV010000172.1 GCA_028346125.1 Bacteriovoracales bacterium | reverse complement strand
CAGTTCACGGAAAAAGAAAATTATGCCAAAGCACCAGAGTATGTGGGAATGCTAAAATTTGGAGAGGTAGTCTAAGCATCGGGGCCGTCTGGTCAATGGGTCATTCTATTACTGATTTTCTAAACAACACAAAATTAAAAAACAATTATATAACATTAGCAAATGGAACTGCTGGTGGTGATGGCGGAGATGGTGGAGACATCAACGGCGGATCAGTTACTTCGACTATAAACAATAGTAGTAATAAGGTTTGCGTAAATAGTAGTCATGCATCTGTTGCAACTTTCGGGAAAGGAGGCAGTGTTACATCTGGCGATATTAATTGTTATCCTAAAAGTTATTTATCTAACTCAGAGTGGAAAGAATATACTGATTATTTAGAATCAAAAGATTACATCTCTACTTCCAAAACAGATATTTTTAGCCCAGATGTAAATTTTGTTTGTCAAGCAGGTCCTGGCGGAGATGGTTTAGGAGACTTCACTGGAAATACAAATAACACAGCACTTATGGACTGTAATGAAGCCGGTGTTAATGTAAACGCTGGTAATGGTGGCGCAGGTGGTGCCGGAGCGTCTGGTGCCTATGGAGTTGATGCTGCGAATACGGTTAGTACAGGTCTTTCAAATACTGCTTACAACCAAATAAGGCTACATGGTAATTGGAATACAACTTATGAAAACATAAGAAGGTATTGTACCGAGCCTGAAAATGAATTCTGTTACTAAAAAATAAGTTTAAAAAGGTAATATTATGATTTCTTCAATCAATAAAAAAATCCTTTTTGTAATTTTGGGAGGTTTTCTGGCCTCCCATGTTTACTCTAGGGATCACATCAATTGCGCCGTACGCTTTTCAGCGGCACCTGAACCTATGATGGTCTGTTCTAATCAAGATGATGAATTTCCAGTTCGTATTACTCACAGGAAAATGCCTGGATGGTATACAAACGCTTCTTTAAAGCTAATTGAAGTGTGTGAAATGGAGAGAGTTCAAAGTGATGATAAAGATAAAATTATCGTTCAACAAAAATTAGATGGGCAACAGGGATCACTTAAACTAGAAAGCGGTGACGTTTTATTTGAAAACGAAACAAGTCCTTCAGAAACCAAAAAAAAGGAAACTCCAGTATTAAAACCTATTAAGTGTCATAGAAAATTTTGTTCTCAAGACCATTCCGATTTAAAGGTTTTGATAAATGGAACACCCATACCGGCCGGTTATGTGCTTTTAAAGCTCTGGGTTTCTGTCAGACACGCAAAGGTTGAAATACGTTGTGAAGAATACTAAGAGGAAGATAAAAAAATGAAAAGTAACTTTATTTTTAAGAATATAATTAAATTTTTTATCATTTCATCATTTACTGGGGTAATTTTGGGTTATTCTCAAAGCTCCACAAAACCACTACCCGGTCATGGAAAAGGTGCTGGATATAGTGAAAGAGATTTTAGGCTGCATATTGCGAAATCATGCGTCGATGTACAGTTAGTCTTTCAAGATAGGCCAGGAGGAACTTACCCTAGAATCATTACAGGATTATCAGATGGTAAATACCCTGACCCCATAAAAGAAAACCCTGACGTTACCTACGATAGAGAACTCAGTGCTGTTATTTCTTGTATGGGAGGCGGGAAGTACATCCCATCGATGTCTATTTTGCACTTCACTGAAACCAATGAAAAGGAAATTTGTTTTTTCGAAAGATCTTGTGGAAATTTTGATCGATGGGATGGAAAGTTTTCATTTGGTTTTCATTGGAGAGCATTTAATAGCGTTAGTGAATTCTTTTTTAACCCAGTGGATATCGATGATACTGACATTTATCCAAATAGTGGGTCTGGTGGTGGTGTAACAGAGACCGGTATCACCGTCGGTGGTACAGTTAAAGACGAGACGAAAACAAAGGAAATCTTTCTTAAGTTTTCTTTTGATTGGGGAAAGGTTGAGAGGTATTGCTCTGATCCATCGCCAAAATTTTGTATTAGTAAAAGAAAAAATTAAAAACAATTCGGGGGAAAAAATGAATAAGATTTTATTTACTTTAATAATGATAATATTTTTTAACGATCAGAGTTATGGAAGCTCAGATATTTTTTATAAAAGAATACTTAACTCAATATCAAAAATTACATCTGCAGAAAAAGATGATCGAGAGAAACAATGTAATAAACTTGAA
>JAOMEV010000171.1 GCA_028346125.1 Bacteriovoracales bacterium | reverse complement strand
CCTCTTTTTTTGCGTTCTTCGCCTTATGGATGAAGTAAAAGACTTCGACAAAGATAAAATTGCCCACCCTGATAGGCCTTTACCAAGAGGTGTTTTAACTGTAAATGATGTTATAGGTTCTATAAAGTTAACTTATGGATTAATGGCGATTATAGGCCTTCTTATTACCTTTCTTTACTCACTTTACGGTGGACTCTGTTTTCTTTTGGTAACTCTTTGGTTAGGTCTAATGTACAAAGAGTTTTTTATTCCGAAGTGGCTTAATCAGCATCCTTTAATTTATGCTATTTCCCATCAAATTCTCATGATAGCAGTTGCGGCCTATCCGGCCTTTCTTGACACGAGTTTTAAAGGTTCAGAAAAAATTTTTTATATGGGTCTAACAATGCTCGGTTCATTTTTCACTTATGAAGTATGTCGAAAATTAAATCCTAAATCTGATCCAGTTTTAGGCACCTATCTTGTGGCCTTTGGTCCCTTCAACACTTTTTTCATTGTTCTGGGGGCCTCAGTCGTTGCGTGGTTTGGTGCGCATATGCTCCATATGTCCTACTTTCTTATCACAGCACAACTTCTTGTGGTCATTTCTTATCTTTTAGTTTTTATAAAGCCTGATAAATATAAAATTGTTGAGGGGATTGCCTCAGCGTCTTTACTCATTCATCTTTGGTGTGGGCCTATCTCACTTATAGGGAGTTAGAATTGAAACCAATATTAACAAAATCTGATACATTGGAAGAGCTCTCCAAAACCGGTGGGGGAAAGGCCAAAAACCTCTACCTCATGACAAAAGAAGATCTTCCTGTACCTCCTTGGATTTGTGTTTCTTCGGATATTTTTGATTCCTTTAAAGAGTCCAATAAACTTGACCTTTCCAAAATAGAGGGTGAAGACCTTGGAACTTTCTCTAAACGAGTCGAAGAAATTATTCTTGGAGGAAAGTTTGATCAGAACTTCACTCAAGAACTTGAAAATCAGCTTTCCAATTCAGGTTTGACAGAAGGGTTTGTCGCTGTCCGCTCCAGTGGTTTAGATGAAGACTCGAAAGAACATTCTTTTGCTGGCCAGTTTTCTTCTTATCTCTTTCAAAAGGGAAAAGATCAAATTCTCCATTCTTTAAAGCTTTGTTGGGCAAGTGCTTACTCAGAAAGGTGCCTCCATTATCGCCTTACCAACGAGCTTACCATGGTGGACATGGCCGTAGGAGTAGTTATACAAAAAATGGTAAATTCGGAAATTAGTGGTGTCGCGTTCTCTAGAAACCCAATTCATCCTTTAGACAGAGAAAACCTTATTGTAGAAGCTGTTTATGGCCAAGGAGAAGGTCTTGTCAGTGGCGCCTTAGAAGCTGACACCTTTACCGTCCATAGAGACAACTTTGAATATGAATTAAAAATCGCGAAAAAAAATGAAGCCTTCTACCAATCTTCTGAAGGCGGCATCGAAAAGAAGGACCTTTCAGAAGATAAATGGGAAAGTGAATCACTTACAAAGGCACAGGTCGAGTCTATTTCAAAACTGGTTTTAAGGTTGGAGACTCTTAACAAAATGCCTCAAGATGTAGAATGGGCCATCGAAAAAGAGACTCTCTATCTTCTTCAAACAAGACCAATCACCACTCTACCTCCAGATGCCTTTTTTAACCATTCTATTAATGGTGGGGAAGCTACACTTTGGGATAATTCGAATATCATTGAAAGCTATAGTGGTGTTACCTCACCTTTGACCTTTACCTTTGCAAGTTACGCTTATCGTGAAGTTTACCGTCAGTTTTGTGAAATGATGGGAATAGGGGAAGAAGTTATTGAAGAAAACGAACCAGTCTTTAGGAATATGCTCCTTTCTATGAGAGGTCATGTTTATTATAACCTTATTAACTGGTATAAATTGGTTCTATTACTTCCAGGAACAAGTGGTAACGCCGGTTTTATGGACACCATGATGGGAGTAAAACAAGGTCTAAAACCAGAAATTAGAAACCTATTTGACTTTATGGCCAATCCACCAGAGTACAGTTTTATGTTTAAATTAATGGTTAATGTCAAAACACTTTGGCGCTTCATTAATATGGACGACATTATTGAAAATTTTCAAAGAAATTTTAACTCTGTATACAACAATATAAGAAAAACTAATTTTGATCAAATGTCACTCCCCTCTTTGGCGGCGACTTACCAAAACCTCGAAGATCAAATTC
>JAOMEV010000170.1 GCA_028346125.1 Bacteriovoracales bacterium | reverse complement strand
GTGTAAAAAAGGCCTTATTATGGTCAGTCATTACCGGACATGGACAAGGTAATACTGAAAACTGTGCTGAATTTTGTCCTAAGTCTCACAGTATAAAAATAAATAACCATGAACTTGTCAAAACAATTTGGAGAGATGACTGCTATAAAAACCCAACCCCAGGTCAATATGGAACTTGGAGGTATTCCAGGGCAGGCTGGTGTCCTGGTGATATCGTATATCCATGGGTAGTGGATATAACCTCAATGCTTACTGACAATATGAAAATTATTTATAAACCAGAAGCTTATATTAATAGGGATCGACGGGATAATGGAAGGGGTCATACAAGGCCTTATTTTTATAAATCAAATTTTATTATTCTCTTTAAGTGATGTCTTATCGAAAATTATTTTTCCAACACTGTGTAAAGGTTCGGATGAACTCTACTTGTTCTAAGTTATTTTTGTTTAATAAAGTAATTTAACTTATTTTAAGATGCTAAATATTTTCCATTACAAAATCACCTCTATTTACTATAGAATATTGGCCTAGTACCCGACAAGCTCTTAGTGTTTGTTTCAAAAAATTATTTTGAAGAGGCGATAATGAGTAATGAAAATAAAAAGATTCCTTTTCACAAGGGAATTCGATTTAAAGTTATTTTGGGAATCGTTAGTATTTTGGTCTTTACCCTGGCACCCTTCGGGTTTTTTCAAATTCAGGATCAAGAAAAACTTCTTATGACCGCCTTGAAAAACCAATCAATGACGGTGGTAAAAGGTGTCGCTTCAAACTCAGCAGGTCCTTTGGAAAATTTTGATGATTTAAGCCTACAAAACCTTGTTTTTAAGGCAGAAGAAGATAAGGGCGTTGCTTACATAAATGTTTTGAACCCTGATAATGAGCAGGTTGTCGAAGGTGATTATGTTAAGGATGGAAAAACGATCGATAAGAAGAAAAAAGTTGTTGCAGAAAATATTCTTGTCTTGTCTTCCAAGATTATAAAGGCGGGAGAGGAGGGTGAGGAGCCTGAAGTTTTAGGAATTGTCGAAGGAGGATTTTTTAAAGATGCTGTTATAAAAGAAATAACAAACAAAAAGATCTTTTTTACCATTATTCTTTTAGGCATCAGCCTCGTAATTGTTATTGTTATGTATTTATTTTTATCAAAGGAATATGTTAGTCCCGTTTTAAAGTTATCAACAGCGGCTTCACAGTTAGAGAATGAGAATCTTGAAATCGTCACAGATAAAAGTGATGAACTAGGAAACCTTGGTCAAATTTTTAAAGACATGAGAACAACAGTTAATAATCAAAAGATTATTTTGGAAAAGCAGGTTGCTGAGAGAACAGTTGAATTGAATAAGGAAAAAGATAATGTCACCAAGCTGCTTAACAATATGTCACAGGCAGTTTTTAAAGTTAATAAACAAAAAGAAATTCTCGGTCCAATTTCTGCTTACGCTAAACAGCTTTTTGGAGACGACCTTGTCGGGAAAAATATTTTTGAAGTTCTTTATACAAGCATTGACAAGGGAAGTGTTACCTATGCACATATGAAATCGGCCTATTCAGTATTATTTGGTGGAGATGTCATTCAGTGGTTCGCTTCAGATGGATTATTGCCCGAAAAATTAGATTTAGTAATAGGGGAAGATAAAAAGATTTTAAAAGCGGCCCATGAACCACTTTATAATGATGAAGAAGTGATCGAGTTTATTCTGTATGTTGTCGAAGATATTACGGAAAAAGTTGTTGCAGAGGAAAAACTGGCGAAAAAAAATGAGCAACTTAAGATTGTACAAGAAGAACTGAGTTTTGGATCGAGAAAGGAGTTAGCGATACTCTTACATGATTTAATTGATTTGATCACACAAGCTCTCGATGTTTTAAAAAAGGTAAAAGGTGACTTACAAAATAAAGATTTGTTAAAAGAGCTTTTCAGATACCTTCATACTATAAAGGGTTCTTCAGGAGGACTTGTGGGGATTGGAGATGAGGTCCACTCTACGGAAGAACTTGTCAGTAGTGTTGTTAAAGGGGAGCAAAAGTTAGACGAGAGTAATTTAATTAAAATTAACGGAGATGTTCATAAGGTTCATGGGACAATTCTTAAGTACATTAAAGTTGCAGTCAATGAGCTTAATATGAACATTAGTGTGGGAGAAAGCTTTTTTGAAATGCTTAAGAGTGTCGGAAATATGTTGGATGGAGTTATCGCTGGT
>JAOMEV010000017.1 GCA_028346125.1 Bacteriovoracales bacterium | reverse complement strand
AAGCTTATTCTAATGCTTCAAAAGTCGATGCCAGATTATTTAAAATAGTAAATATTTTTCAACGAATTAGTTCTGAAAGCCGTAAGGATAAAAAATTAGAACTTAAAAAAAATCTTAAAAGAGTTGGAAATAAATGGTATCCAAAAATTTTTAAGGAAAAAGAAGAATGGTATATTATGCAACAATTTTTTGGTGATAGGAATAAGACCAAAGAAATTAGAAGCGCCTGTGGCCATTTAATTTTAGGCCATTGTATGGATCGGAGTAAGGAGAACTGGAGCTCTATTCAGTTAACAAGGAAAATGCAGCTTTTTGGGGAAACTTATATAAAATTAACAGGCAAGAAAATAATAAAAATAGAAAAATCAAAAGGTGACTTAAAGTGGTGGAATAAGAAGAAAGCTGATGAAAAAAGTAGAATAGAGGCTTTAAGAGGAAAAGAGATCCTTAGGTTTGCACCAGATGCCCAAGGGAAAGAGAGAAAAGATCATTTCTCTTCACGTTTTAAGACGATTTACAACCCATAAAGAAAAGAACCAAGTAATGGGTGCCTTAGCTAATAGAAGCTCGTCTTATTTGAGTAAAAAAGGGTAAGGCAGCCGCGAATGTTTCTGGTAGATAAAAAAAAGGGCTTTTTTTTCTTAACCTTTGCACCAGAAGCTTTCATTTTTAAACGCATATGTATTGGGTAGGCAGTTCCTAATTAATTATAATAAAGAGTTGCATGAAGAGTCCCTTAACCAACGCTGAGAGCAGATGTAAACTCATTTGCTTAATGGCCTCAGCAAATAATTTTTTTAATAGCTTTTTTTTTAAGTTTTTTTAGTTTTTTAGGTTATCTTTGAAAAAAATGTTTTTTGATGTTTAATTCTTGGTCTGTGGCTAATCTGGTTTGGCGCTGGTTGCCCCAAAAAGATAAATGTCCTAACCTTAAAAAAATATAAGGTCCATATGTTAAATACGGGTGCTTTGTTGGCAATATTTTTAGGTTTAGTACATTCCTATCTAGGTGAACGCTATATTTTGACTCGGCTCTTTCAAAGAGAGTTACCTAAGCTACTTGGTAGCGACTGGTTTACAAAAAGAGTTTTAAGATTTGCATGGCATTTAACAACAGTAGCTTGGTGGGGGTTTGCAGGTATTCTTTTTATTCTTTCAAATTCAGGCGAACATCTTCAAAAGCAAATACTTATAGTCATTGCGGTTGTATTTTTAGTTAGTGGCTTGCTTTCAGCTATGTTTACCAAAGGAAAGCATATTTCTTGGGTATTTTTCTGGTTAATTGCTGGTTTGAGTTTTTACGTAGCGATGAACAGTTAACAAGTTTATCAATAGTTAAGTGTCGGAAGTATTAAATCATTTAACCCTTATATAAATTTTAATAGAAGTTCGCTTTAATTAAGAAAAAATTTGGTTATTTTGGCCAGAGAGTTTTGTATATCTTGTATTAATGGCATTACTAAAATTTTTGAGTAGGTCAAAAACGGTGATTTTGTAATCTTTGATGGGTACTTCGGGCCGGTTGCGATAGGGAAACCGGATATTTAATTTTTTGTCTCAAATTTGTCTAGTTGCCAAATAAAAAATGAAAGCTATTCTAGTGGCCAGGTTATTAAATCAAAAAAAAATTCAGGAGATTAAATTATGTTAATTAAAGCTTTTTCTAAATCACTATTAATATTGGCCCTATTAACGGTAAATACTATGGGAAATGAAGAAACACCAGATTTTACACTTATTGAAAAAGAAGGAACATTTGAACTACGTCAATATCCCGAAATGGTTGTTGCCAAAGTTGTCGGCCAAGAGGGAGATAACGACATGTTTAGAACGCTTGCCGGCTATATTTTTGGTGGAAATGATAGTGAATCAAAAATAAAGATGACAGCGCCTGTTTTTATGCAAAGTAAAAGTGGTCAAAACTCAATGATGTTTTATATGCCTTCCAATTACAGTTTAGAAACTCTTCCTGAGCCAAATTCCCAAGATGTCGAGTTGGGAAAAATAACTTTAGGAAAAGTTGCAGTTATTAAATATAGTGGTCTCAACTCAAAGAGAAAAAGAAACGCAAACTTCAAGAAATTAATGAACTGGATTGAAAAAAAAGGTTTAGAGGTTTACGAGGAGAACTTTTATACAGCAGGTTATGATTCTCCATGGACGCTACCTTGGAAAAGAAAGAATGAAGTGATGATTCTTGTAAAATAATTTTTTAATTTATAAAGGCCTGGAAATAATCGTAACGATTTCCAGGCTTTTTAATTTATTTATCTAATTTTTTTACTTATCATTTTGTCAAGAAAACCAAAGAATATGTCTAAAGGGAAGCCACAATATAAGATCCTTGGTCATAGTAAACCCTCCAAAATAACTTAATAGAAGCTCGTCTTATTTAATTAAAAATTTGGTTTCCCAGGAGCGAACCTCTATTAAAGTTTGGCCCTGATTTTATTATTTCTCTACACACTGTTAGACTTTGATGTACCTCGTATAAAACACCCCGACTTCGCTCATCTTCGTTGGTATAAACTTGGAACTTTTCCAGGAAGTCTCGGGTAGTTTATGTGGAAAGATAGGAAAAAATCGGTATTAACAGTAGAATTCAGAACAAATGACAAAATTTTAACTATTCCCGAAAGGGTGAATTCTCTGTAAGGCCTCAGAGGAAAAGCTGCTATGTTAGTGAGGAAGTATTTAGAAAAGCATTAAAAAGGAAAAACTACATACTCAAAGAGTTTCACCTCCAATGGGGAATAAAAAATCATGGCCATTGGATTAATGATTTTAGTTCAACTCTCTTCGAAAAAGAATTTGACTTTGTGGAGAGAGACATAGCTCTTTATGGTGGACAATGGGATGAGGACCTAGGTCGTTTTATTGTTTTGCCACGATTTCTCGAAGCAAGGAATGGCTCCTTAAAATATCAAGAAGACCGGATAAGCCTAACCAACAGCAAGTGGTCGCTGGGGCACACCTTACCTTGAACTGTCGCTTTTGCGGACAAGTACCAAGAAATACTTAGTTTTTAGCAACAGTACTTACATGACTTCTCTTTACAGAAAAGGCCATTTTTACAGTCACAATAAGGTTAGGAAAAAAAAACCTTGTACTGTCTAAGGCCTAGGATAAAGTCGTCGATGGATGAGTGGGTTGGGGAGAGAAAATAGGTGCTTTGTTTTTCCTAACCTTATTTATCAAATATTATTTACAAAATCTAAAGCAGCACAAGAAAAAATCTTTATGGGCATCCCCAATCCGCAACATTCGTACCTAGGCCACTACTTTTTTACTCAAATAAGGCGGGCCTCTATTAAGCTTAGTTTTCTATTTGCTATATTTTTTGGAAAAGCGGTATAAAATGAACGCCGATGTAAGAAAACCAGGCACGTGCCTGAAACGTGTCGGCCAGGCCATCATCTCTTCAAACGCAAATGAAATTAAGCCTAACACAAACGTGGCAGAAAAAACCATAAGGGCCAATTTTATATAATCTTTAAATGTAGGCTTCATTTTTACCACCTGGTTAATATTTTAAATCAAACTTAAGTGGAAGTAATAAATACTCAAGACGATTCCAATATTCATTTATCGAATAATCCTCAAAATAACTAAAATTTTTTCCTCAAAATTATCAAAGATTAAACAACCACTACCTAATACCAAAACTTATTGTTGAATCTCAAACTCCTTAGGTCTATCTAGAACCTCCCTGATTTATTTTCCTCTTGAATAAAATAGATCAGGGAAGCTCAATAAAGGTTAGGAAAAGAAAAGTTTTTCTTGACCTGCTTTAGGTTTGGTGGGAAATAATTGATAAATGGTTCGGTGAGGGTAGAAAAAAAGGGCGTTTGTTTTTCCTAACCTTAAAAAAATATAATAACCAAAGGAAAAATATGAATATCAAATCAACTACGGATCTTTCCAGTCCCCCTATAAAACGACCTAAAATGGTTTGGGCCATTTCATTATTTTATTTTTTATCAGCTGGCCATAATTTGCTTTCTTTCATTCTAATTTATAGTGGTTTGATTCCATTAAATGAGGCCCAAGAAACATATTTTAAATCACAATCAATTCTTGACCACGTTTTTTCTGCATTAATTTTCTCAGCAAATCTTGCAGGTGCAATCCTTTTATTTTTATTAAAAAAATATGCCTATCAAGCACTTTTATACGGATTTATTATCACAATTCTTATGCTAATCTATCAGATTATTTTTAAAAATTGGATTACAGTAATTGGAACATCTGGATTTATAGGGACAGCAGTTGGCTTGGGTATTAGTATATCAGTTATTCTATATTCAAAAAAGTTGGTGGAAAAAAGAATTTTAAGCTAAAGAGAAGTTTAGTTTATTTAAGTGAAAATGGAGTTTCTAACCTTATTCCAGATAGTATCGGTGATCTTAAGAAGATATATCTAAAATTAATAAAAACCCATCATCCTTAATAGAAGGTCGCCTTATTTAATTAAAAATGTGGTGTCCCATGTGCGAAATGGGGACGCCTCTAGAAAGATTTTCTTAGGTTTTGTGGTGGGTCTGCGAAAGGGGTGAGGGTTTCGTAAATAAAAAACACCCTTTTGTTTTTCCTAACCTTAACTATTTTTTAAAGGTGTTGATTGGAATTTAAGGAATAAAAAAGAAGGGTGTCCTAAGACACCCTTTTTGAAAAAAAATTATTTATTGAGAACAAGATTGTTGAAAAGTTCTCTCATATTTTCTGGGCTTGTTTCATTGACGTCAGCAGCTGTTTCAATCAAAGAATCAAGTGAAGTTCCATTGCCTTCTAGGCTCGCTTTGTAAGCTTTTGAAGCTTCGTTGATGTTAACGCCGATAAGCTTTTCTGTGAAAGCATCAGCATCAGAGCTTGTCATAGACCTTTTGTTTGAAACTTTACTCCAATTAACAACAAGTTTAGCGACAGATTCACTTCTTTTTTCAGAAAGACCGTAGTCAAAGTTAAGAAGATCTCTAACCTTTTTTGTTGCGTAAGCTTCTTTAACTGCTCCCAATTTTTCAAGATCTTTAACAGGTCCTTTCTCTTCAGAGAAAACCATAGAAATACTTGAACTAATGTTTGGATTCCAAATTGATCCATAAAAGTCACCGTATGGAGTGGCCTCTACATCGTTGTCTAAAAGCCAAAAATAGCCGCCGTCATCGTACGGGCCATTGTTGTGCTGGGCAGACTTAAGAAGGAAGTCATCCCAAGAGTCACCTACTTCAAAATTGTCCAGGTTTACAGCATACCCAATATATGAAGGTGGTTGATAAGCGCCTAGGCCAGTATAGTAACTGTCTTTTAGAGTTGGCCGAATAACAATCCAACCTTCGCTTTTCGTATCCTCTAAATTTTTGAGGACTTCAACATCGAGAATTGCATCTTCTGAAAGAAGGATTTGGACAAAAGCGTCAACTTTATCTGTCGGACCTGTACCTGGATTATGACCCCCGCCACCACCATTATTTCCACAAGACGCAACAACAAGAAGTATTGCCAATAGGGCTGCAAACCTAAATTTTCTAACCATAAGAATTCCTTTATTTTGAGGTTAATAAATTAAAAAAGCGACGCTATCATAAACAATTTAGGTTGAGAACTTTGATTTTGATTTATTTTTTGTTAAGTGATAGACACACTTTACACTCAAAAATAGTAGAACAAGGTGTTACTTTGGTTTTTAATTCCCTCGAGTTTCTTTTATTCTTTCCCATTCTTTTTATCCTCTATTATTGTCTCTCTTATAGGTTGAGAGGGTTTGTACTTCTATTAGGGAGTTATTTCTTTTACGCTTATTGGAAACCTGTTTACATTTTCCTAATTCTTTTCTCGACTTTTATTGATTTTTTTATTGCTAAGAAAATTGAGTCATCAGGGGATGGTGAAAAGAAAAACTGGTTAATGCTTAGTCTCATAGGGAACCTGGGCGTTTTATTTTTCTTTAAATACAGTAACTTTGCTATCGAAAACCTTAATTGGTTTTTAGCATTTTTTAGCTTGAGTCCTCTTAAGCCCTTATCTTTAGAGCTTCCGTTAGGGATTTCCTTTTATACTTTTCAAACAATGTCCTATTCAATTGACGTCTATCAAAAAAGAATGCCTTCTGAGAAAAACTTTTTTCGCTTTGCCTTGTATGTTTCTTTTTTTCCTCAGCTTGTTGCCGGACCGATAGAAAGGGCCTCCAGCATCATTCCCCAACTAAAAAAGAAAGTCTCTCTTGATTATGACAGAATAACAGACGGCCTTAAAATAATGTTTACAGGTCTATTTAAAAAAGTTGTCATTGCCGACTCTCTTTCTATCATTGTTGCCCATGTCTTTTCACATACTTATGACTACCACGGTTTTGTTTTTGTTTTTGCCTTATTCCTTTTTAGGTATCAGGTTTTTTGTGACTTTTCTGGCTATTCAGATATTGCTGTGGGCGCTGCAAAGGTTTTTGGTATTAACCTTACTCAAAACTTTAAAAGACCTTTTGCGGCAACCTCTGCGAGAGACTTTTGGAAAAGGTGGCATGTCACTATGGGTGGTTGGTTCAAAGACTACGTCTTTTTCCCTCTTAATAAAAACCATATTGGGAAAAAGAAATTTATTTATTTTAATACTCTTATAACCTTTCTCCTTATTGGCCTTTGGCATGGCCCTAAATGGACTTTCGTTGCCTGGGGTGGCCTCCACGGTCTTCTTCTCATTCTCGACCGCCACACGGAAGAAAAAAGGCAGCGATTTGCCAATAAGTGGAACCTTAGCAAGTATCCACTTATTTTGAGGTGCTTCCAAATTTTTGTTACTTTTTCTCTTATGAGCTTAATTTCGGTCTTCTTCAGAGCTGAAACAATGGGCGCAGCGTTTCATATTCTTCAGGAAATCTTTTCGTTTGGTCAAGTTGATTACTTTCATCTTAAAGATATTAGGGCCCTTATGGAACATGAGCAGCATTTTTGGGAGTTTGGTCTTGTTATCGCGTCAATTATTGTAATGGAAGTTCTTCATTACTTTCAATCCAAAAATAACCTTTTGCAAAAAATCAAAAAAACACCTTTTTATATTAGATGGGGCCTTTACCCAGCAGCTTGCTTTATTCTCATCCTTGTAGGAAAGTTTTATGCTAAAGAATTTGTTTACTTCCAATTTTAACAAAAAAGTCTTTTTCAAACTTTTGGGAAAGACGCTCCTTTTTGTGGGTCTTATTTACATTCCTTTGAGTTTGGTCATTACGTTTTTTCCAAAAAGCATCCTAAATCAAAGGTTTGGCTTTTCGAGATTTCAACACAAAATGACTGGGCCCAAAAAGGAAAAATTAAAATATAAAAACCTCTTTTTGGGGAACTCCATAGCCATGTCTGATATTAGGGCCCATGAAATGAAGGATACCTTGGTTCTAGGTGGTAACCTTCTTACGGTTATCCCCAATTACTATATGTTTAAAAGGTACCTTAAAAATAACCACCCCCCTGAATATGTTTTTGTAAACCCTCAAATGGCCTCATATGATAAGGACTTCTTTTGGGAGGCCCAAAAATTTGACTATATGGAATATAAGGATGTCCTGGAGGTCATGGAACATGCCAACAATATAAATGACTGGCCAACGACTGAATCAAACCTATTAACCTTTTTTTTAAAGGCCACTTCTATTAAATTCAACCTTATTCATAGCTATCTCACAGAACTTAAAGATGGCCTTTTTAAACCGCTTTCAAAAACGCAGGAAGTTGCTATAGAGTCTATGGAGAACTATAGAGGTTATGTTAATTTTGCGGCCATAAGAAGAAGTGTGCGCCTAAGAAAACTTCTTACGGGTAAAAGAAGACTACGGGTAAGGCCTCCCGAAGACCGTAAAAAAGTCGAAATGAATATCTTGTTACCTAAAATTCACGAGTTTTATATTAAGAAGTTTGCTCGTCTTGCTGAAAAGCATAAAGTCAAACTTGTTTACCTCCTTTATCCCCTATCTCCTGTTAGGTTAAAAAAATTGCCTTATGGGTTTAAGGATCATTTTAAGGATTACTATAAGGACCTAACAAAAGAATTTTCTAATGTGTACGTTTGGACCTACAAAAACTTTTATAATATAGATAAGTTCGTCGATGCTGGTCATCTTAATGCGAAAGGCTCTATCTTTTTTAAAAAAGAAGTTTCGGCCCTTTTAAGGGAAGTTAATTAATGGCCCCTTTTTCTTCTACAACCTTCATAAGGTCGTTGAGGCTTCTAATGTCCATGGCCTGGTGTCCAGAAATTTCTACACCAAAAGTCTTTTCAGCTTTAGTTATGAGATCGAGGTGGGCCATGGAGTCCCAACCTGGAATATTTTGAGAAAGTTCATTAAGGTCAATCTTCTGAGAGCTTATTCTAAATGTTTCAGAAGCAATTTGTAGAACTTTATCAGAAATAGACCCTTCCTTTTTTAAGTCCTCTTCATTTTGAAGATAGGTACCTCTTAATTTTTCTAGATCTGTTTTACCACTTCTATTTTTTGGAAACTTGGAAACGCTAAATAGTTCCCTTGGGACTTTGTAAGGTGAAAGTTTTTCAGAGAGAATGTCCATGATTTTGTTTATTGTAAGTGATGACTCCTCTTTTAAAATGATGGCGGCAACAGATCGTTCACCCCAATTTTTGTCGGGAACACTGAAGGTTGCACATTCAACAATGCCTTCTTCTTCCAATAGAATATTATTAATCTCTTCGGGGTAGATATTTCTTCCACCGGAAATAATGATATTTTTCTTCCTTCCAATAATTTCAAAATGACCTTTATCAGAAAGCCTTGCAAGGTCTCCAGTTGAGAACCATTTCATTTTATCTTCTTCTAAAAAGGGGTTTTGACCTAGTAAATAATTGTCCATCATAGTTGGAGCACTAAAAAGAAGCTCTCCAATATGACCGAAGTCAAGGGTTTCAAAGTTTTCATCAACGATTTTGGCATCCCCGAAAAGGCATCTTCCCACGCTCGACTTCTCTCTTTTTTCCATTTTAAGGCCAGTGAAAAAAGTAGAACCAATTTCAGTCATTCCGTAATTATTTACAACAACCTTTTTCGTTGTATTCTCAAATTCACTCCATAGGGAAACGGAAAGTGGTCCACCCGTTGAAATTATAAATTTGAATTGATCCGCTTCTTCAAAAGCTTCTTTAAGCTCTTTTTTACCAAAACTTAAAAGGAGCGAAAGAATCGTTGGGACGCAAATAATATGGGTAACATCATGGTTATAAATAAGCTCCATAATGTCCATCATATTATTAATCGCAAAGTTTTCTCCTCTAACCATTGTTGAGTGGGATAGAAAAGAAAGAAGAATTCCACTCACCATACCATCGATATGAGTAAGAGGCATCAGGTTAAGAATTTTTGTGTTTTTATTAAACTCGCAGTGCTTGATGTGAGTAAGACCTTGGTGAAGAAGGTTTTCATGAGAGAGCGGAACGATCTTAACATCTCCCGTGGTTCCACTTGTATAAAGATAGAGACCTCTTGTTTTTGGGGAAACCTTCTTGGCAGGAGATTCTTTAAGGGAAGAAAGACAGGCCGGGTAGGTTTCATCTTCCGAGTTTTGTTTTTTTAAGATTTTTGAAAAGAGTCCCTTTTTTTGTTTTTTTATGAGGATCATCTTTTTTATGGAAAGCTCCTGAGCATCCCATTTTTTCATTTTGTCTTCATCAACAAAAAGAACTTTAGGTTTTACGGCCTTAAGTAGGTTTTGTGATTCCCTTTTTGTTAACTGGTCATCTAAAAAAATAGGGGAAACACCGAAACTAAGGGAAGAAAGGAAAAGGTTTATAACTTCAGAGTCTATTGTTGTTCCAATAGCAATAGAGTCTCCTTCTTTTAGGCCAAGACTAGAAAAAAGAGACCTGACCTTTCCCATCCTTTTCATAAGTGAAGGAAAGTTTAAAGTTTCTTTTCCTTCTAAAATTGAATGATTCGGCTTTTTTTCTTCTGTATTTAAAATGAAATCATAGAAGGTTTGCACAATTTGTCTCCTCAAGACTTTTTAATATTTGATGGCAAGTCGTTAAATCTACTTTTTTATTTTTGTTCTTAGGTAATTCTTTCACAAAGTGAATTCTTTTATTAAACCCTTTAAGTAATGGGTGATGTGAAACCTCTGTTTCTAATTTGTCTGATTTTTTATGCGGAGAAATTAAAACCCCTATAACTTGTAACGAGTTGAGAGACCCTACATAAACTTCATTAACTTCAGGGTTTTTCTTGAGACTTTCTTCTATTTCTTCGGGATAAATATTATCACCTTCCCTGTTAATAAGGAGCCTGTCTTTTCTCCCTTTAAGAAAGATATCGCCGTCAGGTTTCATATAGGCCAGATCACCCGTATGAAACCATCCGCTTTTAAATTTCACTTTTGATAACTTAGGGTTTTGAAAGTAGCCAGAAGTCAGGTTATTTGAAAAAATCAAAAGCTCCCCTTCGTTCGTTTCCTTTCCTTCCTCATCTATGAGCATAGCGAGCGAGTCTTTTGATTTTCCGAGAAGGTTTGTTTCAAACCTATTTTTTTCCTGAACAATACAAGATCCACAAGTCTCCGTGAGTCCATAATAATCAACAATAGGAATTTGAAAAAAGTCCTGAAAGTCTAACTTATCTTTTAGAGGGAGTGCAAAGCCTGTACAGAGGATCCGCCTCATTTTTTTGGGATTCAAATATTTTTTCATTTCTCTTTTACTTTTAAGGCAATAGGAAATGAGACTTGGGGTCGTACTTAAAGTTGTGACCCCATATTGTTTTGCTTTTTCTAAAGAGACAAAAGGGTTTTCCTTTTCTTCTAAGCTCAATAGAAGAGAACTCTCTCCCCGGCAAACGGGAAGAATTATGGGGTTCCTTAAACCACTCATCGCATGAAATTCTCCTAAAGAGAGGTAAACTTCATCCTTGTCTTCCAAAAGGGTAAAGGCCGAACGCCTCAATGCCCCCTGAGTGAGAGGAACACCTTTTGGTTCTCCTGTTGAGCCTGAGGTGAAGAGGATGACGGCCCTTTGAGATTCTTCAACCTTTTCAATTTCATAGTCTTCATCGCGTTCAAGAATTTGGGAAAGATAATACTGAGGGCCTTCTTCCATAATTCCATAAATAAGAGACTCAACCGGAACGGTTCTTTCTTTTCTTGAAAAAAAGAGCTTAGGTTTTAATTGATTTATAATCTTATTTAGAGAGTCTTCTTCAATGGTCTCTGGTAGTGGAACAAAGGTGACACCAAGGAGGGCACAGCTCCAAAAAAGAAAGTAAAAGTCAGGGTGAGTATGAGAAAGACAAATGATGTTGTCGCCTTTTTTAAGGCCTTTTCCTTTGAAGTAAGAACAAGATCTTCTAATAATGGAGTCAGCTTCACCATAGGTAAGCTCTTCTTCATCTGGAGACCAGACGAGGGCGTTTTTATCGGTATAGTTTTGGACTGTTTCTTCCCATAAATCTGAAAGGGAAGAGTTTTTTGTAAACTTTAGTGTATTAAAGTAGTGCTGAAGTTTGGCCATAGAGAGGCCAATATTTTCTATTTTTATAAGATCTTTTGATTCTAAAGGTTTAAGGTTTTTCCAAAGCTCTTCTAAAGAAACGTTAAGTTTAAGACTTATATCCGTTAAAGTGTCTTGGTAACTTGAAAGAAAAAGGGCCGCTCTTTGAATTTTATTTAAAGAAGAAGGCCTTAGCTTTTCCTTATAAATAGGGTGGCGGTCAAGCATTTTTTGGGCCATGCCACCCATTGCCTTACCTGAAAAATCAAAGTGTTTAAGCTGATGGTCACTTTCCACCATAGGGTTTAAAATAATACGGGCCAATTTATAATCATTTAAACTTTTTTCTATGGGTTTAAGCTTTTGGCCTTCGTTACTTTTGTCACAAATATAAATGAGCGCATTGTAATGACTCATTTCTGGGTTTGATTTTAGAGGCATTTCTTTTATAAAGAGGTCTCTTTCTGAAAGGATAAAAGGTTTAAGTGAAGTTCCTTTTAATTTTTCATTTATCTCTACCTCGTATTGTGTTCCATGAATTTGCCTTTCTCCCCGGTCAAAATAAGGGACAGGTTCACTATTAGTAAGATGGATATGAGGAAAAATAAGACTCCCTTCTTTTTTGAGGATCCTTAGAGACTCGTCCATTATATTATCAAAGGAATAGCGGTGAAGGGTATCGAGTCCATGGACGAGTTTGACTGAATTGTCCTTAAATGGAAACTTCTTACAAGGGTCGAAAAAAATAACTTTGTGGTTAGGAAGCCTTTGGGATTCTTTTAACCAATATGCAAAACCCTTAAACCCCAAAACATCAGTGTTTCCTTCCCATGCAGAAATAACTGTTTGCTCTGGAAAATGAGAAGCGAGGTATTCTCCTGTGTAACCTGTTCGACACCAAAGGTTTAAAATAATGTCACCGGGTAATAAATCCTTTTTTAAAAGATCAATAAAGGGTTCTATAGACCTCGTGGATTCGTTGAAAGGCATGAAAGCTGAATAGGTATCTCTTATCCCCTTCTTTGCCTTTTGTTTCAAAAACTTCTCATACCGCAATTCATCGACTGTAGGACTTCCTTCTGTTTTTGTTAAATAGACAAAGTCTTTCGTAAAATGAAAGTGATCATCAAGTTGAGGATTAAAAAGAACTCCACCTTCGTCGCCATGCAGAGCATCAGCATGCGACGAGAAAAGTTTGAAATAGTCTTTAAGATTCATTTATATATCTCATCAGATAGTTTCCTTGGACTTAGTTTCTAAAAGAAAAAAGAAAGATTTTACAGAACTTTTTAAAATAAAAATTTTGTGCTACTAACCGATAAACTCAAGGCTGTTTGAAGGTGACACGAGTGCAAAATCAACAATCATTTTATGATTTGGTCAAAAATAGAAGATCAATAAGACTTTATAAAAACAAACTGATTGACGCGAAGTCATTAGATCGTGTTATAGATGCTGGTCTTTATGCACCGTCTGGAAAAAATGAACAAAATTGGCGTTTTGTCGTCCTTTCCGGCGATAAAAAAGAAGAATACCTAGAGTTTTGTCAAAAGGCCTGGCTTAAGCAAAAAGATATCCTGAAGGACAGGCTTAAACCTTCTCTTTATGAGTTTACCGAAAGGTTTTTCTATACCTTGGGCGGCGCACCAGTTGTAATCTTATGTTACAGTGCTTCAAATTCAAATTTTGTTGAGTTTACTAACGTTGGTTCCGTTTTTATGGCCATGCAAAATATAATGCTAGCCGCTACGATTGAAGGCCTCGGTTCCTGTTCAATGGGGGCCCCCCTCGTTTTTAAAAAAGAGATCGATGAGTTCATTGGCAAAAAGTATTTTGAAGAGGAAGAAAAGAAGTCCCTAGACCTTGTTGGGACTATTGTTTTAGGTTGGCCGGCCCATGACCCACCAAAAGCTGAAAGAAAAAGAGACTACAGAGTTCGAAAATTAAATTTTTAAGCAACTTTTATTTTTATTGAAAGTTTCAAGGACCTCAACAAATTTAACGAAATTAAAAAGGGCGAGGCCTTTTGACAAAATTCCCATTTGACGACAAAAGCCATTAATTCTCCAGAAGGGATTCCAAAGTCCTCCTCCGACTTATTAATAAACACAAAAGGTATTTTTTTTAAATATATTTAGGAGCATCTTTATAATCCATTTTTGTAATGGCCTTAAGTTTAAGGTTTAATGGTATTTCTTAATTAATTGTTGGGAAAAAAATAAAGGGTAAAAATGGAAGAGCAAAAAACAATTTTATGGTGGCGAATATTAAGTGGCCTTGCAACGGTCAATATTTGTTTATGGGTGACAGGCGCTTTTACTGTGGAGGTAACTGGGCCCTATATTAAATGGCAATTATTTTTTTCCGGTACTTTCACCGCCGTGTGTGCGTTTCGTTCCTACTTCCCTAGAATTTGCCTTGAACGCTACTGCCTTTTTGACAGGCCAGCTTCAAGTATCATTTTAGGTCGTTCAGCAGCAACGATTGCTGAGGTTAGCTTTGCCTTTCAGGTGGGTTTGATGATTCATGAAATGGGTACCACGACTGGAATTAGTTGGTTACAAAATTTACTTATACCCATTGTTTTCCTTTTAACTGTGGCCCAGTTCTTTTGTTGGTTGAGTGTTCTTTCACTCAATCACCTCGGTCATGCTATCGAAGAATCTCTGTGGGCCTTTACTTTTTTAATCGTTGGAGTTTCTCTGTTCTTTTCTCTAGCACATTTAGATGGGAATTGGTTTGCGATGGCCCTTGGCGGATCTATGGCCTGTGCATTGTATGTTCTCTTTATGTTATTGGTAGATATACCAATGTATATATCACGTTGGAAAGAAGGCCTTGGCAGTAAGAACCAAAAGATGGGATTAAAAGAGGGTTGGAACGATGCCTTAAGACGCCGAGTCCCTACCAGGGATTGGAAAATTTGGAAACCTGAAGCGGCATGGTTGACTGGTTACTTTACAATAGCTGTTTGGATTTCTCTTGCGATAACCTTCCTTCCAAGAGGCTAGCTCTATAAAAGATCGATTAGGGTTGGTTTGATAAGACCATATCCTTAAAAAAGTTTAACCAAATTTAAATTGCTCTTAATAAAACATAGATACCTTGACCCTTGAAAGTAAGGACCACGAAGATATATTAATTTTTTAATAAGCGAAAATATGTGCAACAAATCTTCATGTTTTAGAATCAGAAAAGAGTCTTCTTGTCTTTCATTTGTAGGTCCATCTTGATATTCAATATATTCTTAATAAAAGCTCGTCTTATTTGAGTAAAGCGGGTTAGGCAGGCACGAATGTTTCGGGTAGGGTGGAAAAAACGTGCTTTGTTTTTCCTAACCTTTGATTCTAAATTTGTTAACAATGAATACGAAGAAATTATTTTTAGGCCCATTTCTTTAATTAAAACTATTCTAAATTGAAGTAAGTAGGAAAACGAGTCTTAAAATGATCCTTTTTACTTTTATTATCCCTTGAGTAATGAACCTTTCCCTGTCGAGAAGTACTCATCTGATAAAAGTTCAGCATTCTCTTATAGAGAGAGTCTCGTGACCAAAACTGTGATGGTACATCAGGTGAATAGCCCAAAACTCCATAATTATGTAATTTCAAAAGGTCTATAAGGCCGGATTTTTTTGCAATTGAAGAGTTACTTTTTGTTTCACTAAAAATTTTCGCTGTATTAAGAAGATTTCCACTCACACGTGTAAAACCTGAATTGCCTCTTAAAGCTTCTTTAATCCATGAAGATGTTCGCTGGTAAGGTTCCCATTCACTTTTTTGCCTATGGATTATCCAATTTAAACCAGCCAAAGCTTCATCATAGTGTTCCTTAGTTCCATAACTCCAAGAATCAACAGCAGAGCCATTACAGAGGATATATTCACTCAATTCAGAGAGCCCCTTAGAACTTCTTACCAAAACAGTATTTTTACGATTTTTCATTTTTGGACAAGCATTTCGTACACCACCAACAAAAATAAATTTAACATTTTTTTTTAACTTGATCCTTAAGTTGTAATCGCCATACCCAAAAGTTGCGATCGGGCCCCTCCAAAAAAATAAAATCTTTTCCTTCCTTCGATTAGTCGGAATAGGAAAAATATTATCAGGCCTCATATTCTTTTTGAGAAAATCAATGGTCCATTGGCCCTGCCAAGTATAGAGGGTATCCAACGCACATTTGGGGTTAAAATCAGCACCTTCGAAGTTTTTTTGAAGGCCTAAATAACCTGCTAATTTATTGATCTTCCTCTCGTTTTTAACAAAAGGAATCGAATGGCCAACTCTTACAGAAGATTTAAGACAATCTCGCCACTTTTTTTGGGCCCTTTCAACGCCAGAGTTTATTTGTGGTTTTTCAGCAAAGAGGTTAAGTGATATTAAAAATAAAATAGAACATATTTTTTTCATTAAAAACCTCATTGTTTAAGAAAAAAGGTTAGGAAAAACAAACGCCTTTTTTTCTACACTGCTCGAACCATTTATCGATTAAAATCCAAAAAACCTAAAGCAGGTCAAAAAAAAATATTTAGGGGCGCCTTTTAATAGAAGTTCGTCTTAATTAAAGAAAATCGGTGGATTTTGGCATGGTTGTTGCGATCCTAAAGGATCTTTTATAAAGACCTTAGTTTTTTTGTGGATAATTCGATAAATAGGTTGTGGAGAGCTTAGAAAAAAGTTGCTTTATTTTTCCTAACTTTAAAAGAAATATTTGCGCATATGATAGAGTTTTAAGGCAAATATTTTTTTAATTTTTTGGTAGCATAATCTAAGATAGTTCTTAAGAGATTTATGTTAAAGGTAGCTGCATTTTCTTTGAGCTTTTCTAATAATGGGGTCAAGCTTTTAATGTTAGCTTTATTTAATTGGTCCTTTAAAGAATCGCTTTCAAGTTCTATTTCTGAAACTGGCATAGAATCACGCCATACTTTAAACTTTTCATAAACTTCTTTGATTAACTCCAAACCCTTTTTATCTAAATTTTCTGGAATTTCAAATTCATATGAATGATCTTTTTTACCTTCTACTATTTTATTCGCCTCGTGTTTTAAAAAACCGGTAATAGATTTAATAAAATCTTCATAAGAAACTGGTTTTTGTAAAAAATCCTGAAAATCCTTTTTTGCGTTTTCTTCTATTTTTATTGCTGAAACTAAAACAACAGGGGTTTTGATTTGTTCCTCTCTTAAAATTTCTAAAACCTGATCCCCTTTTAATCCGGGCATATCAAAATCGGTCATAATCAAATCGGGCTTAATTGTCCTTGCTTTTTCGAGGAGTTCATTTCCATCCCTTGCTATTTCAACTTTTAGGTTATGTTGAGAAAGGTAGGCTTCGTAAAGTTTTATATTTATGGGGAGGTCATCAGCAATTAAGATGGTTTCACCAAAAAAATTGTAAGTGAAGTGTCCGGTGCCAGACTCCTCTTTTGAATAGGTTACATCGGAAAGGTGTATCATAAAAACACTTCCTTTTCCAACATGGGTGATAACCCTTAGGTCCCCCCCCATATCATCAATGATTTTTTTAGAAATATAGAGTCCAAGACCACTTCCTCTTTCTTTGATGCTACCATGCTCGTGGAATTGAGAAAAAGGTTTGAAAAGTTTTTCAAGCTTTCCGCTAGGAATACCTGCACCTGTGTCTTCTACTTGTATAAAAAGGTCGAATAGATCGTCGCTGTCTTCTTTAAAGCCCCCTTCGACTTTAATTTTAATATGACCCTTTTTCGTAAATTTAAGGGCGTTACTCAAAAGGTTATCTAAAACTTGTTTAAGCGCTAATTCATCGCTTTCGATCCATGAAGGGACGTCATTATTTATTTCGAGAGAAAAGTATAGACCATTTCTGCTAGCTTCATTTTTGAAATGTAACGCAGTTGTTGTTAGAACCTTTTTCAAATCAAATTTTTTCTTTTGAACTTTAAGTTTATTGAGTTCTATTTTACTAAAGTCGTGAATTGATGAGACAAGTCTTAAAAGGGATCTTCCACTAGTGTTAATTGAGTTAATGTATTCTTTTTGTTCTTTATTTTGTTTTATGCTTTGTAAAATTTGCGAAAAACCTAAAATAGCATTTAAGGGGGTTCTTAGTTCATGACTAAGATTAGCGAAAAATAAAGATCTTTCATTTTGAATTTTTTCTAAAGCAGTGTTACTATTCTCCAGGTTTTCATTACTTTTTTCCATATCAAGGTTTGTTTTCCGTAATTCAGATGTCCTCTCCTCTACTTTTGTTTCAAGGGTATTTAAAATTTCATCCTGCTTAAGCTTTTGGATGACACTTAATCCTAGAGAAAGTAAAGCCATTTCTATAATAGCTCCAAAAATGGAAGCGTTTCTGGTTAAAAGATTACTAGTGATAAAACCATTAAGAGTAAAAACTAATGTTAGACCACCGATAATTTTTGATACAATTGCCGCCGAAAAATATTTAGCAGGATTATAATTCTCCCGTACTTTTACAGAAAGAATAAAAATAAGAGATAAAAAAAATAGAAGAAATGTTAAGTTATGTACTCTACGCATATAAAATAAAGGTACAAAAAACATTAAGATTGATAATAACATAAAAGAAAATGACCAAAATAAAGAGATTTTATAAAGGTTGGGATTTTTTTCTCTTAAGTTAAGAAATCTAGAAGCAAAAATGTTTAGGGAGAGAGGTGAAAGACAGGCAGCTAAAATATGGCCTTCATTAAGAATCCATGTCAAATTTTTAATAGGGAATAAATAACCATGACCAGAAGTTAATACTGAAAAAATAATGTAAAAAAATACATGAAAAACGTAAAAAATATAATTTGGTTCCCATAGCCGTAAATAATAAAAAAGGTTATGAATAAGCATCATAAAAGCAAGTCCAAAAAATATTCCAAAAGCGAGGTTTGTTTCTATATTTTCTTTAATAAAATTATGAGAAGAGGATATTGTTAGAGGAAACATGTTAGAAAAACCTTTTATTTTAATAAAATAGAGAGTTTCTTCTTTTTCACTTAAAGTAAAATGAAAGGCCCTAATTTTAAATTCACGGTTAGTGAATTCAACCATATCTCCTGTTGAAGTATGCTTCCATCCATCTTTCTTTTTTTGATAAAAATCAAAAAAATCCTGACCGGTAAAGTTATTTGATAAAATCCACTTTTTAGAGGGACTCAAGTTTCTAACCTTAAATCTTGCCCAAAAAGTTGATGTCGAACGACCAAGGTTAGGAGAAGGAGAGGTACTTCTTTTAAAGTTTTTTGACCATTTTTGGCCAGAGACATCTGAAATAGTTAAATTGCCAACTTTATCTTCTAAAATATCGAGGTATAGCCCTATTTGATATTTCTCTTTTCCTTTTTCTAAAATAACAGGAGGAGTTTCGGCACACAGTCTTATAGAGAAGAAAAGTGAATAAAGGGTAAAGAGAAACAACTTCAAAGAAAAACCTTTTTTAGCGTTTTAAACTTTAAGCAATTCGGTTATTTTTAACTTAAACTTAATTTTTTCGAACAATTAAGGCCAAAATTTGGAAAAAAAATATGTTGGTGGTATTTTAGGAAACCAAGATCGATTGGCCCTTAAGGTTAAGAAAAACAAATGCCCCTTTTATCAACCCTACAATCAAATATTATTTACAAAACCTAAAGCAGCACAAGAAAAAAACTTTAGGAAAATCCCCAATCCGCAACTTTCGCACCTAGGCCTCCACATTTTTACTTAAATAAGGCGTGCTTCTATAAAGAAAATTTTTTAGACTTTAGTTCTTGTCTTCTAACCTTAGTATTTTAGGCCGTTACCATGGGAGTAATTTTAAAGAATAAAATTTAATCACTATGATTATCTCCCAAGGTATTCAAAAATGATGTTTCGGGAGAGATCAGAACCTTATTGACCGTATTCGTTATTAGGGTTGTAAAGCAGCTAGACATATTTGATTGCAGGCTTGATTTGTTCTTAAGGGTCCATTCACTAATATCGTTATCTCCATAAGTCGTTTGTAACCCCCAAGCGCTTGAAATAAACCAGTAAGCAAATTCTTGCAATTTAACACGATCTTTAACTTCGGCATCCATACTATCATAACTTGAGGAATTAAAGTAACCTGAGCTAATTGCTTCTTGCATACAAGTATATAAAGTTGATGAAGTCGTCAGCCCCCACTCACTAGGGTAAGTGTAGTGAAACCCTACATCAGTCATAATATGAAGGATATGCTCCATAATTTCTAAAACTTGGGTATTTCGGCTTTCCTGACCTGCACTAATCGTGTCGCAGATACTATTAGAGTCTTTGCTGTTTTGAAAATCAAAAGTATTAAAATCTGTATCAATAAAAAGGGGAATAGTTGAAGCGTATTTGTAGGAGTTTTCAATGAAAGTACTTTGTATTGCTGGATCGGTTGAGGTTGTTGCATCAAACATTTCTTTGATTGTACTACCGATATCCATAACAAAACTATCACTCACTGTTGAAATAGCAATTAGAGTTGTCCCATAAGATGTGAGTATTTTAGTAAAGGGGGCGTAGGTGGCACTCCCATCTGTTGCGGAAACACTGGAAACCGCTCTAAGGCTATCCAAAGGAAGAGCTCTGGCCGTGGTTAAAACACATCCGCCTATTTTGTTAGAACCTGATGAAGATGATGAGCTATCACTACCACCACAAGAAGAAAATAAAATCAAAAGCGGAATAATAAAATTTATTTTTTTCATAATAAAATTTTAGTCATAAAAAGAAAGAAAAGAAAGTGTTGATAAAAAACTACTTGGCAAAAAAGCTTTGAAATCGGAGCTAATTTTTTCTTTAAAAGAAATTTGTCTCAATTGACAAAAAATTTGATTTTAAGGTTAAAGGTCTGAAAAAAAACGCTCTTTTTTTCAACCCAACCCGAACCATTCATCGATTATTTCCCACAAAACCTAAAGAAGGATAATAAAAAACTTTTAGGAAAATCGCCATTTCGCAACATGCGTGCCAAGACATCTCGTTTTTCTTTAATTAAGACGAGCTTCTATTAAGGTTCGGTTTGCGGTCCGCTCTTCTTTTAATAGCAAAAAATATTTGGTGAGCATTTAAAGATCTAATTTTAGGAAAAGTTCCCACCAGTTTTTTTCGCAAATAAAGTATCGGTGAAAGGTAAACGATACATCCTTTCCTATCATCAACATCTAGACTAGTATAAAGTACTCTTTTTTACATGGATAACCCTTTTAAATTAAAATTATTTCACAAAAATTTGAGTTAACCAGTTCTCGTCTTGAGCTAGAATAAATTTTACACCCGGTTTGGGAAAGAAGTTGAATCATTGCAGATCCAATTTCTCAAGTTCCTCCTAAAATAAGTATCTTATCCTTTTCGGTTACTTCGAGATTCCTTAAAAAGTTAATTGCATAATGAGGGCCATCCTTTTTAAAAAAAAGCTAAAATTAGGATCAGGCCTACTTTAAAAATTAATTTCTCAAAAGGTTCTAAGCAACAAAGGTTTATATGCGATGCGTAATGATTGTAAAAAAACCCAATAATTTACACTTTTCAAGTTCCCCTTTCTTTTAAAGAAAAAATTGGCCATAAGGTCACTTGGCATAAAGCTTTATTTCTCCAAAAGTTAGAGGCAGGCCTTAATGAGTTTTGTAAAATTTAAAACTTCAATTCAAAGTATAACTCTGGCCACGGCCTTTTTTTTTATTTCAGGAATTGGGAAATCCCAAATACTTGTAAAAGCAAAAAAAATTCAAAACCCTTTTTCAAAAACAAGTATTGAGACAGTGACGTATGAAAGAGATTCTCTAGAACGGCTCAACCTTGAAAATATCTCAGACCTTCTTAATACCATTCCAGGTTTTCACTATACGACCAGTGGGAGCTTTGTTGAAACTCGCTTTAGAGGTTTTAAAGAGAGCCGCCACATCCTGGTTATGATAGACGGTGTTCCTCTTAATGATCCAACTGCACCTGGCGGTCAGGCCCTTTTTTCTCAAATTCCCCTCGATCATATTGAAAGCATTGTCGTCGAAAAAGGTCACAACTCTGTCTCTGAAGGCGCTAACGCCGTTGCCGCTGTTATAAAAATAAAGACAATTAAAAATAAAAATTTTTTTCAAATTGGCTCTGGCTCCTATGGAAGTTCAAAAATGTCCTTAGGCCTCAATAAACCTTCTTTTGGACTTCAGGTAGGCCTTCAAAAGGCCGACAATATAAGTTCCATGAAAGGTAACAACGAAGATCAAGATGGTACGGTCAAGAAGAATGCAGCTCTTAGACTTTCCTCAAATATAAAAAGATGGAACCTGGAAGCGAGGATAAGGCACGATGAAATAAATGAACGCTATGATCAAACATTTGAACCTGAAAAAGATTATAAGAGTATTGCTCAAACACAGATAATCTCTCTTAAAATTGAAAGAGAACTCTTTTTAAATTTCATGGACCTTACACTTTTTGGAAACAGAACAAATTTTAAGAGGTCTTACCCGAACGGTTGGCCTGGTTACCAGCTCTTCAAGGGTTCAAACACACATTTTAAAGCGAAGGCAAAGCTCTTTATAAACAAAAGCCATAATGGAATCTTTGGCTTTGGAACAAAGAAGTCAGCTTATACGAATAAACAGCTTTCCCTCTCAACAAACCATATTTTTTATCAACATAAGTGGATCAGAAAAAAAACATCTATAAATGCTGGCGGAAGGTATGAGAACTCAACTCAGTTTAAAGGTCATTTTTCTCCTTTTTTAAAACTTACACAAAAATTTGATAATGACTGGAGTTTAACAGTGAAGGGAAGTAGGACCTATACACCACCATCTCTCAACCAGATCTACGCCCAAAAAAATCCATTAAGTTCAGAAAAAATTGACCAATTCATCTTTGGCCTTGAAAAATACACACCTAACTTCCTATACGGAGCTGGCCTCTTTTACACCCGATACAGAGAAGCGATTGGATGGGAAGAAAAAAGCCGCCTTTATAAAATGGAGGTAGATAGAAGAGATCTTTTCGGTACTGAATGGTTTTTTCAAAAAAAAGTAAATCCATTTCTTAGTTTAAAAGGGTTTTTAAATATTACAAAAGGAATAAACTCTAAAGGAGAGACACACGATATCGAAGGTATTTCTAGGTCTCATTTAGGCCTGGCGTCAGACTTCAATACCCAGAAGTGGTTCTGGATGACTAATATGAAAACATTCCTCAACTATAAAACGGCCACTAAAAATCAGCACTATTCTCTTTTTGATACATCAGTTGGGCATAAACTTGACCAACAAACAACTCTTCTTTTAAAAGTCCAAAACCTTTTTGATGAAAGTTATTTTCTTAAGGAAGGCTATCAAACGAAAGGCCGACACTACTTCTTAACGACCTCAATGCTTTTTTAAAGAAGAAAACGATGAAAATAATAAAACCTTTTCTTTTAAGCCTCCTTATTAATGCTTCTTTTATTGGCCTCATGAACCTCTTTTTTAATTACAAAAAGAAAACACAACCACCTAATATAGCTTTAAAGAACAAGCCTTTTAAAATGAGGTTGCATTTTAAAAAAGTTATGCAAGTCGAAAAAACAAAACAGACCTTTAATAAAAATGCCCTCTTGAATAAAACTCAAAAAATGAGGAACCGAAAAAAGAAAAAGGTAGAACTTGCTAAACAAAAGAAAATAAAAAATAAGCAAAAAAAACAAATCGAAAAGAAATTAGGAAATAATTTAAAAAGGAAAAAAGAAACAAAAAAAATCTCACCTTTTAGGCCTTCCATTATTTCAAAAATAAAGGGTCTTATTAAAGGAAAAGTCCCTTATCCATACGCAGCGGTCGTGAAGAATATGGAAGGAAAAGTACACTACACACTCACTCTCTCTCCAAAAGGAGAGACCTCTCATTATAAAATGACCCAGTCATCTGGATTCCCACTTTTAGACGAAACAGTAAGAGAATTCTTTTTAAAAAGTCCTTTGGAGGGACAAATTTCCTTAAGTCACCATACAAATAAACCACTTGTTATTCTTGATCACATCCAATTTAAGATTGAGGGCCTTTAAAGGCTTTTGATAAAATTTTCTAGCAATTTAAATAATTGTTTTACCTGAAAGGTGCTTTATCCGCCTCTTCTGTTAAAATCTAAGGACTCCTGGATTCAAACATAAAGGCGTGTGTATTCAGGTTTTAAATCTTCTTTCCATCAGTCCCATTGGCGTTTATACCGTTATGAACCCTTCTTAATTGAAGCTCGCCTTATTTATGGCCTAGGTGCGAATGTCGTGGATCGTAGGCGCACCAAAATGGTTTTCTTCAACGGTTTTAATTTTTTTTGTAAAATATTCGGTGGATGAGTCGTGTAGGGTGGAGAGAAAACGTGCTTTGTTTTTCCTAACTCTTACTGGCGCATAATACTAAACTATAGCATGAGGTTGCTGAAACGATATCTATTTTTTTACGGTTTAAAGTTTGGTGGAGAATCATCGATAAATGGTTAGGTTAGAAAAACAAGTGATTTTTTTTCATAATCTTAGGTTGGTAAGAACATTACATGTAATGGAAAGAAATTAAACCAGAAGAAGTTCTTGTGGAGTAACACAGGCGGGGAGGTTATGGTGCGAAATTCATTTTGGAAAATATGGCCAGGTATTCTTGCCCTTGTCGGCCCACTTCTCTTTTCTTCTCCGTCTTTTGGTTCAAAAGACCTCATGGACAAACTTGAGGCCCTGCAGAGTCAGTTCTGTGGCGGGGGTTCTGCTGCCAAGATGGAAAAGAAGATCGATCGGGTCGTGAATGAACGGGTACAAAGGCTAAGCCCAAAAGAGCGCAAGACCCTTCCTCCGACCAGTGAGATTACAGAGTCCATTAGACGGCAGGTCTGGGGTGGCCTGAATGTAGAAATGCTCTGTCAGGAGGCCAAGCAAGGAAAAGGCAGCGCCAGATTGGGCCAGGTTCGCGGGGGCTTCGGTATGGTGGGCCTGGCAGACGGTTATGGCCTCAACGTCGCCATTCATGAAGCTGGTCACTACGGAGCGGCTCATTTGCTCATGGAGAAACCTGATGCCACCCTCACGGTGGTTAAGTATGATGCTCTTATGACGTTCTTTAATGAACTCTTTGCTGGTACTCCTACGCTAGAAAGCTTCCTTGCTTTGATGACTCCTTTTAAGGGAATCGCGCAAGAAGGTGGCACTCAAGTTATGGGGTTTGTCACTGTTGCAGGCGGGACTCCGTCAGCTCTGTCCCAAGCCTTAGGTCCGGTCTATTCGCAAGTTTTCATGAGCATGGCCGGGGTTATGCTTACCAGTCTGACTCAAATAACGGGTATTATGATTGGGCTCAAAATAAAGGAGCGGCACCCGTTCCTAGGGTATACGCTGATTTGCAGTTCAGCGCTGAGTTATGTCATGGAACTGGCCCAATGGACTACCATTGGGCTATCAGGGGAAGCCGCGATGGCGGCGTCAGATTTGGGTAAAACGGCCGAGGTCCTCGGTGTTGCCCCGGCCGCGATCCCGGCCGCCATGATTGGGGTATCCGCTGGCATGGTCGCCACTTACCTCATCAATAAGAAGTACAAGGATCACAAAAAGCAGCTCAAAGTTTCAGGAATGTCTCTCGTCAACGAGGGGCTCCTGGCCTTGATGACTGGGAACAAAGGCAGTGTGGTCGATGATCTTTGGTTGGGGTATCCGAAAAGGGCCAAGATCGACAAGGCCATCGAAAAGCTTGTGACTCTTATGGTTGACTCTCTTAACCAGAGGCTAAAGCACCATGTGGAGCACTTAACGGAAAATTTCAAGAAAAAGACGAAGACCCAGAAGGTCAAGACGGCGCTCAGAAAACTCCTTCCTACAAAAGAAAGGGCAAAGCAATTCGTGACCTGGTTTAAAAAGAGAAGGGCCGTCAGTAATTTTCAAAACCAAATAGATAACTTCTATACCTATGTGGCCAAAAGTAAGATGGAAATTGATCTGTCTAAGCAAGACAAGGCGGGAATGATGGCCATTCGTCTTCTCATGCAAGGGAAGTTTGTTAAAGAGCGGAAAGGCTTCCTTAAGCTTTTTGGCACCCGCGACGTTCACTGGGAGGAAAGGTCCCAGAAAGTAGAGGAATACCTCAAGGAAAAAAAGAGTCTTCCTCTAAAGGCGCTAGTTAAGGCCAATATCAAAAGGATAAAGTTCACTGATCATATCACTAATACCGGGACCGTTAAGCGGTGGAAGAAGGCCATTCCCGAGAAGGCCTTCAAAGCCGTGAAAAGAGGGCGAGGGCCCTTCTTCTCTATGAGACATATTAGCTACCGGAATTATGTGGAAGGTATAATTAGAAAAATTCGGTACTACTTGCATGATTTCACTGTCTATCAAAACGAGAAGAACGTGAAAAAAATGAAAAGGGTGGTTAAAAAGGTTCTTAAGAAGGCCTTCTATATTCCCAAGAAACGCCGAGATGTCCCCGCTGCCATGAAGATTATAGTTCCCTATGTCCAGGCCATGCTTGCACAGAAAAAAGAGCGGTTGAAGCCCCACGGATTCTTGGATGTGGTCGATAAGAAGACCTGTGAAACTGAAATAGAATTTATCTGTGGTATGACCAACCTCTACTATAAAGATATTGCTAAAAAACCCATGGGTTTAAGTTGTTACCTTTCTGCTCCCAAAGACTGTACCGAGTTGGAAGAAGGCGATCGATTGACCAGGGTGAATGCAGCTACGTTTGAGAAAGATTTTGCAGAATTCCTTTCGGGTGCCGGGCTTTAGTGCGGTCCGCTGGGCAAACTTACGCCTTAATAGAAGCTCGCCTTATTTGAGTAAAAAGGCGGGAGGGCAGGCGCAAATTTTTCGGGTAGGCTAGAAAAAAAGGGCGCTTTGTTTTTCCTAACCTTATGGTTTTCAATCGCTTAGTTGATTTGGATTTATTCTAATAATTTTAGATAATTAGCATACCTTTAAGGATAATACTGCTTATGGAAAAAGTATAAGGTCACTTTATAAAAATAACCTTTTTATTTGAGTAATTTTAACAATAGCTCCGATAGGTCCTAAAGAGTTTATTAAATTTGGAGAACCTATTACTAGTAAAATAAGGCCTTTTCACATTTTGATTTGCGGGGGCAAGGAATCTTCTTATTCCTTGAGGTCTCTTAATGGCCAACTTCGAAAAATGTCCCTTCAAAATATCGAATTAAAATTTCTCAACACAGATGTTTCCGCAACGGTAGAAGACAATGTTCTTGACGAGACTCTCAATCAATATGTTGATGTAGATTTAAATAATGAAGTTGTTCTCATTATGCTTAAAGGGCATATTGGAGAAGGAATTGTTGGCGCAGAAAAACTTTTTGATAAAGGTGCGCTCTGTCTTATTGAAGCCGAGTCGGATTCAGAACCAAGCGCTTTTGCTCACACCGTTCTCTCAACAGGGAAGGCGCATTTAGAAATTAGCGTTCATGAGATGGGCGAACTTATAGAACTCTTTTTAAAGCACCCAGAAGAAATCAAAACCTTCTTCAGCCCTCGAAACCAAATCGTCTGGGGGGCCCTTTCCGCGCAATTCGAAAAACACGGACTCGACATTCAAACGTTTAAGCACAGCTTTATTTTTGAGGGAGTTTTAAAAAGAGTCGAATCTCAAATAAAAAATCCTCAAGGAAACCTAACTCAAGTTTTCAAAAACTATGTCGACTCCCTGGAAGAAGATCCAGTCGAGCTTAGCAGGCTCTACGATTCCCTAAGCATCCACAAATCAGAATTTTTCAAAAACCCCAAAATTTACGAAGAATTAAGAACAAATATCCTCCCCAAAATTTTCGAGGACAACAAAGAGCGAATCAAAGTTTGGATCACCGCCTGTGGCAAAGGAGAAGAAGCTATAAGTTTTGCTTTGGTTCTCCACGATTTTATGAAAGAAAACAACATTGAACGCGAGGTTGTCATTAATGCTTGGGAGGCCGATTTTGGATTAATAAATTCCGTAATACAGAATAAAGGATACTACCCCCTCGAATCTCTCAGGATGATCCCCGAACGCTACCATCAGTATTGCGATCTTCAAGAAGTGAAATTCGTCGTAAAAACCGAAGTAACCTCCAAAGTCATTTTTTCACCTGGCAATGTTATAAAATCCGGACTCTTCTTTGGAATGGACATAGTCCTCTGCCAAAATGCTTTGGCCACTTTGAAAAGGTCCTTCCAAGTCGCGGTTTTTCAAAAAATGACCGTCGCCCTAAGAACAAAAGGCGTGCTCATAACGAAAGGAGAAACGGTACTGCCGAAAGAGGTGGAAGAAAATTTTTCCGGGACGGGTGAGGTCGAAGACTGTGTTTTTAAATGTGTGAAAAGGGGGGAAGTGAGGAAGTTTTTGGGGCAGGCGCAAGCGGAGCAAGAGGGTAATAAGAAATTTGAAGATTTTAGGGAAAGAGTGCATTCCTCGATGGATTTGGCAACAAGTTCTATTAAAAAAGGTGAAAGATATGAAGATACAGTGGAACAGGAAAGAGGCCATTTTTTAAAAGAAAATGAAAGGCTGGAAAAGGAGCTTCGTCTTACAAAAGATTCTTTGCATTCTGCAGTTGAAAACTTTAAAAGAGTTTTTGAAGACCAGTTGCGATCTGGTAAAGAGCTTAAAGAGCTTAACCGAGAGCTTAAGCTTAATGCTGCTCAAATGGAAGAAGATAACAAGCAAATGAAAGTAATATTCAACCAGTTAAAAACTTTTAATAAAGAATTAGAGAAAAGAGTTGGTTCAAGAACGTCTCAATTGAAAAATGCAAACCTTGAACTGGAAAAGAGTAAAGATGATTTAGCAAAAAGTTATGATGAAATAAAAAAAAGTAATGGTGCTCTAGAAAAGGTTCAACAAGAAAGATCCCTCTTCTTTGCAAACTTAAGCCATGAACTTCGTACACCTTTAAATGCTATTTTAGGATTTTCTCAAATTTTACAAAGCACCAAAAAAGACAGAGAGACGAAGGAAAAAGAATACATCGATTCCATTAAGACAAGCGGAAGATCTCTTTTAAGGCTAGTCAATTCAGTTCATGATTTCACAAAAATAGAACTTAATGAACTTAAAATCGAGAAAAAGAAATGTAATTTAAAAAAGGTTTTAAAATCAATTTTCTTGTACTTCAAAAGTGAAGCCGCAAACAAAGGACTGTCCTTTGATTTAGAATTTAATGATGATATCCCTTCAACCATCGAAAGCGACGAATTAGCTCTCAAGCAGGTTATAGATAACCTTTTGAGTAATGCCCTTAAGTTTACCAAAGAGGGCCATATTAAATTGAAAGTTGAAGCAGAAATTAGAGAAGAAAGAGAAAATAGTATTGACCTCTCCATTCAAGTTGAAGATACCGGGGTTGGGATGCCTCTAGGAAAGGTAGACAAACTCTTTGAGCCCTTCTCTCAAGTCCACGAACATGGGAGCGTTCAGGAAAGAGGAAGCGGCCTTGGGCTTTTTATCTCGAGTAAGATAGTTGCCGACTTGGGGGGACGTTTGTCTGCCTCCTCTGCTGTTGGAAAAGGAAGCCACTTTAATATAGACCTTCCTGATGTTGCCTTTTCAGAAGAAGAAAGTGAAACAAGAGAACTTTTTTATAGTTTTTTTGGCGATAAAGTTTTATTGGCCGACGATTTACCTATAAATGTCAAACTTTACCAGGCGTATCTTTCTCGGCACAACCTTAGCATTACAGCTGCTAAGGATGGAGAAGACCTCCTAGAAAAAGTGAGAAAGATAAAACCTGATTTAATTGTGACAGATTTTGATATGCCTAAATTAAAAGGGGATAAGGTTTTAGAAACCTTAAGAGAGGAAAATTTTGAAACACCTGTCATTTTGATTTCCGCTTTAAAAGTAGAAGAAAATATACATAAAAAATTTCAGGGTTTTTTACAAAAGCCAGTCGATGAGAACTCTTTTATAAAAGAAGTGGCAAAGTTTTTAAAACATAAAGTAACTATTATAGAAGAGGAAGAAGAAAATGAATCATATGACTTTGTAATTCCAGAGAGCTTAAGTAAAGAAGATATTCAATTAATTCGAGAAATTCAAGAAAAGCTTAAAACGTGGCGATCATTTATGCCAGTTTCAGAAATAGAAAACGAAATTCCAGGTTTAAGAAAACAAGTCAAGACTACTAAGCTAAATGTTATGACTCCTATACTGGAAAAGATTGAAGAAAGTGCGAGCAATTTCAGTATAAATGTAATTAAGTCTCTATTGGATCAGGTCATTGAAAAAATTCAGAACTATTTAATGTTGCTCTGAAAATTTATTCAAACAAATTGTGCGTGTTTAACTACTGAATAAGATCTTTTTTATGGAAAAGTTCTTCTTGTTTAAGTAAAAATGGGGTGGGCCGGCGAGAATGTCGCGGAAATGGGCCGACCCTAGAGGGTTTTCTTTTGGGATCTTAGCTTTCCTGGAAAATAATCGATAAATGAACATTGGATAGTATGTTAAAAAAAGGTGCTTTTTTTCCTAATCTTAAATCTTTTTACGATTTCTATTAAATGATAAAATTTTATTTTATATAAAACAAATGGGAAGCTATGAAAAAAAATTCAGAAATATTTACTTCAAATAGTTTGGATCAATTGAATCAAGAGGAGAAATATTTTTTAAAGTCATGCCCTCCTCTTACTAAACTTGATGAAAAAGGGAAAGATACTCTTTACGAACATTGTTCCTTTTTAAGCGTGGAAGCAGGTAAAACAATAATAGAGCAGGGTGAAAAAGGAGACTCTTTTTTTGTGTTGCTTGATGGTAACGTTGAAGTTATTAAAAAAGAGAAAGATGGGCCTTTTGTTAAGCTTGTTGAGTTAGGTCCAGGTTCATATTTTGGAGAACAGGCCCTCCTTGGTGGATTTGGAGGTCATCACGCTGCAAGTGTGTGTTCTATCTCTCCTTGTCGGTTTGCAAGTATTCCAGCAGAAATATTCGATAAAGAAATAGCATTGGTAGAAAGTAATATAGAGCTTTTTGAGGGTAATGCCTCCGATTATATTTATCAACAAGTATCTAGGTCAATTAACTCTTTTGTTTCTACTGAATTGGATGATTCTCGTGAAGGTATTAAGAGATTAAATTATAAAGTTGGTCAGTTGGTTATTGAAGAAGGAGATGAAGCGAAGAGTGCTTTTCTTATTCAATCTGGGGTTGCAATTGTTTTAAAGCATTTTGGAGAAGAAATTCGGGAGATGTCTCGACTTGGGGTCGGACAAATTTTTGGAGAAGTCGGTGTTCTTGAAGGTAAACCACGCTTGGCCACGGTTGTAGCAGAATCTGATCTTGAGGTCTTAAAGATAGATTCTGCTGCCTTTAAAAGATGGTATGCGACTCATCCAGAAATGAACACTTTTTTTAATTCTCTTTCCCAAGTTTACGTTCTCTCACAGGAACGTCATTTAAGTGTTTTCCTTGGAGAGGCAGGTGGAGTGAAAACTGTAACAACCATTAGTGGTAGGCCTTCAGATGGAGTGGTTTCGACTAGGATTCTTGGTCAGGGGATCGTCGTTTTTAGCAATGCCTCTGCTGGATCTCTGGAGGGAGATCGCGAGGTACTCAAATTTTCCAATGGTGTTATTAAGCGCGAAGTACGGGTTATTGTTAAAGAGAAAACAAAAAATAAAATAAAACGCTGTATGGTTTATTCGGTTTCGGCTGAAGGATTAGAAACCGATTTGGGAACACTTTATCAATACGTTTTAAATTTAAAGGAAATTAATTCATCGGAGGTTCGGCATTTTGAAAGAAGTGGTTTTTTTGGGGGAGAGGCAAAACTAAAAGAACAAATTTGTCCTTGTCTTAGTATGGGAGAAGTCGAATTGAGGTCTGCAATTGATGAAGTCGGCCATGTTTTTGAAAAATTACAATTAAATTTTGGAGTAGGAAGAATTTGTGGTGGTTGTGAGAACGCCATATCGAAATTCTTGTATAAATATAAAAATGAAAAATCTTCAGAGAATCTACAAGTTGATAAAATAACCAAATTTAAAGACGGGGACTTAAAACAAAAGCTTACAAAAGATGAGGAGCAAGTTTTTAATTTGCTCAAATCTTGGGATGTTGAAGGAGACGGAGAGATGACTCTTGAACTCGTATCATCAAGACTACGAGGTTTAGGTGTCAAAAATATAGATGACTTTATTAATTCGTATTTTCCCAATACTTTTTCAAAAAAAGATACTGTCCAACTTTCGCATTTGGCCCAGGCCTTGACAAAAGGGCCGGGGTTTAACGATTTACGGGAAAAAAGTTTAAAACCAAAAAGCTTTTTAGAAACTACCTTTATGTCAATTGGTACTAAATTGTATCGAATGGGCCGAATAAAATTTAGAATTGGCGCGACCTTTGTTTTCTCGGCGATTCTATTTTGTTTATCCTTTTTTGGGGGTCTTACCCCTTTGACTATTATTAAAATTCTTATTGGTTTTATAGGAATCTTTACGTTTTTATTTTATCTCAGTCCAACGGTAAAGTTTCTTGTCTTATTGACTATGAGGGGGCCTGATCGTATGTACAGTATTCTTGCCTCGGTAATCGGCAACGAGAGACGTTTTAAAAAATTCCAACCCCTTGGGCCTCTAGGCCCATCTTTGTTTATTTTTATGGATGAATCGATCGTAAATACAATTTTAGAAGAAACTTTAAACTATCCGAGAATTACAATAACGAGGTTCCCACCTTTCGGCGCTCATTCTCTGTTAGGAAATGGGACGACGGGAACTTGGTTGGGGTATAGGGCCTTATTTGAGGAATACTTTATTGATGGTTATAGTGATGATCTCAAAGAAATTGGAGATATTGTCCGAGAACGTGTTAAAATGTGGCCTGAACGTCAAGAGATCAATCTTTTAGATGAACTTTATCGTATTATGGTAGAAATCAGAGGACGCATTTTTTTTCAAGGAACCTTTGATTGTTTTAATGACAAGGCCGAAGACAATTATGCCGAAATAGTCAATGATGCCCTCAAGATGCCAACTTTTATTATAGGAAATGATGACACTGGTAATGTTTCGAAACTGCGTAAGAAAGTCTTGGGTATGGTTAAGTCCTGTACAAAAGAGGATTCTATCGGTTTTATATTACGACAACATTTAGAAGCAGGAAATATTAATGAGGTAGAAGCGACTGAAAATGGTGTTATGTATGTATTGGCACAGGCGCCTACGTTGGGAGTTTTTTGGGTTATTTACCGTGCCATTAAAACAAAGACACAAGATAATCTGCGCGGTAAAAAAAGAAATATGGTAAAAGCAATTAAGGAAGAACTTCGATTGCATCCCCCCGTGACAACATTATTTCCTAGAGAGGCCAAACATGATAGTGAAATTGAAGGTATTGTTATACCCAAGAACTCTATGATTGTGACTAGTCCTTTTTTTATTCAAACCAATTCAAAGCACTGGGAAGAAAAAAGTAATTATAATGCTGACCAATGGACATCGGAGAATGGTACAAGTAAGGAGATTGTTGAGCATCTTACAGATAAGGATGATAGCAAAGGTCGACCAGAACCTTTGAAGGAAGGTCAGGATTCAAAGCGCTATTTACCTTTTGGATCAGGAAACCATACTTGTCAGGGAAGGTGGTTTGCCTCGGACGAAATTCTCACTGTGGTTGAAAACATTTTAGACTTAGTTGATCTAGAAATTGTAGACGACGGTGGATTGCTTGATTTGCCGTTAAGTGATCAAGTCTTTTTACATGTTTACAATGAACCTTCGCGAGACGTGCGACTTAAAGTTAATAAACGTTAAAGTTTATTTTTAATAGAAGCTTATCTTAATTAAAGAAAAACGAGATGTCTTGGCACGCATTTTGTGGAGGGTGTGGAAAAAAAGTGCTTTGTTTTCCTAACCTTTGGCGCAGAAGAAGAACGGTTAGACTATCTGAAAGAAAAGAAAATTTGTAATTATTATTTTAGCTTAATGAAATAATAAATTTAAAACTAGCACAATTATAGTTGAGTATTTGTTGGTATTGACGTCAATAAGCCTTGTTGTTATTTCGTTTCACTTTAGAGTATCATGTTAAAGTCTCCCAAAATTTATTTTAGTCAAGGATGGTTAGTTGAATCACTTTTTAAATAGAGTTCTCGAGAGACCAAGCTACGGTTACCTTCGCGATGGAAAACTCTACGTTCCCACTCATAAAGAAATCTTGAAACTTTTTTTTGATCGTTACAATATCTTCAAATCAAAAAAAAATTGGCTTACCTTTTGTTCCTGGAACATTACTTTACTCCTGACCATCCCTTTTTTTACTTTTTTCTTTAAGTATTTTAGTTGGTCTTTATTACCATTGGGGGGAATTTATGGCATGGTCCTGATGGGTTCCCATGGGACTATGTATCTTCATCGATATTGCAGTCACAGAGGGTTTCGTTTTCGGAATTCTTTTTTTAGATTTATTGTCAAAAACCTTGTCATTAAAGTCATCCCTGAAGAAACCTATGCGGTCTCCCACCTTGTCCACCACAAGTACAGCGAGGAACCGGGTGACCCCTATAACGTAAACGGAGGTTGGCTCTATTGCTTTTTGGCCTGTGCCAATCACCAACCTATATCGACTGATTTAAATGAGAAAGATTATCAAGTGCTGGCCAAATTTATGCAGGGTGCGGGGCTTAAAACCAATAGCTATCTCCAGTATCAAAAGTATGGTTCTCTGGCGACACCTATAAACTTTTTGCTCAATTACGGCCTCAATTGGATTTTTTGGTACGGAACATTTTATCTTTTGGGAGGGCATGCTCTGGCGACTTGTATTTTCGGTTGGGTCGGCGTTTGGGCCTTTGGAGTGCGGACTTTCAATTTCGATGGGCATGGCAGAGGCAAAGATAAAAGAAAAGAAGGTATCGACTTTCTTAAGGCAGATCGATCCATTAATCAGCTCTGGCCGGGTTATGTGGCAGGGGAATGGCATAATAATCACCATCTCTACCCTAATGGTGCTCGCAGTGGCTTTTTACCTTATCAATTAGACCTGCCATGGATTTTTATATATAGTTGTTTCCAATTAGGGATCGTGACTCAATTCCATGATCCCAAACCTCGTTTTTTTAAAGAGCATTATAATCCCTATCTTAAAAATCGCCAGCAACTCAAAGATAGTATGGTTACTTCTTGATTTATTAATTTAACAATTTCAATAGTTAAATTAATAAATGGTACGACTCCTGTGGGGTTTTCTCAGGCAGAATTCTTCGGTTCAGTCTTGCTATAGGGACAAATATTGTTTTTTGAAAAATGTTCTAAATTCGCCTTACACTGAAAATAATAAAACTTATTTAACCTTTTTCGGATAGCTAAGGAAAGGCCTTTTAATTGTCGATATGGTTTCATTCATTTTTTCCAATATGGACTTTATGTTGTTATCGACAATTTCAAGAAATCGACCAAGTTGACGGATAACGCTTGAAAATCATATTCGCGCTGTAATATGACAAATTTTTTCTAAAAATTTTTCAAAGTCCTCAAGGTAAAGCGATAGTCCCTTTTTAGGTCTGAAGTGGCTTTAATCTATTTAATGAGATTATTCAGAAGTTTGTTCTGGTTTAAAAGGCCTAAGATTAGTGCTTAATAGAAATTGTTAAATTAGAATCTGAAATAAAAGGGTTAGTTGATGAGTATAGTAAAATTGCTAAGGATATTTTTGGTATAGATTTGAGTAAAAAGTTAACGGCTAAAAATGTATCAATAAATAGAATCAATGAATTTAAAATAAATTTAGAAAACAAATTAAAAACATATAAAATAAAAGATGAAATTTTTATCTAACATGATTGAAACTATTGCAGAAGGAATTGGGAAAAAGGTTTCCTATGAAGTCGTAGAAGAAAAGGACTCCACGACTCTAATGGACGCTATTGTTCATATTTTGAGGAATAGCTTGGTTGAAAGCAAGGGTGAGAGACTAAATGCCGGTAAAAGTGAAATAGGAAAAATTAAAGTTTCTCTTAATAATAAAAATCTTAGCATAAGTATAGAAGACGATGGTAGAGGAATTGACCATTCAATCATAACTAAAAAGGAAATGGCAAAGGGCATTACTCCAACTCTTTATTTTCTTAAGAAAAAATGATGATTATTTTTAAGTAAGGTTTTTTTCCACTGAAAATGCCTCTGAGCTAAGTGGAAGAGGTGTAGGTATGGGCGTGGTAAAAACAAATATAGTTAAATAGGTGGTGCTATCGAACTAGAAAGTACTATAGGAGAGGGTACAATTTTCTTAATAAAGATATAATACTCTATAATCCAAACATGATTAATGGCCCCTTTAGGGCCAAACAATACATATTTTAATCTCTGCTCATTAGGTACTCATAACTATCTTTAATTTGTTTAAACTTTTTATGACTACCCGAGACACCATGATGAAACTTTCTGGCCAGATTATAGGCTTTTTTTATTTGCTCTTTAGGAGAAAATCGTTTCTGAGGGCCCCCAATTCGCAAAAACCATGTCAAAATTAACCGATTTTCCTTAAATAAGGCGAACTTGTATTTTTATGCTTTACTTAAAGTGATCTTATGGTCATATAAGTCAATGTTACAAATTTATGTAATATTTTTTTTAAGGATGTTGAGGAAATTATGGGTACAGGTAAAGTAAAGTTTTTTAATGATTCTAAAGGTTTTGGTTTTATTGCTCCAGATAATGGAGGAAATGATCTTTTCGTTCACACAACAGCTGTTGAAGGTGGAACGCTTAATGAAAATGACGCAGTTGAGTATGAAATCGGTGAAGGTCAAAAAGGTCCTTGTGCTGTTCAAGTAAAGAAAATATAAGAATTTAAGTATATTTTTCTAAATGGACAGAGAAAAAAGCACTCTTTTTTCTCTGTCCTGCTTGCTTCGCGGTTATTTTTTAACAAAGCGCCAAAAGATTAAACAAAAATTGTTTTGGGCTTGTATTCCTTTCTGGAAAAAGCATTCCCCCAGGGAGAGCCTTTTTTTGGATTACAACCAATCCATAAATATTTATTATTTCTGGATGAAAGTGCCAAATTAGTTCGGTTTGATACATTGTGCGTCTACCCAAACTGCCATATCTGCCCTTCTGACACTCACATTCATAACCACAATGATTCCCCCCATGAATTATACAAAACAGTTACCATTTTCCCTTTTTAAGAATGAGTTGATTTAGAATAAGGCATTGGTTTTTTATATTCTATCTGGTCGAAGTTATAAGAAATTCAAATGATGCTTTTCTTTCCCAGCTGCTTCAAAACAATTTTCTTCTTTTCCCGGTAATCTTTAGACCTTTAAATTGAAGATGGAGGTCATTTTTTAGTATGCAAATAAAAGCTTCCCTTATTAGTGGAGCCTTAATAGAAGTTCGTCTTAATTAAGAAAAGTTTTTGTATTTTTGCGTTGTTGTTGCGATATGGGGAGGACTTAGAGGGCTTTCTATTAGGTTATTGTTAAAATATTCGATAAATGAAAGTTGGATGGTATGGTAAAAAGGTGTTTTGTTTTTCCTAACCTTTAGAAAAGACCTTTACAATAAGATCTCTGTAGTAGTTTATAATGGGAGTTATTGAAAGGATTAGGCTGTTTAATAAAGGAAGCTAAAGTGAGCGAAGACTGCAACACTGAGTTTATAAAAGATAATATTGAAAAATTTAAAAGTTTTTTTACGAAATTAAATAACGAAAGTTTTAAATTTAAAGAATTGGCCCCTTACATTTTTGAACTGACTCCAACAAAGGAAACCTCAGTTGATAAAGTGATCGGTCTGATGGCGCTTAATCATGGTAATGAAGTAGGCGGACTTTTTGTTCTACTAGAGTTTCTTTCTCTATTGGATAAAGGACTAGTTAATTTACCGGGGAAAATTGTTATTGGTCTAGGTAGCGTTGAATCGGCTAAACTAGGCAAAAGGTTTTTTGAGAAAGACCTCAACCGTTGCTATGGTGACGTAATTGGAGAAGGAAAAGATTTTCAGCGGGCCAAAGTTGTGATGGAGGCCTTTAAAGAATGTAATATTAGTCTTGATCTTCATCAGACCCAAACCCCTAGTGCCCATCCTTTTTTTCCTATGACTTTTAACTCAAAAACTTTTGAGCTTATTAGAGCAATAGACCCGCAGGCTTCGATTATTCCCCAAAAACCATATGATCAAAAAGGAAAAGGGGTACCCTTTAGTCATTATTTAGTGAATCGTGGTTGTACGGCAGTAACAGTTGAATTGGGAACCATGAGTCTCGACTACAAACAAATTTATTATGGTGTTCAGCTGATTCTTAAACTTCTCAATTACACCTTAGGGCAAAGGCCCGAAGAATTTAGAGGGAGCTTTTTCCCAAAACGAGGACCTATGTTTCCTCCTGGTCCAGATGCTTGGTTAAGAAGTGACCTTGAAAACTTTAGTGAAATCAAAAAAGGTGAGGTCATCGGTGATTACGATGGAGGGAAAAAGTGGATAGCTGAAGAGAGTGGCTTTCTTGCTTTTCCAAAGGCCATTCGAGGGCTTAAAAGAACGCAGGCAAATGAAAATGAGCCAATCTATGTCCTTTTAGACCGGGATCCAGATTATTTAAAGAATAGGGAGTGAGTTTAAAATAAATGACTGCCTTCAATGCATGCAGTATATTTGTCAGATGAAATTTAGGTAAAACCAATTAACTTTTTTACCATCCAACTTTTATTTATCGAATATTTTAATAAAAACACCAAAACTCTCACTTTATTGAAGAAAGAGCGTTTTTAATCAGTAGTTGAATCAATCAACAACTAAATTACCTCTTCATCAAAATAAATATCCCCAAATTAGTTTGTTAAAAAGCGTCATTTTCATTTTTTTGTCTTCATTTGTGTCAGTGAATTTGGGAAAAAGAAAGAAGCTTTGTTTCTTTTCCATTGATAGTACCTGGTAATCTTAAAAGCTCAGAGTTCCAATCCTCAAAGGAAGAATCATAACACTCAAAAAAATTAGGCCTTCCAGGGTCGGCCATAAGAAAACGTTCTACCTTGGCCTGGTGTGACCTTTTTACAAGCGCAGTGATATCTTTTGAAACCTCTTCCGAATAACAAACCTCAGCACCAATGATGAGGTCGAAATTTTTTAAAAAGCTTAAAGAAAGTTCATTGAAAGAGGCCTTCTTTACTTCAACAAAAGTATTATTCAATTCTGCATGAAATTGGACAATGGGGAGGACAAATTCATCTAGATCGGAACAAGTGACCTTACAGGAGTGAAATTTAGAAAGATAAACACCAATGAGACCCCAACCGCAGCCTATTTCAAGGACTCGAAGGCCATTTAAATCAAAAGGTTTCTTTTTTAGGTAATCCAAAAGTATTAATGATGTTGCCCAAACTTTATTCCCAAATTCTGTAGGTCTCTTTCCAGACTTGTAATGTGCCTTCAATATAGGGTGATGCCCAGTGCAATATTTAATATCATGCACCTCTTTTATCGTGGTCAGATTTCGCATTAAGTTTCCTTGAAAAATTAAAAGAAACCCAAATCTATGTTGTGAAATAGAAAGTGAAAAGAAAAAATAACTTCGTGCCTCTGAAAAATATCAAGGTTAGAAAACAATAGCTGTTTTTTAATTCTCAAAAACGATCAAGAAAACTCCGCACCAGGACATAAATATCGCCTAAAATAAGTTTGAATGTTTTTAATTTGGTATTTTTGCAATAAAAGCTTGAATTCCTCATCATTACTTAAGACCAAAAGAGTTAATTGTCTCACTGAATCGAAACAAAACCCTTTATCGGGAATATAATAATAAGTTCATAAAAATCTCATAATAAAGACCATCATATATTTAATAGAGGTTCGTCTTAATCAAAGAAAAACGAGATATCTTGGCGCGTATGTTGTGGAATGGGGTCGGGCCTTGAGATTTTTTCTTGTCCTGTTTCAGGTTTTTTGGAAAATAGCCGATAAGTGAGTCGTGTAGGGTGGAGGAAAAACGTGCTTTGTTTTTCCTGGCCTTTTATATTTATTTTTCTGATAAGAATTTTTAAGCATAAATAAATTTATGAGTTTAAAGGGTAAATTATGTTAAAGGGATTGATGGTCGTAATATTTTCTACACTGCTATCATTGAATACCTACGCAAGCTGTAAACCTTGTTATTCAGCTTGTGTCCGGTATTATGAAGATGCATCCCATTGGAAAGCCTATCGGGTAAAACACCCAAAATTTTGGAAACCTACCTACTTTTACCATAAGCGAATGTTCAAAAGGTATGGCCAACTTGAGGCCCTTTTGGTGGGAGGAAATTACAGAGGTGCCAAAAGCGCCTATAAAAAAATGATGTCTGAAACAGGTTTAACTGCTAAAGAGTTAAAAGTGAAATTGGCACATGCCGATAAGGCCATGGTTTTCTGCCCACCAAAAAAAGGTATTAGTAAAGTTAAATGTCCAAAAAATCGTTATAGTAAAGGCGAAAAATGCTTAGTTGAATACGATTTACTTGGCTGGGATGATATTCGTGATGCCCTTAAAAACTAGATATTTTTTTCACTGAGAAGTTTTGGTTATTGTTTTTTCACTTATCCTGATTAACTTCGTTTTCGAGCAATGACTTCGATAATATGCCGATTCTTCACTTCTCCAAAGGCCGATAGCGCTTTTTCTTCATAATCTCTAGTAAAAATAAATTGTCATATAGAACCTAATATCTTTGAAATTGAATCGTCAAAAACACTCTCTTATGATAAAAGGCAGCGTAATAAGCTGACATGGTTTCATCTCGGTCACTCTTTCCCCCATAGGTATTTTTAAACTTAAAACATATCTACCACTTACAATTTGTTTTATTATTTGGTTTTAAATACCCTCTTCCTACAGGTTTAAGAACACCTCCCTCATAACTCAGGCGAGAGTTTAAGGCCCTTTGAATTTTATTTCCATTAAATGTATGCCACCAAGCAAACCCCATGATTTTATCGTTTTTCATCATATGATTGATGGAGCCTATACCATGGCTTTTCTTTCGCTTACCGGTAATCCGTTTACATTGTTCCGCGCTTGAAGGTGCATCACCATCCCAATTACAATTTGTTTCCGTAACCCAAAATTTACGCTGGCCTATATACTGCCCCCACCATTTAGCTGGTTTCCCACCATAAGAACCCATTTTTAATTTAAGAGTTTTCCGGATATTATCCCCTTTGCCGTAATGTTTATTCCAGTGAGTTTCTTTGCACTTGTAAGTATGAATTCCGAAGGACTTGATCTTTCCAAGGTCACAGGGAAAAGTCTCATCTTTTGAAACATCACGACAACGTTTTAGGAAATTGGCCATCCACTCGAGCTCTTCGTCTTTTTCGGTTACGTTAGGTCCCATTAATTTCAGTTCCAGTTTATCCGCCGCCGGTTGCAAATACTTCCTCCAAATCTCAACTGCTTCCCAAGGATTTAAATTTGATTGCGTTGAATTCCAAGGCTCATTGGCACCCATCAACCATTTCGGCCTTGCCTTCCCTTTTAGCTTTTTCAGAGTGCCACTCATTATTTTTATAAGTTTTTTTCCGTCACAACCGTTTTCCCCTAGTTTGCACTTCTTATCACCCCATTTGATCCAACGTCCCCAAACCATGGGAACAAACTGAACACCATTTTTATTGGCCCAACTTATCCATTCATCACTTAAAGTGTGGTTATAGGTATAAAACCAACCTATTTTACCCACGAACTTGTTAGCAATTTTAAACCCCATTTTAGGATCTTTTTGCATTTCTTTACTTACTAAAAGACCTCGCTTCTTTATATTTTGTGAATATACCTGGAAACTTGTAGATAAAAGCATAAGGGTCAATATAATTTTCATAGTTTTTCCTTATTAAGCATTCTCGTAATCCATTTTCGACATTTTTATAAAAAAAAAAATCAAAAAAAAGATTAAAATAATATTTAAATAAGTGAAGCTTAAATTTAAATTGATTAAGGTCAATTTTAGAAACTAATTTTTCCTTTACCTTTTAGGGTACTCAATCTTTTAATTGACCGTAGGGCTTTTATTTCTTGTGAGGTCCGTAAACAAATACATAAAATTGTGTTTTGCTCTCATTCAATAAATATATAGGGACTGAACTTCAAAGTTTTTTCCTTCAAAATCCTCCCTTGCTATAAAATCTGGAGTTGTGAGATGAGTACCGATAATTTTTTTAATGTCAAAGTCTATATTCGTGAAGCTAAAATGAATGACATCTGAATAAATTATTTTATCTCCGTAAGCGAAATAAAACGTTTTAAATAAAAGTTCGTCTTAATTAAAGAAAAGCGAGATTTCTTGGATCCCATGTTGTGGAATGGGGGCACTCCTAAATAGTTTTATTTTACGGTTTTATATTTTTTGTAAAAATTTCGATGAATGAGTCTATAAGGAAAGGAAAAAGGCGCTTTGGTTTTCCTAAACTTATTTGTTCCAAGAAATCTCATTTTTTCTCAACTATGGACCCTATTTGAACTACTCAGCGTTTTAAACGGATTTTAAATGAATCATTACTTTTTTCTGGCCCCCCTGTACAATAATAAACAAGGGGGATTGTTTTGAAATACATTACAAATTATCTGGATAGACTGGGAGTTCGCCAAGTTATGTTAGGTGTGCTTCTTAATACTAATGATTGTGTAGGGGTGAGATTTTGGAATGAAAGTGGCGATCATATTAGTATCGATGAGGTTCCTATAGGTCTTGAAGAAGGTGTATTCTTTTTTTCATACAGAGATGGCAGACTCACTATTATTGATTCAAATTTCTGACCAAGAAGTTTTAAAAAAAGGTATCCATTACCCATTTCCTGGACCCGCAGGAGGTTTTAGAGCACCTGGATTTTCGAAAAAATCCTTATATGGTTTTTAAACGAGTACTCCGAAGCACTTATAGCTACATTTCAATACCTAATGAAAACTTGGAACTTAAAACATTTGATGGGAAGGGAAAGTTAATTGATTTATTAACATTAAATTTATAATGAGTTGAACCTCCATGCCTTTTTTCTATCACTTAGAATAGGTGATCTCAATAAGTCAGACCGTATTTTAGTGTAATACACAAGAGAGTGCAAAATAATGAAGAAATACTTTGAAAAAAAACTAAGGTACGGCTTTTTCTATTATGAGGATTTATTAGATATACTATCAAATAATCGTAATAAATTTTGTTTAGAGAGTAAAAATGCTGAGCTGATAGGGCCATTTAAAAAATTGACGTTATTTTCGTTTATTCTTTTTTTTATGAATACTTTTCCTAATGCAACTCGAGCAGAAGATTCACTCTTGTCCCATTTCGACTAAAATAGAGGGCACTTAATCACAAAGTTTGAAAAAATAAATAAGTTTAAAAAGTTTGTATTTCAAAAATACCCCTTATTATCCTCATTCCTTCTATCATGGAGGTGACCCCTCTGGAAAAAATGGTAGCAAGAGGTTTTCTCAGAAGAGGGTTTAATGTCTTCCTTTTGACTATGAACAAAAGGCCGAAAAGTATCAGATATATTCAATGCGGCCAAAAGTATTGTTGTAGGTATTCGCAGAATCATTGATTTTGCAGAAACACTCGCTACAAGTGAGTCTGAATATGGGGGGGCTTACAGAAATCATAGAATGAAGTTGGAAGGTTTAACTTTGGCCGAGTTTAAGCGAAAGCGCTTGGATAATGTCAAAGTTGACCCCCTAAATCTTGCTTATAGAAGGTCTAGAGAGGACATCTTCATGAATATAGATTTAAAAGATGTTGTTGTGGGGGCGAAGGGACAGATCGCTCTTTGGGAGGCCTAACTGTAGAATTTATGTCCGGCCACATTTTACATCGGTTATTCAGGCCAATGCTTTCTTGCTACTAGTAAAAAAGTAAAATCACTTTTAGGTTTCTTTAATGAGTTGTAATAATAAAAAATGACCAAAAGTAGTGCCCCGTAACTGATTTAAATTTCTAAGGCGATAGTAACCCTCAAAACCTTTAAGTTCTATTAAGTCCTGTGGCAAATAAGTTTAAAAATAATTTAAGCCCCTGATTTTTGAAAATTAGGGACTTTTTTATTGATATAAGTATGGTGAGAAGAAGTGAGTGTCGCAGACCGATTCACGTGATGTGAATCAAGACACCGAAAGTAAGGGTCAGGAGGATCCTAACCCATTAATTGACCTTCATGCGGGGGTTTCAACACCACTCACTTTCCAATCTTTCCCCAGACCTTCTTGGGCAAATGTCCAAAGCTCAGTGATGTCTGTGTAGCCATCTTTGTTGCCGGAAATAATATTTCCATTTTTATCAGCTTCGTACTCAATCAGGGAAACATCAAATTTTAAGGTTATATATTTTGTTGAATTTTCTTCCCAGCTAGAAGTAACTTCAGTTTTATTGACCATTAGGTTTTCTAATGTCGATGTATGCCCCTTGCTGTTCATCTCGCCAATTTCATTCATAAATTCTGAGTAAACTTCTGTGGTCATTTTATCCTTAACCCCATCCAGATTCTTTTTGGACCAGGCATGTTGAATTGAGAAAAAATCTTTGTTTCTATCACTTATAAATTGAGGGCCCTGCTCAATATCCAAATTATTTTCTTCCCCGTAATTACTAGGCTCACTTTCAAAGGGACTTGTGTTCTGCTCACTAAAACCTTGTTCACTATGTTGGTAATTGGTGCCGGCAAAAGCAGTCTTTTTTTTGTACCTAAAATAAAGAAAGACTCCACCCCCTATTAAAAGAAGGAGTAGTATGAAGCCCATTCCTCCACCTCCACCTGCACCCATGCCGCCAGGGTTCATTCCAAGAGCTTTGAACAAAAAACCACCAATCATCGTTCCAGCAACTGCACCCATCATGGATTTCATAAATCCACCGCTTCTTCTTGGCTGACCCATTTGGTTTCTTCTAAAGGTATTGGTGTTTGTCCTTTTATTGGAATTGAAAAAGCTACGGCCACTACGTTTTCCAAAAAATTTACCTCTTCTGGATCTCGCCTCACTTACTTCTGAGAAAGTCATAAATAAAAGAAGAAAAATTGCCATTATTTTCATTTTACGTCCTTAAAAGCCTTGGCGCTGAGCACTAGGTTCTTATCCGAAAGGTTTTTAAATTTAATAGCATGATAATCATGAATGACCCCATTTACAAGGCGCTATATAGCAGTTATTTGATTGCCCTAATAATGAATTTAACTGCCAACTCACTTCTTCAAGTCCCTAAAAAGAGTTTTAAAATTGCCGGAATGGCTTCAAGCTTCTATTGACCTAGAAGGTTTTCAATTTGAAAAGGTCCCGACAAGACTTCCCGTTTTTTGTTGATTAAGACGAAATTTTATTAGATTTGATTTTATCAATAGCACCATCTAGAAGAGTAGTAAGCATATTTATATTGAAGTTTCCTGCGCTTTCTTCAAGTTTCTTTAGCAGCGGGATTAAGTTAGCTAGCTTGGTTTTCGTTAATTTCTCCCTTATGGCCTGACAACCTATTTCTATTTCGGAAACAGGCATAAATTCTCGCCAGTTACTAAACTTTTCACAAACTTCTTTGACTAATTCTAGCTCCTCTTTAGCTAAATTTTCTGGAATAACGAATTCATATGATTCTTCTTCATGCGATGTGTCTTCTATGAGAACAGTCTCGTGCTTTAAAAACTTTACTAATCCTTTTATAAAGACACTCTCATCAACTGGCTTTTGCAAAAAGGCATCAAAATCTTTTTTTTCCCCAACCTCGTTTTTTATAGCGGAAACTAAGATAATCGGTACTGAAGAGGTTTCCGCCCTTAAAGTTTTTAAAACCCGATCCACATTTAATCCGGGCATATCAAAATCGGTCATAATCAAATCAGGCTTAATTGTCCTCGCTTTTTCCAGGAGTTCAGTGCCATCTCTCGCCACTTCAACTTTTAGGTTATGTTGAGAAAGGTAGGCCTCGTAAAGTTTTATATTTATGGGGACGTCATCAGCAATTAAGATGGTTTCACCAAAAAATTTGTAAGAGAAGTGTCCGGAGTCCGCCTCATCTTTAAAAAAGGTTACGCTGGGAAGCCTTATTGTGAAAACACTTCCTTTTCCAATGTGGGATATAACCCCTAGTTCCCCCCCCAAATCATCAATAATTTTTTTAGAAATATAGAGCCCAAGACCACTTCCTCTTTCCTTAACACTACCGTGATCGTGGATTTGAGCAAAAGGTTCGAAAAGGCTTCTAACTTTTTCACCAGGCATACCTGCACCTGTGTCTTCTACTTGTATAAAAAGGTCGAATAGATCGTCGCTGTTTTCTTTAAAGCCCCCTTCGACTTTAATTTTAATATGACCAACTTTCGTAAATTTAAGGGCGTTACTCAAAAGGTTATCTAAAACTTGTTTAAGCGCTAATTCATCGCTTTCGATCCATGAAGGGACGTCTTTACCTAACTCCAGTTCAAAGAAGATCCCTTTACTTTGAGCTTCATTTTTGAAATACAAAGAGATTGATGTTAAGATTTCTCTTAATTTACATTTCTTTTTTTCAACCTTAAGTTCGTTGAGTTCTATTTTGGTAAAATCATGGACTGAGTTGACGAGCCTTAAAAGTGATCTACCGCTTGTATTGATGGAATCGACGTAATCATTTTCTTTTGTATCTCTGTCTGTTTTTGTAGCTTGTAAAATTTGTGAAAAACCTAAAATAGCATTTAAGGGGGTTCTGAGTTCATGGCTGAGGTTAGCAAAGAATAGACTTCTTTCGTCCTGAATTTTTGTTAGCTCTCTCGTTCTCTCAGTAACTTTCTCTTCTAATCCATTTTTCATTGATTCAAGTTCGTTCTTCAAAGTATTTTCTTTTATGAAAGCTTGCTCTTGTTGGTAATTGAATTTGTCTGCGAGACCCATAGAGAAGAGAATAAGCTGCAGAGCACTCCCAATTATAAGTGCTTCTTTAAAAAGAGGGTAAATGGGAAGAACATCTGACATGGTAAGGTTGGTTATAACTGCACCAATTAACATAAAAAAATAAGCAAAAACAAAATATCTCGCCGGTCTATAGCCTTTTAGCATACTATAAGCACCTGCAACGGAAACAAAGGCCGCGATCAAAAGGGCGTACACCACGAAAAGCCTTATGGTCGCTTCGTAGGGTGCAAAAAAAGAAAATACAACAACAATGAAGCCTAAGACTATACCTCCAATGAGGAAACGATAAATCCACCTTTTTGTTTTTTGGAGGTTAAGATATTCTATTGTGAAGAGGCATAAAAATATACAGACCATAGCACCAAAAAAAAGAAGTCCACTATTACTGAACCATACATTATCCGTGAAAAAGTATTTTTGGGTTAAACCTTTTCGCCCGCCAAGAAAAAGTCCAAAAAAAAGAACATAAAAAACATAATAAAAATAACTTAGACTTTTTGTGAAGAAGAAAATAAAGACATTGTAAAGGACCATGGAGATCACAATCCCAAAGAATAGACTCAATTTTACATTAGATTCACCTTCTAATAAAAGCATCTTTTCCTTGGTTAATAAACTTAAGTCAAATTGAGTGGGATTCCCTGATACTCTAATATAATAAACCTCTTTTTCATTTTTCCCGCCCTCAAAAACGAAAGGCCGTATCTTATATTTCCTCTCACTAAACTTTTTGCTATCCCCCATTTCTTCAGAAATCCACTTTCCTCCAACTTTTTTAAAAAAAGTAACATAATCCTGTGTCACATAGTTATAACTTAAAAACCAATTCCTTTTTTTGAGTTTATTTAAAATGGTAACTCGCCCCCAAAAAACAGACTCCGAAAAACCAAAATTAGGAACTTTTTCTCGACTTGTATAAAACTCCTTCCCCTCGACTTCATCAATAGAAAGTTTCCCACTAGGGTCCTCAAAAATCTCCAAATGAAGTCCCAGCTCATAAAAGTGCTTCCCCTTTTCCAAGACTAAAGGCTCTCCGAAAGATGCAGACGCAATAAAAAAAAGAAATAAAAATAGCTTCATAAAAACTCAATAAAAAGTGTTACCTATTTTTCGGCTTTTTATGAAAAAACATTTAGTGTCTCTTCGCCTTATTTGAGGGTGGTGAGGTGCTTTTTTTTTCCTGGCCTTAAAGGTATTCACTGATCTATTGGCTCCATTATACCGTTGTAGAAATATAAAGGGTTAATTTAGTATGTAGTAGGGTATTGAAATTATTAAGTTTTACTGCTGTGATCAAGGTTATTTACTCCCGCTCAATGAGAATGAACCTTTTGTAATTGAATGAACTCTAAATGAACCATTATTAAATTAATAGTTTGTTGTAATATTATGAAAAGGATTTATTTTGAAAAACCTTGAGAAGTATCTTAGCAAATTGAAAGTTAACCAAATTAGATTGGGTGTCGCTTGCAATACGTCTGAGGAAATAGGACTTAGATATTGGGATGAAAGTGGAGAGCATGTTAGTATTGATGAGATTCCTCCAGGTTTTGAAGAAGGAATATTTTTTTTTATTTACAAAAATGGCAAAGTCACTCTTATAAAAAACTAATCTTATTTGAACAAAAACAATCATCAACTATTTTCCACAAAACCTAAAAAAAAACCTTATCTTAATACACCTCCCAAAAACTCCACATTGAGAAGAGGACAAGCTATTACAGTAAATAATTATTTAACCTTTCTCATTTGAAATTTCAGACGTATGGCCGTTAATGGCTTTTTAAAGCATGATTTCCTACCATAGCTTTTTACACCGATAAGCCATATTTTGTGTCAATAATTTCATAAAACTTATAATTCAAGATCATTTCTGAATTGGGCCATCAACTATGATTATTTTTTTCTTAATAGAAGCTCGTCTTATTTAACAAAAAAATAGGTTTTTTGGTAAGTAATTTGCGAATTGGAGGTGCTCCTAAAAGATTTTCTTTTATGTTTTATAATAAATATTCGATAAATGAGAAGTTTATATAAGTAAAAAAAGGTTCTTTAATTTTTTTCAAAAATAAAAGGACAGGTAGTGAGAAATAGTCTTCATTTTTAATTAAGTTCTAAAGTGAGGTCTAAATTGAAAATATTAGTAATTTTAACAATCATTTTAATTTCTTTCCCTGACTCCCAACTATCAGCTAAGTCTAAGAAAAACGATAATGGAGTTGGTCCCCTTTTAGAAACTGAGTGGGGGCAAGGTGGGTTATATCAAACTTTTACTCCAAAAATTACCAAATCATGGGATAGCGAAGTATGGTTAGGGCAAGCCTATCTTGGTTGTACGACAGTAGCAACTGCACAAGTCCTAAAGTATTATGGATACCAAAACATCAAATATTTAGAAAGATATCAAGAGTACTCAAACTGTTATCCCCTCGGAAACCATCTTCGCTCGGGGTTAAAAGGTGAAGATGTTGATAAAAATGGAGTTCTTTGTATAAAGGGAGTTGCTAAAGGATTTGATTTTGATTCTTTAGTCAGTAAGCTCCCTGATGTATCAATAGATAAAAATGGTGATGGAAAAATGGATAAAGGAATTTTTAAAAAATTTCCTAGTAAGAAAAGAAAAGGATATCAAAAAACGGCCAAATTTCTTTATCAAATTTCTGCCATGGTAAATGCTGAATATGGTGGAAAAACAGGAGCCGCTGCTCACCCTAACTTTTTAGAACGTTTATTTGAACAACACTTCGGTTATGCAAGTGATGGATCTCTTTCAAAACGAAAAAATTTAAAAATGGGAGACCTATAATTTATAGCGGGTATAGGAAAGATGAATCGTCTGGTCACACATTTGTCGTTGATGGTTATAAAGAAGAAAAAGGGAAAACCTTATTCCATGTAAACTGGGGTTGGGGAGGTAAAGCAAATGGCTATTACGACATCCTTGAACTAAAAGATCACAAAAAGAGAACTTGGAGTACAAATCCTTATCCCTATATAGGGCTTGAACCTTTTAAAGGTGCCGGTCTAAAAAGGCTAAATCAAAAATAATAATCAGTTAAGAGAGTTTAGGAAAAACAAGGCCTAGTTTTTCTTAAAATTCAACTATTTACTTTCTTGACTGTTGGCAAGATAACCTCCGTTCGCAACTAGATTTCGAAAAATAAAAAAATGGATTGAAAAAGGTAACGCAAATAAAAATAAAATTCCAATTGAATCAAACAATAGTAAAATACCTTTTTTATTAATAATCCATTTATACCATTACTTTAAGGCGCTTTTCTATTGATAATAAACAACCTTTTTTATAAAACTAAATCCTTAAAAATTTTGATCTGGAGAAATTTTATGAAAATGATTCTATTGCTTTCGTTTCTCATTGCGTTAGTTGGTTGCAAAAACCCTGTGACGGGTAATGACATTTCAAACCCCCTTTCTAAAGAAGAGCTTTTTGCTAACTCCTTAGACCGCCAAGACAGTTATCATGACGTAGAAGTCATTGACACTTTTGTCGGAGAAGATGGTCAAACGTATGTTGCCTTAAAGTGGAAAGAAGTTGAGAGTCAACTTGTGGATATCGAAACTGAGGCAGGCGTTTTTAACCTATCTCTTTATAACCCTATGAGGTCTTGGGAAACTTATATAAACACAGTATGGGAAGCTAGACCCTTTGGTGTTACAGAAGACTCTGAGGATATTGATTATGACTTAGATGAATATCAGGATATGGATGAAACCGAAGTTGTGATATTTACGGAAATTGAATACAATCCAGTAACTGATACTTACCTAACAGAGATTAATGATAGAGAATACACATTCTCTGAACAATCAAACTTTAGCAAAGACCTTGAATCAATGGGTGCTCTTATTGAAAGCAAAAGCTCAGAAACTCTAGGTAATGTTCTTGTGAGTAATTTCGGTTTCTCTGAAGAAAGAGGCAAAAAAATTGCCAAAACTTTCACCACTTTTAAAAGAGTTCAAAAATCAAGAAACCTAACAGAAAAAGACATGGACGCTTTTTCTGAAATTATTCTTGGATCAGACTACAATTCAGCAAAAGAGGCCTTCACTTCTTTAGCTGAAGGTGACGTTGAAAGTTTTAATAACCTTATTGAAAAAGCTGCTGCTCACAATAATGTTTCTCCTGAAGGAATGAAAGCAGTTGTTAACAATATGATTTTTAATAACTAAAAGAATTTAAAAAAAGGGAGGATGTCTTCCTCCCTTTTCTTTTTAAAAATCTCTTTTATTTTTTTACTTTCCTAATCATGAAATTGGATGTCTTGGCTGGGGTTAGGCGAAAAAAAGTTTTTTTTCTCCTAACCTTACCGAATTCATTTGTAACAAGAGTATGTGGAATAAGTTTGGTTGAATATTAGAAACAACGAAGCACCCTTTTTCTCTGGCCCTAACCTTCCTTATAAAGAAGATAACTTATTGGGACCGCTTAGCTATCAACTTCTCTATGAGCTCTAAAAGAATCTTAAGCCTTTTTGGATTCAGTGGTTTAGTGAACCAAGCATCCAAACCAGCTTTCTTGCCTTGCTCTTTCATTTTTGCACTCGTCTCTGTCGTAAGACAAATTTTTCCAGCACCGGGCAGGAGGTTTTTTTCTTGAACCACTTCCAGCATAGTAAGGCCATCCATGTTTGGCATATTAACATCAGATATTAAAATCGAAGCATCGGGATTAGATGTTATGACATCTAGGCCGGATATACCATCATCAGCTTCTGCAACTTCAAAACCTTCCGCCTCAAGCGCATTTTTGAGCTGAATTCTTAATGTAAAGGCGTCATCAACGATGATAATTTTTTTCATAAATTAATAATAGCAAGCTGTCCAAAAATAGCACTGAAAATATACTTAGTTTAAATATATAGATGACTTAAAAACTCAAGTCAATTAATGGAAGTTGGCCCTATTTAGGGAAGCAAGATATATTGGCACCAATTTGGCTGAAGAGGGGTGAAGCTGAAGGGTTTTCTTTTAAGTTTTTTATAAAATATTCGATGGATGAGTCATTTTGGGGAAAGAAAAGGTGCTTTTCTAATAGGCCCTTATTCTGAGGAAAAGTATAATGACCGTACCTGGAATTATTACAATATTCCTTATAATTTTTTCTTTCTTTACCGCTGCGATTTCCGCTGTCACAGGTATGGGTGGTGGAATTATTCTTCTGTCCGTGATGACACTCTTTTTTCCTTTAAATGTGGTTATTCCGATCCATGGTTTTATTCAATTTGTAAGTAATTTCTATAGATCCTACTTGTTAAGAAGTCATATTAATTGGTCGTTAGCGATCCCTTTCTTTATAGGTGCTCCAATAGGTACACTCTTCTCTTACTTCATAATTAAGATAATGCTATCTCCACTCTTCCCTCAAATTATTATTACGATCCTTATTTTTTATTCAGTTTTTAGACCTAATAATTTACCTTCTTTAATCATCCCCAACTGGGCCTTCTTCATTTTAGGTTTTATTGTTGGCCTTTTCTCCTTACTAATAGGTGCGACAGGACCTTTAATTGCACCTTTTTTTCTTAGATCCGATTTAAAAAAAGAAAACCTTCTTGCGACAAAAGCGGCCATTCAAACGGTGGCACATGTCTTAAAAATCCCTGCCTTTATTGCTCTTAGCTTCCCTTTTGAGAATTATTTATGGATTATTCTTTTTATGACACTTTTTACAATCATAGGAACAAGTTGGGGTATCAAATTACTTAATAAAATTAACCAAAAATTATTTACTAAAATTTTTAAAGTTGGCCTCTTTTTAACTGGGCTTAGAATGATCTATAAAATTGTTCTTGGATAAATATAATAGTGGGCTCTATAGGCCAGGAAAAGTATTTTAAAATAAAACATTATCTCTTTTTATAGGGTCAAAGGTTAAGGAAAAAAGGTGCTTTATTTTTCCTAACTTTAAGCTCCTTTTTCCTTAACTAAGGCGAGTTTCTATTAGATACAAATACATTTAAGGTCAATGAGGTGTGTAAGACCCTTCATGTCAATAAACTTTTAAGTTGGAGACAACCTGAAAGCTATTGGTTTTAACAATTCTGTCTTATTTCCTCCATATTCCTGATATCTAAAATTGGGCAGAGAACTGGCGGCGTTTATAAAAATCAAAGGAAGTCCAAGTGACTTTAAACATATCTGTCGTACGAATAGGAACAAAGGTTTTCAAAAAAAAGTCAGAAGGCCCTAACAACATTCGTGAAATAGAATAAAAAAGTAAGAGCTGTGCG
>JAOMEV010000169.1 GCA_028346125.1 Bacteriovoracales bacterium | reverse complement strand
GGAAGGATAAAGCTGATCTAATATTAGCTTTTGTATACCAACTCCTCCATTATTCTTTGCCATAATAGATGACCTTTCTTTATTCATTATTCCTTGGTAATAGTCCATTGCAGAACTATTTTTGCTATCACTTTTAACTGTTTGGTTCATTTTAGATATCATAAAATTTAAGAATTCTTTCTCCATTGATCCTGCGACTTTCTTATAGGGTTTAGGGATATACTTATCCCATGCAGTTTGAGAATTATTATTATTTAAAATAATATTCTTATTTAAGTTGATCACCCTATAAAACTCCTCGTTTAATAATTATAAAAACTCTAGTTCACTTATAAGAGAGCCATTACGTTTTAGTGTTTGAAAAATAGGTATTAAATCTTCTGGTGTCACACCGAAAGCATTTAGAGATTTTACAAGATCTTTAAGTGTTGTCTTTTTGGGTATGTAATATAGCTTTGCCGGTTTTGCCTCTCCATCAGGAGCTGCTTGGTCTTGATCTTGGATTATTATTGATAAGCTCCCATGACTTATAGCAACTGGGTTAAGCGTAACATCCCCTCCAGCAACAATCGTACCTGTTTTTTCATTTATTACTATTTTCGCTTTTTGATCTGGGTTTACTTTTATATTTTCTAAAATTGCCATAAGCTTCACAACTTTCCTTTGATAATTAATAGGAACCATAAGGTCAATTGTTGTTGAATCTTTGGCCATGGCGAATTTTCCGCCAAGTTGTTGATTAATTAATTTTTCTGCTCGAGCTGCTGTGGTAAAATCAGGGTTTTTTAAGCTAAGTCTAAGAGATTTTTTTTTGTCAAACTCTGAAAATATTTCTTTCTCTACAATGGCCCCACCAGAAATAATACCTGAAGTGGGGAAGTCAGCGCCTTGCTGAAGCCCTCCTATAGATAATGGGCCAGATGCAATAGCATAAATATTATCATCGCCACCTTTAAGTGGGGTTACAAGTAATGTGCCACCTGCAAGAGACCCCGCATCGCCTATTGAAGAAACGACAACATCAATTTTTTGACCAATACGAGCGAAAGGAGGGAGTTTTGCCGTAACGATAACTGCAGCGACATTTTTTGAAGGGAGCTCTTCCTTTGGGTCAAGTCCAAGTCGCTGAAACATTTTTTTTAATGACTTATTTGTAATTTCGCCACCACCATCACCAGTGCCGTTAAGACCAATTACAAGGCCATAACCAAGTATTGGATTTTCTCTTACCCCTTTAATGAAGACGAGGTCTTTAAGTCGGCTTATGCCTCTTTGTTTCGTATTTCCATAAAATGGATTAATAAAGAAGCTAAATATGATAAAAAAAATTTTCATATATTACCTTATGATTTTTACAGAAGATTCAATAAATTTATCCGATTCGATCTTATCCTCGATTGAGATATCTTTTCTTGCTATGAGGGCCTGAACTTCAACAAGTCTTTTCCTCCTCCTAAAAAGAACTTCTTTTCTTCCTCTGATCAAAAGATGAGTTTTACTGATTCTTTCAGTGACGACTGAAGAAATTTGATCAAGAGCATCCCCGATTTTGGGGTCATCTTCCTTCTTTTTGTTTGCGGTAACGGGTTCTTTTGTTTCCGCTCCTGCTTTACCATCTTTATTTTCTGTTTTTAGGGAGGGTTTTTTTCTTTTAGGAAAAGCTTTTTTTAATTCTCTTGTAATTTTATTTTTAAAGGATGCGAGGATATTAATTATAACAATGTCACCATATTTTTTCTTTTTAATTTCTATGAAAAAATCACTATCTTTTCCTTCTCCAACCCAGAGGCTGTTATTGGAATTATCGTTTAGATCACTAGATTTATATCTTTTTTTAGAGTTCGGGTGACCTTTATAAGATCTTTTTACTTTTGGTTTTAGCTTTGATGTTTCATTAGTCGAAATTGGCTTTCCACTTTTTGAATCTCTAAATCTTGAAAATACATCGGATGATTTTTTACGTTTAATACTTTCTTCTCTATCTATTTGCTTATAAATTTTTGAAATGTAGTTAGAACATGAACTTAGGAATATAAAAATGAAAAAAATAATGCTTATATTTCTTATCATATTTCAACCAAAACCTTGTTGAAGTCAATTACTTTTCCTATAAGCAAACGGCGACTTTTTTTGCTTTCTAGTGTTATATATTCTCCCCAACGGCCATTCTTTTTTGCAATTGCTATACTGGAAAGCTGGATACCATTATT
>JAOMEV010000168.1 GCA_028346125.1 Bacteriovoracales bacterium | reverse complement strand
AAATTATACTTTAGATGCGAGCCCTCCGAGTCGGCCAAGTGAAATTGTTTTGGTTGAACCTGATACTAACCCAGGTTTCGATTCAACTCCGACAGTTAAAGTTGCTGGTGTTGTAAAGGGTGATAATGTTTTTCTTTATTCTGATAAGAATTGTTTAAATCAAATCGCTTTTATGACTTCGACATCGGTAAGTGCTGAATTTAAAATAAAAACTCCATTAACTTACGGTACTACAATATATTCAGCAAACTCTAAGGATAAGGCCGGAAATATTTCAGAGTGCACAGAAAAACCGTTTAGCTATATCTATAAAAATAGACCACCAATTATAAGGTCTATTGCTAGTTTAGAGGTCGAAGAGGGGATGTCTATTTCTAATATTGATATTGAAGATGAGGCAACAGGGAAAGATAAAGACCGAGATGGAGAAACAATTTCTTATTCCTGCTTTTTTGATAAAAGTGAAGATCAAAAAGTTTCAGATGCGGTCCCTTGTAACAAAATTCAGGGCCTTAATTTTAATACGGAAACAGGAGACTTATCAGGGGCCTTAAGTGTAACGACAGGAACTTGAGGAGGTATGGTATCAACTGTATAAGATTCACTAGCGCCAGAACAATTTGAAATATTTCCAGCTTGGTCTGTAGACTTGGCATAAAAATAATAAGTGCCATCCGCCAAAAAGCTTGAAGTTAAATCCAGACCCGTCCCTGAAGAAATACCATTAGACAATTCTTTGGAACAATTACTATCTGAGAATAATCCGATACTTTCCTTCCCAGAAAGCCCATTCACAGTGAGAGTTGGTGTTTTAATATTTCCAATATTTTTTAATGGGTCTTTTAAAACAGGAGGGTCAGGTGTTCCTGGAGGCATCGTATCAACGATATAAAGAGTGCTCGGACCGGAGCAAGCCGAACTATTACCGGCCAGATCTGTGGACTGAGCGTAGAAATTATAATTTCCATCAGCAAGATCGGTCGTAGTTAAATCTAATGAAGGTCCTTTAGAGATCCCGCTTGAAAGCTCATTCGTACAATATTCATCTAAAAAAAGTTTTACATCATCTGACTTCTCTAGGCCTTTAACGCTTAAAATTGGATTAGTTACGTTGCCAATAGCTTCAGATGGATATTTTAGCACAGGTGATTTAGGTACCCCTGGAGGTATAGTGTCTACAATATAGGAAACCTTAGAAGTAGAACAAGCTGAACTGTTACCAGCTAAATCAGTCGACTTAGCATAAAAGGTGTAGCTGCCATCAAGGAGAGGTAGTAGATCTATATCAAGATTATTCCCTGCTGCTATTCCAGAACCTTTTTTATTTAAACAATCTTTATCAGTATAAATGTTTACGGTATTTCCAGCATTAACACCACCGACAGAAATTAAAGGCGTATTATAGTTTCCTGGGCTTTTTATTGGGAATTTAAGTTTCAAGCTTTTAGGTTGGTCAGGTGGTGAAGTATCTAAAAGGTAAGATACTTTATTAGTTGAGCAAGCAGAAGAGTTGCCAGCAAGATCGGTAGACATAGCATAAAAACTGTATTTCCCATCTTCTAAAGGATTAATGAGGATATCAATACTTTTTCCTACCGCAGTTCCCATTCCTTCCAGATCGTCACAAGAACTATTTGTAAAAATTTGAATCATGTCATCGGTATCGACACCATTAACAGTGATTTCAGGGGTCTTTTTATTTCCTGGACTTTTTGAAGGGTTCTTTAATAAAAGGTTATTTGGTACATTAGGCGGTGTAAGATCCAGTAAATAAGATAAACTACTAGAAGAACAAGCTGAACGGTTACCCGCCAAATCTGTCGATTTTGCGTAAAAGGTATAATTCCCTTCTTTTAAAGAACTTAATTTAAGATTTATACTCTTTCCAGTGGCCAAACCGAAGACGCTTCTCTTCTCACATGAAGACTCCAAAAATAATTCTACAGTGTCCCATTTTTCTACCCCATTTACGGTTATAACTGGTTCTGCCTCATTTCCAGGACTTGTAATCCCATCCTTAAAGGCAAGCTGACTGGGTTTTGCAGGTGGTGTTAAATCAAGTAAATAGGAAGCACTAACACTTGAACAAGAAGAACTATTTCCCGCAAGGTCAGTCGATTTAGCAAAAAATGTATAATTTCCTTCTGGTAAAGATGCTGTCGTTATTTCAAGAGTATTTCCTAAAGACTGCCCGCTTCCTTTAAGGTTTTTACATGAGTTTTCTATAAAAATTTCGACTG
>JAOMEV010000167.1 GCA_028346125.1 Bacteriovoracales bacterium | reverse complement strand
AGGGGAACAATACGATATTCAAGTTGGAGTACATAATAATCAATTTGAAGATCGACTTACTTATAACGCTGATTATATCGACTCAACCCTCGCCAGTCTTTTTGGTGGAGAAACACAAAGAGATGCTCAAAGAGTCGCCCAAAGAGAATTGAGAGACAAACTCAATCATATCGATGCCCAAGTTTATGGACACGATGACGAAAGAGTTTCTCTAAGAGAAGCTGCTCAAAAGGAATATGTAGATAGCCTCCAAAGCGGTGAAAATATGCCTTCAGAGCTGAGTGTGGAATCGAAAGAATTGGCGCAACTGAGCCTTCGCTCTATTGACGGGGCCATTCAAAGAGTTTCAGCTCAAAGATCTGAGTTGGGATCAGTTCAAAACAGACTCACTTCAGTTATTAACAATCTACAAACAACCAATGAGAACCTAAGTGCAACGAACTCAAGAATTAGAGACACTGAGTATGCTGGTGAAGCAGCTAAGAATATGAAACTAAATATCTTGAATCAAGCAAGTACAGCAGTCTTGGCCCAGGCTAACACCACAGGCCAAGGTGCTTTAAGGCTTCTTGGGTAATCCTTAGAGGGGATGGGGATAGTCCACCCCATCCCCTTTTTTCTCTCAAAAAAACTTCTCGTTGGACTATAAAGTACGGGAAGTTTTTTCTTTTTCTTCTGGCCGCTCAAAGGTGTCTGGGATAGGAGGCTTAGAAAATCCTTTCCAGACCCATAGCAGCGTAAAAAAGACAATCAGTGAGCTAAAAAGCTTCTTTTTCATCGCAGGCCTCCTTGTGACAGTTCTATAAGCAAATAACATGCCACTGAACCAGGCGCTCTTTGACACTGATTTAGTCGCCTCCGAAGTGCAATTCAAGTTTAACAAAGATAGAGGGGACAAAATTCCAGTTTTTTCCCTTAGGATAAGACCCTTTGACACCAAAATTGTAAAAGGCCCAAGTCTTGTAGAAGAGCTGGCGATATGTAGAGCCAAAGTCATAATTATAAATATGAAGCCTTGGATCCTTATTTCCATGGGCCCCTAAATAATAATTTATGGCCTTTTTGTCATCTATTTTGTGGAAAAGTATTGGTCCGTGTAGTGTTGTTATGGACCCCGTTTTATCGGTCCAGGTCAAAGAGTTTCTAAAACGGAAAAGAAGTTTATTTGAAATAGGGTAATCTATGTTGGCGGTCGTCACTTCACTTAAGCCATCATCAAGATACCATATAAGTTGGGCCCTAGTGTTAAGGATCCACTTTTTATCCAACTTAAAGGTCCTTCCACCAGTCAAACCTGCAAAAGGCTGGAGTGGTATTTTTATCTTAATCCCACCTTCCGAGTAAATATTCCAGTTTTTCTTTTGCTGAATTATGTAGCGCATAGATGCGGTCAACGTGCTTTTCTCTTTATTTGTTGAAGATGGTGAACCGGATTCGACCTTATCTTCCTGCAATATATTATTTATTTCCTTGGCCTTATTTTCAACAACAAGCTGGAGCTTTTTCTCGGTTCTCGGAAGGACAAGTCGAAGTCCAATCTCTGGTTCATGAATGATATCCTCACCCTCAGTCTTATTAACGAGCCATGAAACAGTTACCGCACTTGAATTGAGAACTTTCCCCCTAGGTCTCCCTCCAAAAAAGGAATCAATATCTTCAGAAAAATCCACAACCCTACCTCCAACCTCCTTTTTAACTTTGTCTAAATAATAAGTTGGTTTTTCAATTTTAATGGGAAAGGGACCCAAGTCAGATCTTTTTTTCCCGAAGGCGAACGATGAATAAATCGTCAAAAGAAAAATTAGAAGAATGATATTTTTGACCATACAGAAAATTTACTTAAACTTTTAAAAACTGTCTCCTTTTTTTTCTTCCTCAAAAAACCATGATAAAATAAAAGAAAAGGACATCGAATGTCTCTTAAACATAAAATCCTAGAAAAAGTCACAAAAACCAAAGAGTTTTTTGATAAGGTAAAAAAAAATGAAGTCCTCGAGCTCAAACAATCTCTTCACGATTTGAAAACAAAGCTTAAAGATTTTGATCCACTCAACTTGATCCTTACTGGTCTCAATAATATCGACCTCTATGAATGGTCTGAAAATCTTCTCAAAAAGGATCCATCACAAAAAGTAAGCGGAGTCGATAAAGATATTATTAGAAAAAAAATGGAGGGTGCTACTTCTCCTAATGTGGACAAATCTGAAGATCTCTTTGAATCGTGGAAAAACCTCAGGGAAGA
>JAOMEV010000166.1 GCA_028346125.1 Bacteriovoracales bacterium | reverse complement strand
CCAGTCCAACTGTTATAGCGTTTGAGCTATGCTCAGTAACGTTGCCGTAAGGTATGTCATTTCCTGTACCATTTACCATTATTTGAGGTGAAATTGACATCGCATAATTTACTTGAAGCCTTACAAAGGGGACGACCGAGTAAGAAACCCCAAAAGCAAGATGGCTAGAACTCAAATGGTTATAAGTCGATTCTGAGTGCTGTGTAGGAGGTAGCAAATAAGAAACACCGAAGCTAAGCATAATGGGTAAGCTATAGCCGATAAAAGCTCCGTACTGTGTTGTCCAACTGTAAGACGTGTTGGTACCATCTGTGACTTCAGATTTTCCCCTTTTTGCAAGAGCACCAATTGAGACGCCTGCTGTACTCCAGCCTAATTTTAAACTCCCTGAATAACCTGAAACATCCCAAGAATATGGAGTTGATGACTGTGTAAAGTCATATTTACCAGAAACTGTATAGGCAAATGAAGGCTCAACAAACATCATGGCATTTGCGTGAGCAGAGATAAAAAGAAATGAAATAATTGCAATAATTTTTGTACGCATAGTATCCTCCCCCTTTTTAGGATTTATCCTAATACCGTTCGATTTTTTTGTTAATTTCTTTAGGACATTTTTAGTAAGGGATCTATTTTTATGGCCGACTTTTTTAGTTTTATAAAAATGGAACATCAAAGGGAAGGCCTACTGATGCAACAAAAGTGTTTTGCTTGAGGTCTCCAAATGTAAGAGTATTGCCACCAATAGTAACGGAGCCATTGCTGCCAGTCAGGGCAAAGTCACCGTAGCTCGAGATAATATATTCGGCGTTGATAGTAATTGAGGTAATCGCTAGGGGAATAAGTGTAAAGCTTCCTCCAAATTTGATGGCCGTTCCTGATTTTTCAAAGGACATCGATCCGTATTCCTGAGTCATTTTCTCGGAAAAGTTGTAGCCGGCCCAAAGTCTGATGGGAAGAATTGGAGGTGAGAAAATAACTGTTGCACCCATTGAGGAAAACTTCCAGCTTCCGGCCGCTGTACTTGGTGTTGCGCCAGGAATGGAGCCATCCCAGGAATAACCTGAAAAATCTCCGGTCAGGTAGAGTGGCCCTAGGCCCATGCCAACACGCCCTCCAATAATGACACCGTTGGGGGCGGAGTAACTACTTATGTTTTGATCTGATGATCCACTTTTAAGTATATAATCCTGAAAACCAAGAGCATATCCCATATAGGGTTCTACAAAGAGGCCACCAAAAACACGGTTTCTAATGTAATTTTTCATTTTATTTCCTCTGATAATTTCCTCAATAAAGCTAGCAGCAACTTTAATTGATGGCCATACAAAAAGTTTTGAGTAAAGCGCTATGGGGACTTCCGCCAAACCTATCGACAACTCGGACGAGTTCCGTAATAATGGGGACGAATTTTTGAGAATCATTTGTCTTGTGCAGGGAGGGTTTGAGATGAGAAATTTCAAAATCAAACAGGACAAAAAAGAGGACTTTAGTTCTGGGGTGGTTGGGTTCAGAAGAGAACTTCTTCATAAAAAGGAGAGGTTTTTTAACCGAGAGCTTTCTTGGTTGGAGTTTAACCAGAGGGTTTTGGAGCAGGCCATAACCAAAAAGACACCGCTTTTAGAAAGGCTTCGCTTTTTTGACATTTTCATTAGTAATCTTGATGAATTCTATATGCGTAGAGTTGGTCGATTAAGAAACCAGGTACTTTCTCCTTTAAGTTTTCAGTCTTTAGACGGCCTTAGTCCCAAAAAACAAATTATTAAAATCAAAGAGAGAGTTCAGGAGCAAATGGACCTTATGGAAGAAGGTCTCAATAGGCAGGTCTATCCATCTCTTGAAAGAGAGGGAATAAGACTTTTTAAGTGGTCAGAACTTAAAGAGGAGTCAAAAGAAAAACTGGCAGAAGTTTTTATGAGTAATATTTTTCCTATACTCACACCTTTGGCCGTTGATTATGGACATCCATTTCCTTTCATTTCAAATCTTTCTAAATCTTTGGGAGTCTGCTTACTTCACCCGGTCAGTGGTGAAAAGGTTTTTTCAAGAGTTAAAATCCCCCATGAAATTCCTCAGTGGTATTGCGTTGAAGATGAGAAGGGAGATGCCTATATCAATATTGAGGAAATTGTTATTAATAACCTTATGGCACTGTTTCCGGGAACCGAAATATTAGACAAGCTCATTTTTAGAGTCACTCGAAACTCCGGCTTTGAAGGAGATGAAGATGGATCTCTTGATTTAAAAGAGC
>JAOMEV010000165.1 GCA_028346125.1 Bacteriovoracales bacterium | reverse complement strand
AAAACCTAAGGTCCAAAAGGCCCTCAGGGCCCGCTACCTCGCATACTTTCCAAACATAAAGGTGAACTTATTATGAAAAAAGTTATATTTTTAATGATAGTTATCAGTTGTTCCGAGCTTTTTTCTTTTGGGGGGAATCGCTTTCAAGAAGATGGCCCCTCTGAAAATAGCTGTGTTTCCAGAGAGGTTTGCACTTACGCAAAGATGCCACTCCAACGGCAGGGTTCTATGATGCTTCGTTGGTATCTTAACGAAAAAGAGGATCTTTCTGTGAGATCAGACCCTGGTTGGTGTGGAGCAGTTGCTGGTATGATGGCCGTTTATGGGCTAAGGGCCCACAATCCTCATATCAAGTGGAATGATTGGCCAGATCTTCTTCCTACATCAAAGGTCAAAAGTCGGAACCGTCACTTTGGTGTTTGGAGAACAGGCCTCATTTTTAAAACTGACTTTGAAAGTGGTGGAACCTATGGGCATCACGCTGCTGATGCTTTAAGGGATATGTGGGATAAAGTTGGAAATGAGAAATGGAAGTATTATTCCAACGAAAGGTATCTTCCACTTTGGTCTTCGGAAACTCTTAAAAAAGATATCTACCAAAAAAAGCATGTAAGTTACGTTGGTGTGAGCAAGGAAGAGGTAAAAATAGTGAGATCTCTTTCGACAAATGCCCGCTATGATGAAAATGTGAAAGAAAGGTTCATGGAAGTTGGCTATTATGAGGTACCTGTTCAAAGAGAAGGTGGCCATGCTCTTGTTATAAACGGCTATGATGGAGGCAAAATTATCCTCTACGACCCGTGGGGGAGAATTTATACCGTCGATGTGACGAATTATCTTTATGCGGTTGAAAAAGGTTATCTTTCTAATCGGACATTGTCCGGCTCACACCGCTCGCGCTTTACTTATTACAAGAAGAAAAAGAGGGACTGGCTAAATTTCGATCATTTTATTGGAAATTCAGGGCTCAAAAAGTACCATAATATTTTGAACACTAAAACTAATATTGGAATTAGATAAAATTTGTTTTTTCTATTCGAAACACCGAGTTTTTTTGGTAGAATGTAGGTACAATCCCAACTTTTAGGAGAGTTCATGTCCGAAGATTCTAACGAACAGATTATAAGAGACAATATGAAAAAAATTGTTATGAGCCGTATTGGTGGTGAAATAGAAGTCGAATACGAGGAACTCGCTGAGTTTAGTGTCACTAAGCCTGAGTCCCAGCGTTTGATGTCGGTCATTTTCATTCAGAACAATGCAGTTACTTTTAATCTCCAAATCAGTTACTCAGTTGAGGATGCAATTTATTTTTCGAACTTTCAGGGCATAGAAGGGAAAAGTGATGAAGAACTCAAACTAATGGCCAAAGATTTCATAAATGAGCTTTGCAATATGGCCGGAGGTGGGATTAAGCATATAATTGAGGAAGATGGACTTGACGCTCTCATCAGTCTTCCCATTGCGACCCGAACCGAAGATGCGAACCTCTTTAAGGCACACCCAAAAGGAAACAGCCACATTATTACTGACCAATGGATGTTAGAAAGTGGGGATCACAGTATTCTTTGCTACACAAAAATGGAAGTTTTTGATGAAGACTCCCTAATCGAAAAGATTGTACCTGCTTTTGGTGGCGGTGAAGATGCTGGTGGAGGCGTCTTCTTTCTTTAAATAGGGAATTATATGAAAGTAAAAGTTTGCGCTGTCGGGGCTTCAGCTGGAGGCCTACAGGCCATAGATGTTTTTTTGTCTAGTCTGGGAAGGGTTGGATTCACTAGTTTAAGCATTATCATCGTCCAGCATCTGGCACCTGACTCTGAATCTTTGATGAGAGGCATTTTAGCTGGCAAGACAGACTTAGAGGTTATTGAATTAACAGAATCTCAAGATTTACTGCCATCTAAGGTTTATTTGAATTCACCTGGAAAAATGACTCTGGTAGAAGATGGAAAGTTTTTTGTGAGGCCTCTCAGCGAGGCGGAACTTAAGGGGCCGGCCTTTTTAATAAGTAAGCTTTTCGCATCTGTCGCTGAGAACGCTTCGTATTTCGGGCAGATAATGGGAGTTATTTTTTCTGGTGGGGGGAGTGATGGTTCAGAAGGCCTCCTTGCGTTGAAAAAAGCTGGGGGGTTATGTCTGGTTCAGGACCCTGAAGAAGCCGATACACCTAATATGCCTGAAAATGTTATAAATAAAGACGCGCATCACATGGTCCTCTATTCAGGAGAAATGTCTCCCATTATAGAGTCTTTTGTAA
>JAOMEV010000164.1 GCA_028346125.1 Bacteriovoracales bacterium | reverse complement strand
TAAGTGATCTCAAAAACTATTCTCTTAGGCTTAGACTAGGAACTGACTATGTTTTTTTGGATCGTCTTGAATGGAAAAACATAAAAAAGCTCTACACAATTGATTTTAGAAAAAAAATTGTTATGGACCCAACCTTAATGTATGACTCAGTAAACAAGGGAGAAGTCGACGTCATTACCGCCTATACATCTGATGGAAGAATAAAAAAGTACGACCTGATTATTCTTGAAGATGATCTTAAGGCCATACCTCCCTACCATACTCTTGCCCTCCTATCCCCAAGGGCACTGGTAAAAAAGCCTTTTCTCTATAAAATTTTACAGAAACTTGAAAATAAAATCTCTCTTTCAACCATGCAAAAACTCAATTATTTAGTGGATGAAGAAGGAAAAACGACAAAAGAAGCTGCAGATATCTTCCTAAAAGAACTTGAGAATAAGTAACAAGTTTGAGTAAAAAAGTATCTGTCTTGAATTATTTCATGATTAGACGATAATCTCTAGAGTAAGTACTTTAGGGAATATTTATGAAAAAAATACTAAGCAAAAATGAAAGAAGAAATTACTTAATAAATCCAAAGTTTCAATGGTCTATGGTTGGAATTTTTATTGGGATTTCTCTCATTATCAACATTATTTACTTCATCTCGATGAGTTATTCCTTTCACGAATTTGAGACCATCGGCAGAGAGTTAAAGCTTCCTCCCGACGGGCAATTTTTTAAGTTTATCAATCACCAAGAAGGACAATTTACTAAAGTATTTCTTTGGACCTCAGGAGTTTCATCCATCCTTCTTGTCATTTTTGGTGTTCTTCTTTCTCATAAAATCGCAGGCCCCATTTATAGAATAAGTGAGGACCTGAAATCTATGATTGAGGACGGTAAACTCAGAAACGTTCATTTTAGAAAAGGGGATTTTTTTATTGAAATGACCGAAATTTTCAATAAATTTATTTCTTCTATTAAAAATAAAATAAAGTAGCAATCAGTGTTTAACGATAATCTCTCTTATCCCTATAACTTTCCCAAAAAACATACGACTTTTTAGGATTAATTTCCTTATTTTCTTTCCGTCCTTTTTTGCGACCCAAAGGTCACCAACTCTCTCCACGACAATAGGGAACTTATTATAAATGTTGGTAATGCCATCACTTAAATAAGTCATCAAGACATCTCCCCCATGGATCCTATCAAACGAGTTTGAACTTAATTTTATAGCATTACGTCCTTCCGCGCGATAAAGAACCACTCCTCCTTCATTAAGTTCATCTACAGAAAAATTCTGAACTGAGCCCGTACTTCTCCTGCTTGCTTTGAGAATGTCTCCTTCGTCATCAACTGTGAAAGCTAAAACATGCTTTTTATTTCCTTCAGGCTCACTAATAATTTCAAAAAGTTTAACCTCACGCCCCATAAGCTGCAATGAGTTAAGAAATAAAATCATAGTAAAACAATTTTTTTAAAAGACTTCATAATTTCCTCCTAAAGTTGGAGGAAATTATGAAAGGATAAAAATGCTTTGGCAAGTCTTTGACAATTTAAGCAAAAAATAAACTATTTCATCATCTTTGAAACAAAAAACTTCCTGAGTTGATTTCTTTTAAGGAGGTCCTGAAGGATCGCTATAAAGTGTTGATGTTTTTCCCAACGAACATTTCCCTTTTCACAGCTCGCCTTGTAGGCCCTTGAAAGGTCCCATTGGTTTTTACTGGGAACAAGAGTATCCCCTGCCGAAAAAACAAAAAAGACATTCTCTGGTTTTTTTCTATGAGCAAAACTTAAAGGGTCGTAAGGTAACGCCTTCTCAATCATATTAAAATACTCTTTTTTTGTTTTAATTTTTTCTTCTCTCATTCTGTAGGACCTATAAAGCTTGGCCATGGCCTGTTTGGAATTGGTAAATATTTCAGGAAAATTACCCCCTCCCATCGCGAGGGAAAGATAGGTTATATTATCATTTAAGTTATAAACCATAGAGGCCATAAGTCCTCCCAAACTAAACCCAAAAATCCCAAAGTTTTTTGGATCAGCTTTTCTTTTTTGAACAAAATACTGAACCATTCTATGAGTATCTCCTAAAACTCGTTTCATAGTTTTTTTCAAAGCAGAAATTTTCTGGAATGGGCTCACGAATGAAATCCCCCCTAACTCTAATATCGAAACGTCAAATCCCAGACTTGCATACTCGAAGGCCATGCCCAAATCAAAAGGAGAAATTCCATAAACGGGTGGCATAATTAAAAGGACAGGTCTTTTCTCCTTTGTTTTATTTATCT
>JAOMEV010000163.1 GCA_028346125.1 Bacteriovoracales bacterium | reverse complement strand
TTGTAATTATAAGGCCATATTAGTATGAATTTACTCAGCGTACTACTGTTTATTTCCTCCTTATCATGTACTTTGGTGACTGGCTTTTTATTTACATATGCGGTTGTGGTGATGCCTGGTATATCCAAGCTAGGTGACAAAGAATTCCTAAGGGCATTTCAGGTGACCGACGAAGTTATTCAAAATAATCAACCCCTTTTTATGTTAACTTGGATAGGTTCTATAATCTCAGTGATAGGGCTTATTATAAGCTCGTTAATAAGCCTTGGATTGACTGACGCTTGGCTTATAGTTTCTGTTGGGATTGTTTATCTATTAGGTGTGCAAGGGATTACCATATCAGTTCACTTACCTCTAAATAACCGCATTCAAAAATTAAAAATCGACGAACTGGATGATAAATCCTTAAATGAACAGCGCTTACACTTTGAAAGCAGATGGAATTATTTCAACAATATTCGTACAATTATCGCCTTTTTCGTCAACCTGGTACTCCTATTAATTATAACCTCAAAGTAAAATCTAATAGAAGTTCGTCTTAATTAAAGAAAATCGGTGAACTTTGTTGCGAATTGAGGGCCATCCGAAAGGATCTTCTATAAATAGGTTGTGGAGAGCGTAGAAAAAAGGTGCTTTGTGTTTCCTGGCCTTGCTTGGGTCCAAGGTACTATTCTTTTTACTAATATTACTTTACTGCCATAGGTAGCTGTTTTTAAACTAACTATTCTATAGGTATTCTTTTCCTTTAATAAAATGCTCTTCTATTTAAAACTATATATCCATTAATTTATGTCGAAAATTATTTTGCCATAATGATTTTTTAAACGGAGTTAGTGTAATGCCAAAAATTGAGGTTTTGCCTGATAATATCGTTGTTGAAAGTAGCAACGAAAAAACTATTTTGGAAAGCGTCACAGAGCGAGGTATCCCTCAAGTCAATGCCTGTGGTGCTGCAGGAAAGTGTTCGACATGTAGAGTTTGGGTAATGGAAGGTGTAGAAAATTGCGAAAACAGAACTGAGCTTGAGGAAGAAATGGCAGTTAAATTAAATTTTAGCCCAGAAATCAGGCTTGCATGCCAAACAAAAATTAAAGGTGATTTAAAGTTAAGAAGACTTGTTATAGATGATACAGACCTTGAAATATGCAATCAGATGTTTATAGATCGGATGTTGAAAAGTATGAGACCCGTAGGGGAAGAAAAAGAAGTAGCTTTAATGTTCACGGATATAAGAGGTTTTACCTCTTTTTCAGAAAGACACCCACCTTATGACGTACTCTTTCTTTTGAACCGACACTTTCATCAATTATATAAAATCATTGATAAAAATGGTGGTACGATTGACAACTATGTAGGTGATTCTTTATTTGCAATTTTTGGATTAACTGCTGGTGAGGACAAACCTGTTTTCAAGGCAGTCAAAAGTGGCGTAGAAATTTTAAAGGAAATTGATAAAATGAAACCTTACATGCAATCGATGTACGGTGAAGATTTTGAAATAGGGATAGGAGTTCATTACGGCAAAGTTGTCGTGGGAGAAATCGGTCCTGGACAAAAAACGAAAAAAACTGTTATTGGCGATAATGTTAACATCGCAAGCCGAATAGAAGCTGCAAATAAGCAAGCAGGAACACGTTTTTTAGTTTCAGAAGACGTTTACAAAATAGTTGAAAAAGATGTCATTTCCGAGGACTTTGTCAGAATAAGAATTCCTGGAAAAGAAACCAAATACACTCTCTATGAAATTAATGGTCTCACAGAGAAATGCATTCAAAACTCCCAGGACAAATCTGAAGATATTATTCACCAAAATGGAAGAAGGTACAAAAGGTTGTTGCCGACAAAAGAGCTCCCCATAAACTCTAAGCTGGAAGTAAATTCTGAGAACAAGACCATACTTTTAATTAATCATGAAGATGATATCTTTGCCATAAGTGGACGTTGTCCACACATGAATATGCCCCTTAAAGGAAGTCAAATAAACCCACACAAATTTGAAATAAAATGTAAGTGGCATGATGCCTGTTTTGATCTTCAAACAGGAAAAGTTGTTAAGTGGAGTAAAGAAATGCCTTTTATTATGAAATTATTAGCTGGCAAAGAAATGGCGCAAGGTTTACAGTCTGTTCCTCAAAAAAACCTTGAAATTTATCCTACACTCATTAAAAGTGGTTTTATTTGGATTTCTTTAGAAAAGTAAGTGAAGCCTTCTTCGCAACTGAAATAATAATGATGAAGCTTTCCGGACATTTTTTCTATAAACAACATAAAACTCTTTTTTTATAAAGG
>JAOMEV010000162.1 GCA_028346125.1 Bacteriovoracales bacterium | reverse complement strand
TTTTTCTTTGGAAGGCGAGGCAAATGGGAATAAAGCTGGAAAATACCCGTGGGAGAATTGCGACAAGTTCCCGTAAGTATAGGGAAAAAGGGTGGTTAAAAACAACTCTTTTTCACCTTTTTTTAACTGCAAAAGTGGCAGTACCTAGGTGGTTACAAACTTTCGGCTCATAGAGAACTTCTAAAATCCTTTATGTTACTTTTTAAACTTTTTTGCTAGGATGCCTCTTTTTAGCCATATAAGGAGGAAGTCTTATGGCAGGTCATAGTAAGTTTGCCAATATCAAGCATAGAAAGGGTGCTCAGGATCTAAAAAGAGGAAAAGTTTTTACTAAAATCCAAAAGGAAATAACTGTAGCAGTCAAGACTGGCGGTGGGGGAGACCCCGAAATGAACCCACGACTTCGTCTCGCTTTGGCCAATGCGAGAGGGGTCAACATGCCAAAAGACAATATTGAAAGGGCCATAAAAAAAGCGGTCGGTGGTCAAGGTGAAAATTATATTGAGGTTACCTTTGAAGGTTATGGCCCAGATGGAACAGCGGTCTTTGTGGAATGCGCTACAGATAATAATACAAGAACAGTTTCGAATATAAGGTCATACTTTAATAAGTATGGGGGCAGCCTTGGTAAAGATGGGTGTTTAGAATTTATTTTTACAAGAAAGGGAATATTTCATTTAAAAACTGAAGGGCTAGACGAAGATGATTTTACAATGGAAATGATTGATACCGGAGCGGAAGATGTGGAAGTTGAAGACGGCATCTTTACAGTTATTTGTGAAATGGAGGAGTTTGGAAATATTTCAAAGAAACTTCAAGAACTTCAAATAGAGCCTTTAGAAGCAGGACTTAAAAGAGTTCCAAGTACAACCAAAGCCGTTAATCAGAGTAATTATCCCAAGTTTGAAAAGCTGATAGACATTATCGAAGACGACGATGATGTTCAGAAGGTTTATCATAATGCAGTTTTGAATGAAGGGTAAAAACAAGGGCCTATTATTTAGGCCCTATAAATTTATTCTTTAGGAAGGTAATCTTTTAGCATTTCTTGAAGCTCACCATTTTCGTAAAGCTCCGTTATTATATCATTGCCACCAACAAATTGCCCTTTAACATAGAACTGGGGAATTGTAGGCCAATTAGAGTAATCTTTGATTCCTTGTCTAATGTCCATATCTGCCAAAACATTAAAAGTCTTGTATGGGACTCCCAAATGATTGAGGAGTGCACAAACATTGGCCGAAAACCCACACTGTGGAGCTTCGGGTGTTCCTTTCATGAAAAGAAAAATGTCTGATGAGCCGACGATGCCCTTAATTCTTTCATTAAGATTTTCTGATTTTTCTTGTTCTTGGTGTTCTTGTCCTGAGTTAGGAGGTGTACTTTGGTCTCCTAAAACATTGAATGGATTACTCATAAATGACCTCTCTAGTCTTTTGTTACAGTTTTTATTTTTACTGCGTGAATCTCTTCTTTCAAACTTTCTTTAAGAATATCCATAACCATACGGTGTTGTTCAATGAGCATTTTGCCTTTGAACTGGTTACTTGAGACGACAAGGCCAAGGTGGTCCCTTGTTCCCGTCAAATCGGTGATTTCAACATCGGCATCTTCTATTTTATTTGTTATTAGTATTTTTATTTTTTCAAAATCCATAAGATCTCCTTAAATGGCACTTTATTCAATAACTGCATAAAAGCTGGTTACAAAGGTGAGCGTTCGCATAATGAGGGCAAGAATACCCAATTTCTTGTGCAATTTCAGTATACCATAGTCCCCTTTTAATATCTTCCTTCCCATTACGACAAGCGCAACATAAAGTATAGTGGTTGTTAGGGCCAAGGAAACGTGAATATTTAGAATATATGGATTTGTAATGGCCTTGGACGCTTTTGCTATGGCGCCTCTCGAGAGCTCAATCTGTAAAATGAGTAGGACATCCCAAATAATAGCGGTCAACATGGTCTTGACATGAAGATCTCGATTTCTTTTTTTTGCTATTAGCCAAGTCCCGAAAAAAAGAAGAGAGAGAATTAGAAATGATTGTAATTGAAAAAGAACAGAAGTCTTCATAATATCCCCACCACAATATGCAGCGCTACCTTAAACCATGTAGCTCTTTTATTCAACCAGCATATTTGCTAAAAGAGCTTTGTGTAGGCTAAGTCTGGGTTTTTTAACTCATTAATTTTATTGGGTCTTAAAAAGAGGGAATTAAAATATGTTTGAAAAACTAGGAAAATGGGCCGTTATCGATATTGAAACGTCAGGTTTGGATTCCCAAGAAGACCAAATTATCGA
>JAOMEV010000160.1 GCA_028346125.1 Bacteriovoracales bacterium | reverse complement strand
ATTGAGTCCAGGCCTTATTCAAAGTTGAAAAGGTGGGAGCTAGTTAAAGTTTTTTAGGCTTTTAAAGATAAGCCGGGAGTATATTCATGATTCAAATGCAAACAAAGTTGGAAGTAGCTGATAACTCAGGTGCGAAGTTGGTAAAGTGTGTAAAGGTTTTAGGGGGCTCAAAAAGAATGACTGCCTCTATTGGCGATGTTATTGTTGTCGCTGTTCAGCAGGTTCTTCCTGGTGGAAAAGTTAAAAAAGGTGACGTAAAAAAAGCCGTTATTGTGAGAAGTAAGTATCCAATCCGACGTGAAGATGGTTCCTATATACGCTTTGATAAAAACAGTGTTGTTATCTTAGGAAACTCAAATGATCCAATAGGTACTCGTATTTTTGGCCCAGTCGCAAGAGAGTTGAGAAACAAAAATTTTACAAAGATTTGTTCTCTCGCTCCTGAGGTTTTATAGGAAGGTAAAATGCAAAAACTAAAATTAAATGATGAAGTAATAATTTTAGCTGGTAAAGACAAGGGTAAGACCGGACTTTTAACCAGACTAAATGTAAAAGGTAAAAAGGCTTGGGTAAAAGGGATCAATGTACTCAAAAAAGCCGTTAAGCCAACTCAAGAAAATCCTAATGGTGGCTTAATGGATATTGAAGGTAGCGTTCATTTGAGTAATGTAGCTTTAGTCAGTCCTAAAACCAAAAAAAGTACAAGGGTAAGAATCGAAGAAAGAGAAGGTAAAAAAGTCAGAGTTGCTGTCTCTTGCGGATCGGTTATTGACTAAAAATTAAGAGGGAAACATGAGCAGGTTGAAAAAATTATATAACGACAAAATTAAGACAAACCTTAAAGAAAAACTTGACCTAGAAAATGTCAACATGGTGCCGAAGTTGACCAAGGTTGTGGTTAATTGTGTCACAAAAGACTGTGTCACTAACTCCAAGGTAGTAGACAGTATTTCGAGTGATCTCTCTTTGATTACTGGCCAGAAGGCAGTTGTAGCCAAGGCTAAAAAATCAGAAGCGGGCTTTAAGCTCAGAAAAGGTCAAGCACTAGGCGCATTTGTTACACTTAGAGGTAAGCGAATGTATGAATTTCTAGACCGATTAATTAACATTTCTATGCCTAGAGTTCGAGATTTTAGAGGCGTTTCGCCCAAAGGTTTTGACGGTAAAGGAAATTACAACCTTGGTTTGAAAGAACAAATCATGTTCCCAGAAATCAATTACGATAAAATAGATAAAGTTAGAGGCTTAGGGATAACAATTGTTACCACAGCTAGAAATAATGAAGAGGGCAGGGAGTTACTAAGATCTCTTGGAATGCCATTTAGAAAATAAATAAGATTGGAATAAATTAGGAGTGATTAAAAATGATGACTGACCCTGTTGCTGATATGCTTACAAGAATCAGAAATGCCTTGAGTGCAAGCCACGATAGAGTAGAGTTCCCAGCAAGCAAGACAAAAGCTGGAATTTGTAAGGTTCTAAAAGAAGAAGGCTATATCAAATCTTTTAAGATTGTAGCTAAGTCTGAAAGTGATGTTAAAATTAGAGTATTGTTCAAAGATAAAGCGTCAATTGTAGGACTTCAAAGATATTCGAAACCAGGTCTCAGACAATATCGTGGCTATAAAGATTTTCCTCGAGTTTTAAGTGGTTTAGGTTTATCGATTATTTCCACGTCAAAAGGAATCTTGTCTTCGAAGACTGCCAAAAGAGTAAAAGTTGGCGGTGAAATTCTTTGTAACGTGTGGTAGGAGAGAAAGATGTCTAGAATAGGGAAAAGACCAATTGAGTTAGATAGTAAAGTTGAAGTCAAAATAGACGGGAGCAAGGTTTCCGTCAAAGGACCTAAAGGGAATTTGTCTTATACTTTTACAGATCAAGTTAAAATTAAGCAGGAAGGTAAAACCATTGTAGTTGAACCATCGAATACTACTAATACTGCGAAAGCTATGTGGGGAACTACTAGGACTGTTATATCTAATATGGTAGTTGGGGTTGTTACAGGCTTTACGAAGTCATTAGAGTACCGTGGTGTTGGTTACAAGGCTACAGCTAAGGGTAATATCCTAGAACTTAACTTAGGATACTCCCATCCAATAGCACACAAGCTACCGGAAGGGATATCTGCTAAAGTCGAGAAAAATGTTATCCATATTACGGGAAGTAATAAGGAAATAGTTGGACAGGTTGCTGCGAAGATTAGGTCTTATAGACCACCAGAACCTTATAAAGGGAAAGGAATTAAGTACACAACTGAAAGAATTATTAGAAAAGCTGGGAAAACTGGCGGGAAGTAATATCCCCAAATTTTGAGGAATTTAAAATGAGGAAAAGTC
>JAOMEV010000159.1 GCA_028346125.1 Bacteriovoracales bacterium | reverse complement strand
AAATCATTTTGTTGTTTTAAAAGTTTTTCCAAAAGCTCTAATGCCTTATTTTGATTTTTTTTAACGTGGTGGTAATGAACTCTTAAAACGGTTAAGGGAATTTCTAATTCGAGCTTGTTTACTTGGTTAAAATTACTTAACCTTGAAAACTCATCCTTGAATGAAAGTTTTTTATTATGGGTTAGAGAGAGGATCAAGTATTGAACTCTTGTCAAAAGATATCTTGTTTTATTACCAGAAGCAAAATAGTTGAGAGAGGCCTTGTTAAGAAGGTCTATCGAATCTTCAAATTTACCTTTATATCTGAGCGCCTTTGATCTTTTGACAAGATAAGAGGCCTTATCAGATGTATTGAAAAGCTTTTCCTTAGGCGCCTTTCTTGGTGAAAAAGAGCACGAAAGGATAAGGTTAAAAAAGTAAAAACTAATTATCAATTTCAAAATTTAGAACCTCCTCTTTTCTTTTTGTACTGTCTAAAATAGGCATCCTATTTATCTTTTTTGAAAGAGATTTTACTTCCTTTAAAACAATATTTAAGTTTTCAAGCAGGGGACCGATTTCATTTTTATTTTCATGAACTTTTTCTAAAATTTCTTTAAGATGGAAAAGAGATTTTTCAACCGTTCTGAAGACTCTTCTTAAATTAGGATCTGTCATTTTAAGGATAATACCTCGAGGGTTTTTATAATTGTCGACCAATTGTTTAGAGCTTATTATTAATTTTTTAAGCTCTAAAATACTATTACCGGTCTTCGTGGCTATTTTATTTTCATTTAAATCCTTTAAGATTCCATTGGTATTAATAACAATACTTTTTAGTTCTTTTGTTAGGCCATTTTTGTCTAATTTGTGCATCATTCTGGACAATTGATTTAAAACCAGACCGAGTTGATTACCTGAATAATCTAGATTATAGTTCTGTCTAATCTTTACTCCTTCAGTGCTATCTTCCCAAGGAATGAACTTTGATTCTGCAATTGAACTTTTTGTAATATCAAACTCTGTCGCAACAATAAATTTATCGATATCACCGGTAAGTATGTTTTCTTCTAGCATGAGAACTGTATTCTTTGATATCTGTTTTATAAAATTTTTAAGGATATAAAAGTTAACCTTAATTTTATTATCACTTGTCAAAGAAAAACCTGTCACTCTTCCTATTTCAATTCCTTTAAAGTAAAGATGGGGCCTGATATTTAGGCCGTTGGCCTTTTTAATAAAGGTATGAAACCTTAATTTTGGATAAAATACTTTTGCTTGACTTAAGAGAAGCCCTAAAAAAAGAGAAAGGATAATAGTGGCACCTAAAACAAAAATAATGGGCGACTTCTTTAAAGGGCTTAGTTTTTCGTTCATCCTTGGAACCTCCAATTATTGAGGTCGATAGTTTCATCGATCAGGTTTTCATTTTTTGAAATCCAGCTATTTCCAAAACAAAGAATAAGCCCTTTTTCCTTTTTTAATTCTAATATTTTTTTTTCATAGAAAGACTGATCTCTTCGTGAGAGCCCTTCAAAAGAATCATCCCAAATAAGAATCTTGGGAGAAGATAAAAAGGCCCTAGAAATAGCGACCTTTCTCAGTTGTCCATGTGAGAGGAGGTGGGGTCTTAAATCTTTTTTATCTTCTAAATTGATATCTTTTAACTCTCTTTTTATAATATCTTCTATTTCCAAGTCTTTTTCTTTTCCGAGAACGTGAAAGACCTTCCTTTTTTTGATAGACGAAAACCTGAGTTTTAAATTTTCAAAAATACTCAAGTTGGAGAGAAGACCTGGTTTATCAAAAATGATGCCCATATTTTGTCTAATCATGTACCTTGCTTCTCTACCATCTTTATAAAAGTTTGTTGAACCATAATAAATATCTCCATTTACAGGTGCTTCTAGGCCAATGAGGCAGTTAATTAAAGATGTTTTTCCAATACCATGGATTCCTTTGCAAAAATATAGGTTTCCTGTTTTAAAGGAAAAAGAAATATTATGAAAATGAGTCTTTTCATTTTTAATTGTTAAATTTTTTAAATCTAAATTCATGTTGCAATCACCAAATAAATAGCAATACCTGTAAAATTTATTCCTAATATACCAAAAGCACTTTGAGCAAATGCTTTTATATTCCTTTGGGGGATCTCCGTAAAACTATGACGAGCATTTAGACCATGGAAACAACATATAATTGAAATAAGCAATCCAGATAGAAATGCTTTTCCAAACATTATTAAAAGGTCAAATATATCCATATTTTGTGATAGTTTTCCCATAAAAACCCAAAAAGGAATTGGAGAAAAAATATTTGTGACTATATACCCCCCAATGATACCAATGAGAAGAAAGTAGATTACAAGGAGAATGATAGAGATAG
>JAOMEV010000016.1 GCA_028346125.1 Bacteriovoracales bacterium | reverse complement strand
GTCTGATAGTTTAGAGGAAATTTGTTTTAAAACGCCCTCAAAAATAAAGCTGTGCTTAAAGGTATTAATGTCTAGGCCATGTTCTTCGAATAATTTAGAAAGAGCATCCCGGGCGATTTGGTTTCGGGGATTAAAAAAGGTTTTTAACTCTTCTGGGTTCTTTAAAAATAACTCTATAAGTTCGCCCATTTCAGGAATGCTTAGCTCTAAATGTGCTTTTCCTAACGTAAAAAAAGTTTTAGCAAAAAAGCTCGGCCTATTATCTGTCTCTGCTTCAATCAAGCAGAGTGCACCCTTCTCAAAAAGTGTTCCTACACCTATAAAGCCCTCTTCTCCTTCTCCATTCAGAATGATGACGATTATTTCTTGGTAAGAATCTTTTTTATTGGCGTAATGATCCAAGATCTCATCTAAAGGAAGGTCTTCTTCCTTAAGCAATTCGCCTCTTTTGCAAAATATTGTTTCTATGTTTGGGGTTAAAAGTTTTCTCAACTGTCCATTAAGAAGTGTAAGAGACTCATGTGATTGTCCTCCACCACAAATTAAAACAAGAAAAGGTTTTAGATCGGTAGAAATAGGTCCCCCGTTACTAAATATTTTTATGAATACTTGTCGGCAATGCTCAGGAATTAACTAAGTGAATTTACTAAAATTTTAGGTATATTGGGCCTGATTTTGAATATTATCTAAGAGGTAGTGCTAGATAGTAATAATATTTATAGAATTTATTTAAATGTTGGCCCTTCTTTTGGAGAAAGAAGGGCCAATAGAAGGCCCTTTTTAAGGGTTGTTTCCTCTAATTTTTTTGTATTTCTTTTTGAGAGAATTCATATTTTTCAAAAAATAATCTTTTAAATTATCGGTATAGGTTTTCTTTCTTTTTCTTCTCGTTCCATTGATCTCTTTTGAGTTTTTAATAAATCTTTTGGCAAGAATCAGTTTCTTTGTGGCCCTTTTAAAAACCTTCTTTAATTCCTTTAAACTTCTCTTGCGTCCTTTTGTGTCCATATTGGATGACGGATCAAAAGACCTTCCTTCAAAATTTGATAAATATTTCATATACTCGTGGTAACCAGGGTTTTTCATTCGCCAAAAGAAATCGGGCCTTTCTTTATTTCGAGGATGCCATCTGCCTCCTACGATGTGGCCGTACCGGTTTATATAGAGGTAGTATTGGTAAGTGGTCTTCTTTAAACTATGGCCTTTTTTATCCGGACCTTCCCAATTCGGACCATGTTCATTAATCCATCCAACAGTTGTTTTAACTTTAAGGATTTTTTCAGGAAGTAAAATTTCATGGTCCTTTTTAAAACCAACAAGGTCCGTAATGCTTTTGACCACAGATTCTTTTTCTATAACTGAATTATAGGACCAAACAGGTTGATTCCATACTTCTCCTGTTCGGGTTTTATCCATAACAAACCCTTGTTTTCTAAGTCCAATTAAATTGGCCAGGGCCAAGTGAAGCGCACCTGGGTTCATATCCTGGCAATTCATATTGGGAATTAGGTTTGTCAACATTTCTTCTGTTATGAGGCCATTAGCAAAACTTTTCAAAAGATAAGGAAGATTGGAGTTGCAACGACCACCCATAAAAACTTGGCCTTCAGTACTGTTTTGAAGGTGAATATTATAAGTGAGAAGTGCCTTTATATCACTTGAACCAAAGGGAATTGTTAACCCATGGTGATTTTTAAGCTCAACCGGTTTGGGCATTGTATATTGAAGAGTCGCTGGTGCCCATGCATGGCAGAGTCCAAACCACCTGGGAATTTTTTTTCCTGTCATGACCCCTGTTCTTTCTCTTTCGGCTTTGGTTAAGCTAAAAGTATAATCGGACATATACAAATCCCACTTCTCTGCTGGAGATAGGTACTTTAAAGCATTTGGGGTTTTTGATCGTTTGAAAACTTCTTCTTTGGTGAGCAGAGGGTATGTGACTTGTTTACTTTTTCCTTTATCTGGGCCATGCCACCTGAATGCAAGCCCGCCGTTGAAAGTGGCCCAATAATAGCCACTCCATGGTTGTTTTTTAAGTTTTCCTTTAAGGGGAAGATCTTTAAACCTGGTTTCATATCCGATTAAGAAATTTTCAGGGTTATCAATTTCTCCCCATTTGTAAAAATATTTTTTTAGTTGGGAAAAAGAATTATGGGATAGTGTTATAAATAAGAAAAATATTACCCACTTCATAAAGAGTTCTCCTTTTTTTGAATAATCATCGGCATCTCTTTGAAATAAGGAAGTAATTTCCCAAGTTTTGATAAAGTACATAAATCTTATTTAATTTAAATATATAAACTTTATTTAGAAGTTTGCCGCTAGGTTCTTTTCAAGTTTTGTTCAACAAGGTTCAGTTTATATTCAATGGATAATAGTCCCGTTCAACTTTAAAATTAAACGAGGGAGAAAGAATTGAAAGTTTTAATTGTCGATGACTCTGAAACCATTAGGACTCAAGTCGCTAAAACTCTGAATGAAGCGAAAATGGGTTACGAGTCTTATCAAGCTGAAAATGGTATGGAAGCGCTTGAGGTTTTGGAAAAAGTTCAAGGTATAGATATTATTGTTTCAGATATCAATATGCCTGAAATGGACGGTATGGCATTGGTCAAAGTGTTGAAAGGTCGACAGGATTTAAAAAATGTGGAGATCGTTTTTCTCACCACAGAATGTTGTCTTTTAATGAAGCTTGAAGCAAAGGAATTAGGTGTGCGGGCATGGTTACCAAAGCCTGCAAAACCAGACTCGTTGTTAATTATGATGGAAAAAATGAGAAGTAAGTTCTGCATTAAAAAGGAAGTTACTGCTTAAAAAAATTTATAGAGGGGATTATGGGTAGTATTTTGACGTTGTTTGGGCCTGGGATTATCGTTGGATTGTCTCTTTTGGGTTCTGTAGGGTTATCCCAACCGGGGCTGGCCAAAAATTTAAGAGAAATGCCTTCGTTTAAGTTTATTGAAACTTCTAAGACTTATAAGCATACGCGAGAAGTTTGTTACGTTTATATTGGAACGAATAAAAAAACATACTGCAAGGTATTAGAGGATTGAGAGGTTATAATTAAAAATAAAATTGTGAACTATTTAATTGATTCTTTTATTGTTGCTTTAATAGGTGAAAGTTTTACTCATTTTGAGGCAACCTTTGAAGATGGCCTGAATAAAGTTGAAAATGGAGCTTTTGAAGAAGAGTAGGGGCTTAGCTACTTTTTTTGTAGAGATCTCCCATGTAAGTTTTGTTCATTTTTTTTAGGCCTGTATCCAAGTTTTTTATCGTTGGCAGGGGAATGAGGTTTTCATACTTCATGAAGTTATTTTCTGAGTAATTTAAGTTTCCTGTAATAATCAAATTTTTATCACTTTCAATGTTAGTTATAGTCGTTTTAATCATTTCATCAACGGGCAGGGTATTATTTTTTATTTCACTTCCGCATGATAAAATGAGATAGCTGGCCTGAAAGTTTTTTAAATAGTTTGAACTTTCCTTTCCGTTTGTTACCTCACCACAAATAATAGGATCGAGATTATTTTCTATACAAATAAATGCAGTTTGAAAAACTTCTAATTCCCAATAAGGGTTATCAAAAAATGATATAATCGCTTTTTCAGACCTTTTGTTATTTTTAAAAATTAAATGATTAAAATTAACTTTGAAATAAGTGGTTATTGATTTAAGTTCTTCCTGATTCAATTTACCACTTTCTATTTTTTCCTTTAATCCTTTAAAAATAATGGGAAAGAATTTATAAACAAAGTCGGCCATTTCGGGGTAATTGGCCATTTTATTTAATTCATGGCCTAACATGGCATAGTTTTTGTTTGTAATGGCAATGTCAATATTATGAGCGGCAGCTTCCAAATTGATACTTTCCACATTTTGATTTTGATCACTTTGAGTAGTGTTATCATCTTTAGTTTTTTCACTAATTTGTTTGAGTTGCTCTATATCAAGTTGGGCAAGTGAACTAATATTCATACCAAGATCAATGGCCAATTTTATAAGCTTGATCCTTTCAAGCTCATTTTCATTATAAAACCTTTTGCCTTTGGAGTTACGAAATGGTGTTACGGCCTGATGTCTTTTCTCCCAACTTCTCAGTGTATTTTCCTGAACTCCTGAAATGCTAGAAACCATTTTAATAGAGTAAATGTTTTTCTGATCAATTAAAAAATCAATCTCAGTTTTATCATCAAGAATAAACATAATTTTGGAAAGAAGGTTTTCGTTGGTCCAAAAAGGTTTATAATTGGCATAAAGAATTTTTTCTTTTTTTTCATCTTCATTGTAGTATTCAACTTTACTAGGAAGCTTTTTTTGGAATTCTTCCCATTTATCCTTGCTGATTGTTGACGATTTTTCAAGAAATGAACTAACTTCCTTTTTATTTGTAGCTTCAAGGCCCTTGTATAAAGTATTTAGAATGGATTGACCTTCTATGTTTTGACCCATTACTTTATCAGTCGTTCTGGAAGATGGGGATAAGACAATCCCACTTTTGTCGATCCAAAAAAAAGATTGGCCAATATTGTCTAGCATTTCATTTGTTTTCTCCAGACTTCTTTTAATTTCCTTTTTGGATTCAGCAAATTCCAAATGTAATTTTAGTCTTAAAATAAGTTCCTCTTCGTAAAAAGGTTTGGCAATGAAATCATTACCTTTGGCCTCTAGGGCCTTAATTTTATCTTCAATGGAATTTTGGGCCGTTAAAAAAATTATAGGAATGTCTTTTAACTCTTCTTTTTTCTTTATCTTTTCACATGCTTCTACGCCGTCCATAACGGGCATATTGATATCCATTAGAATAAGGTCTGGTCTTGAGTTCGTGGTACGGTCTATTGCTTCTTGCCCATCAGTTGCAACAATTGAAATAAATTTACCATTTGATTTTAAATAATCACCAATGAGTTGAATATTTTTTTCATTATCATCAACAATTAAAATTTTTTTACCATCAAGAAAATTGCTCAAAATAATGCCTTCTTAAATTATTTTTCTACTTATAGCATCGGAACTTTTTTAAAAAAATAAATGTAGGCGGTCTTATAGGTGATTAAAATAGTTGTCCTTTTCTGGGCAATAATTATCAACTTTTTTTAATCGCCTGATATACTGCCTTTTTTATCGTTTCTTTCCGAAAAAGCTATCCTAAGTAGGGGGTAACTTTTGAAAAAATTTATCTTGATTGGTATTCTTTTATCTTTTTCGTCGATGGCGATTAATGAAAGTAATTACGATGTTACTTTTAAAAATAAAGTTCTCCCATGGGCGAAACAATATGAAGTTAAAAAATTTAAAGGAAAGAAGGGAAAAGAACTGGCCTATATCTGTTTTAATAAAAAGGGTGCTAAAGATGTCATAATCTTTAGTAGTGGGCGATGTGAATCTATTCCACGATATTTCGAGTTTGCCTACGATATTTTTCACTCCCAACTTAAGACAAATGTATGCCTTTATGATCATAGAGGTCAGGGCCTTTCAGAAAGGATTATTTCAGACCCTAGGAAAAGCCATGTGGATAATTTTAGTTATTATACAGATGACATTATCAAATTTATGGAAATTTTAAAATCTAATGGTTCTTCCAAGTTGTTTCTCTGGGGGCAGTCAATGGGAGGGGGGATAGCCATTAGAGCGGCCCAAAAGAGGCCTGACCTTGTTACTGGATTGACTCTTTTTTCTCCTCTTGTTGGAATGTATACAAAACCTTTTCCTAATTGGCTTGTATATGGAATTACGAGCGGTATGGATTTGTTTTCAATGGGAAGTCGGTTTATGCCAGGTCAAACCTACTGGGATCCTGACCCTACTCATGAAGGTTATAAAAAGAATTTAAATGTTCGAAGCTTAAGTCGTTGGTTGATGACTGAAGAAATTTTCTCTTTTAAGAAAAAAGAATGGCAGCAGGCACCTCTAGGAGGAGCTACGGCCAAGTGGGTTCAACAGGCCTTAAAGATGTCTCGGTTTATTCAAAAGGATGCGGATAAATTAGTGACACCAACCTATATTTTTCAGGCGGGGAATGACCATAACGTTGTTCCGGAAAAACATGAATATCTTTGTCAAAAGGCCAAAAATTGTCAACTTCATAGTTTTGATCAAGAAAAATACAAAGATAAAAATGGAGTTTTACCTCGTCATGATCTATTGATGGATACTGATAATATTCGTAATGAGATTTTTCAAAAATCCTTTCAGTTTATGAAAAAATTGGGCATGAGATAAGTAACCTAGATCTAAATTAAAAATGTTTAACCCGGTCATATACCCTTTTAGTTAGGCCAAAAAATGTCGATAAACCTTTGTTGGTATATTTTTCTAGGGTCTTATAATGAAATTACTTTTAATTCTTCTTATTTTTTTGAGCTGTAAACCCCAAGGTCCGGAAGCTAAATGGATTTATGGAGCCTGGTACGAAAAACTTGATGGGGGAGAGATAGATTTTAGGAAAGGTGGAAAAGTAACTTGGTTTGGGAAAGAAGGAACTTTCAGTTTTGAAAAAAATAAAACCACATTTTGTGTACCAAGGTGCAAAGATGGAGAACTTCACATTAAAGTCGGTGGAACTACTTTTCGCACAGACTATGACGTAAATAAGGGTAAATCAAGGCCTGCAAGTTGGACTATGAGTTTTGAAAATATGGTCGAAATGAGTAAAGTTCATACAATTCAAGGTAAAAAAACCAGAGGACTTTTTTTAAGCTCCACTAGAGAAAATGGTGGACCCTATAAACCAGATGGCGTTTCCCGTTTTGACAACGGACTTTTTAAATACAACAATATGACCTCAGGAGGCATCGTTAATGGAAAGTTAGTTGCCGGTATCTGGTGGGGTTCAAATGGCCTTGCTCTTTATGAAAAGTCATCAGGCAAGTGGAAAGATATTGCTCCTACAGGAAAACTCGATAGTATAGGCAGCTTGTTTTATGGAAGGAAAGTTATAATCAATAACTTTCTTACTGGAAACAAATTTTCTCTGGATACAGGAAAAACTTGGAAGAAGCTTCCTCCTATCACGGATCTAATTGGTGGGAAAATAGGTGTCAATCCAGTTCTTTTAGATAAGGTTGCTTTTCAACTTGAGGCGGACTTGGTTGAAGATGATGGAGACTGGAGTAAACCAAGATCTTTTAGGCTTTATTCAATTGACCTTTCTAAGTCAAAACCCAAGTGGAAAAAAGTTTATGATTTCCCGAATGACTTTAATACCAACAATTACCTGCTTAGTTTATACACCTCAGAAGAAGTTGGAGATATTTATGTTTTTGCTAATCCCTATAAAACAGATGGGCCTTTAGATAGAGCTGAATCCAGAATGTTTCGAAGTCAGGACAAAGGATCAACTTTTGAAGAAATAGGCCTCCCTGAGCTTAGTCATATTGGACAGGTGAAGGCCTCTGATAAAGGTATTATGGTCGTAGGGTGGAAAAGAGAGGAAGGAAAAAATAAATATGCTCTTGGGCAATTCAACACAGAAACTGTTAGTTGGAATAAAATACCTTTGGCCCAGGATATTTATACTTGGTATCCATATGGAGAAAGTGTTCTTATATATGACTGGGGAAGAGGGCTTAAGCGCTTAAATGAAGATGGTTCTCTTACAGATTTTTATCAACTGAAAGGAATTAAAGAAAACAACTTTCAATCGACATCAATGAATATTTTAGGAAAAGAGATATATTTGGGTTCATTGACTATCTTTAAAGTTAAATAATCAATGAACTCTATAGTTAAGAATTTTTTTCTTTTTATCGTCATCAATAGTGAAAAGTCCCAGGGGTGAAACCCTTTTTTGGACTTGCCCATTTATTGTTTTAGTGAAAATAATTTTGGCCGCATATTTTCCCTTTTTAAGGTAAGCATTGCCTATTCTTATATTGGAGGGGAGTGTACTCCAATAGCGTGTGTCTGCCTTTTCAGAACTTTCGATGGTCTTTGCAACCAACATGTACTGAGCTACGGCAGCCAATTTTGCAAAATAGTTATAGTTTTTGCTTTCCTTTAAAGATTGATATGTGATGTATGAAGCGAAAATAGCGGCCATATGTTTCATGGCAAGCCTGGCCCCAAGTTTGGGGTAAAGGGCCGCAGAGTATTCGGCGACTGCCTCTTCTGCAATATCCCCTAAAGGTGCCACGATAGAGAGGGGACCTTTATAGGCCAAAATTTTATTTTTGTCGTAAATTTCCAAAGAAATCTCTTCTCCAATTTTTTCGTTTTGGATTTTAGGAAGTTCGAAAGAAATGGCCAAACCTGAGGTTGAATAATCTGCGAGACGAACTCCGATTTCAGCACCCATGGGGTCGTAGCGATTGGCGGGCGGAAAGAGACCCAGTTCATTAGCGGCGTAGGCCATAATGATGAAAGAACCTACTTTTGCCCATTTTCTTTGCTCTAAAGTTGGATTGTCAGGGGTGAGCGCCTTTTGGAGACTGTAATGTTGTTTAAAAGGAACTTTAGGTGGAATTATTCCCCTTTGAATAACGAAGGCCACATTAGAAGGAGGTGTGCTGGCCACTTTATCTACGGTTTCTTTACTTATTTGATGGACCCTGATCATATTTTTCATATCAAGGGGTCTTACTTTTTTTGTAAGTTCCAAAATTTTAAAATTGAGATACTTTGTGAGTTGCTCGGAAAAAGGAGTGCTATTGACGTAATTTTTTTGAACCTTTTTCTTGCCAAGTCTTGGGAGCTTTTTAAAGTCAAATTTAAACTTTTTTGAAAATAGATTATAAGTTTTGTAAGAGTTGTAATTTCTAAAAAGAATTTTTTTTGCATCTTTATAGAGTTGAAGGGCAATTTGGTTTTCGCTGGGGGTATTAAGCGCCTCGTGGATAAAGGCCCCAAAAGTTTTGGAGAGGAGGTCATTTTTAAAAATACTTTTTCCCCTTCTTGATTCCTGTTGTGAATCTAAGAAAGAGTCCCAGGAAACGACTTCTGCGCGGGACGAAAGAAGATGGGTTCTTTTTTGCTGCTGGGATAGTTTTTTGATCATCATCTCTTTTCCTTTAGGTAGTAAAAGAGATCCTCTTTGGTAAAGAGAAAAGTGATTCAGTGCCTGATAAAAATGAAGGAGCGATCTTTCAAAAACTTCTCCATAGTAGATATCAACGGTCTCATTTGTAATAATGGTTTGGAGCTTTTTTCTCAGGCTGATAGTGTAAAGTTTTTGGTGGATCGATTTTGCCTGTCCCAAATGGCCGATAGATTTTTGATAGTGTCCCATAAGATGATAGATAAGTCCTTGCTCCATATGATAAAGAAGTCTTGTCTTTTTTTCTTTATAACTTTTTTCCGCCTGAACAAATTTAAGTGCCTGTTTATAATTACCCTGTTTGACTTGGGTCCTTATCGTTCGGGTGGTCTGTCTTATGACAGGGGTGGCACAACTGGAAAGGAAGAGACATAAAAGAATGAATTTAAGCATAAGAAACCTTTATAGTGATTGAGTATCCGTCATGGCCAAGAAAACCTGTGATCTCCCTCTCATATGGTGTAATATCCACCTGTGACTGAGGCAGGAATATCCTCCAACTCCCCAGCCAGTTCCCCAACTATTCGCAGTAAGCAAACAGATTTTCCCTTCAGTGGAATGGAGCTTTTTGGGTAATTTCATGTAGCCTACTAAAAGCATGGCGTGTCCAGCAGAGTGATGGTCGGTTTTGCCTTGACCATCTAAGTCTTTCATAAAGACATAACCTTTATTTTTGTAATAATTAGGCGACAACCTCATACCGGCAATGAGTGGGTAATTATTATTGAGGGCCTCTATAATTTCATTTAGAGATTGAGAATTGACTGTTTTGAATGACTTCACTTTAGCATGGCCATTGAAGCAAGAGTTTTTTAAGGGGATTTGAGTTTCGTTTCCAGGGCGGTGCACTTTTTGATAGGGACAGTTTCTCTCTAAAGGTATGTCGGGGAGTGTTTTTCTTTGGCTTGATTGGATTCCGTAAAAATAAGATGAGCCTCGACTTGTACAAGGGGTTTTTTGGCATGATGGTTTACTAAGCCAATAAAAATATTGTTCTGAAAGACGAACATTTTTTTGTCCCTTTTGGGCCAAAAGAATTTCGATTCCTCTGATAGCGGCAAAAGAACTACAGGTCGGTCGAAAACTTTGGTGCCTTATTTTTGGGGCAAAGGCATTTTTTATAGTATACCTTTGGCCGACAAAGGGGACTTTGGTCTGTGTTATTTTTTTGACTTTAACTTTTTCAAATCCCTTTCTTTTCTTAAGGTACTTTTCAATGAGTTGGTCTTCAAACTTGGAAATATTGTCTGAGTTGAGTGATTTTTTTTTATAAAGATGAATATTTTTGTTATAGGTGGATTTCTCTATTTGCCATTTTTTGATTAGCGCCTTTTTTAAAGAAAGCCATTTGTTCACTTGGGTCCTTTTTCCTTTTTGCCAAGAAGTTGATTTCTTTTTCATTTTTGAGAGCCAAGTTTCTTTTGAAGAAGCTTCCTGACGTTTTTTTATTTTCTCCCTATTTCTCTTAAGCATGAGTTGGATTTTTTCCTTACCGGAGAGAATTTTTTTGGTTCCTAGACCATCGCGTTTTTGAAGTTTAAGTCGGTTTTTTAAAATTTGTCTGTCTAGCTTATCGTTTCCTGTTAGACCTAATTTTTTTGTTTGATCAACTTCTTTGAGAACTTCTTTTTCTTCAATAACAACTTTTGAAACGAGGCCAAAATCGACAAGGAGGCCTTTTTGAATTTCTTCTAAAACAGTTTTTTCTCTCAAGGACTCAGGGTTCACCTCTTGAGCATTAAGAGTTAGAAAAAAACTTATTTGAAAAAAGAGGAAGATCTTAAAAGAGGCCATGTTTTTCTCTCAATGAATAGATAATAATGATTTCACTTCAGTTTTTTTGATACTATTATTAAGGGGAAGATCATATCTTTCAAGGAAATAGGTTTTGTTTGGAATAAAAATATATTGCAGAACGCTATTTATTGTTTTTCTCTTTGGTTGTTCTAGCGCTCCAAAAAAAGTGATAGATGCTCCTCAAAAATCGAAAAGACCATCTTGGCTAAGCTCCCCTGGAACTTATTGTCTAAACAATGAGCTCTGTGCAGTTGGGGAGGGGACAGGAAGATTAATTTCAGAATCTAATGCTAGAAAAGAGCTGGCCAAAATTTTCAAGGTCGAAATTAAATCAAGCACCAAAGTTAGTTCTTTTTCTGAGTCAAAAACAGATGAAAACCAGGTTCTTTCGGGAAGTGTGGAAGAGGATATCTTTTCTCAAATCCAGGAGACAAGTCATGAAGTTCTTGAAGGTGTTGTTATTAAGGAAGTTTTTGAAGGGGAAGATTCCATTTACTCATTGGCCTCTTTAGACAAAAGGAAGGCCAGTCAGATTCTTAAATCAAGAATGGGTAAAATAGATGAAAAATTAAAGATTTTTGTCAAAGAGGGGAGAAGACACCTTTTGAGTCAATGCATTGATCTTCTTTCTATTCGGGAGGGCCTAAACTCTCGTTATGAATTTTTGACAGGGTTTAAAATGAGAGGTCCGGTTAGTTATAAAAAAGTGTTTGATCTTAAAAAACAAAAGGCGGCCCTTGGAACGACCATCTATTTAAAAAGTGAAGAAATTGATAAAGTGAAAAGCCTTAAAGACCTTGTAAAAAAGCTGCTTATAAAGAACGATTTCAAATTAGTTGCTGGAAATCAGGCCGATTATACTGTTAAAGTAAAATTGGTTTCAGAACAGGTTTATATGAAAGTGGATGGTTTTGTTAAAAATAAATTCTTGCTGAAAGTCCACTCATTGGACTCAAATAAAGCTCAGATCGGGGCCATTAGCTTTGTTGTGACTAAAACGGGTAGAGACTTTAAACAATCCTATGAAAAGGCCCTTCCTGAACTCAAAAAGAAGATTAGAAAAAAAATTGGTGAATTAATTATAGATTAACGAAAGGAATAAACATGAAATTACAATTTTTATTTATTGTGCTTGTTTTACTGGGGGGTTGTTCAAGCTCCAAAAAAAAGGAAGTTAAAGAGGTCGCTCACACAACCATAAAAAAAGATTTTGAGGTGAGGGATGCTAGCTCTAATACACGACCTGGTTGGATTGAAGATGCTGAAATTTGGGCCTCTTCCAATGAAAAGAATGCAGGTACTTTTCGTTATTTCTCTTTTGAAACAGAGCCTAAAGTTAATAGAAATATGGCCTGCAGTTTGGCGAAGGCAAACGCTAAAGCCGATATCGCTGGAGAAATAGCGACTTTTATCGATAAGTCTATTGCTTCATCTCAGGAAGGAAAGGCCAGTATTGATGAAAATAACCCTCAAATTCAAAGTTTAAGAGAGTTTGTTTCTAATAACCTCACACAGAAAACTCAGTCTCTGATTCATGGAGCTGCTATTGTTAAGACTTACTGGGAAAAAAGAAAGTATCTAAAAGATAAAGGGGCAGTCAAAGATTATACAGGTTTCACTTGTGCCGTTTTTGTAAGAATGAACAAGAGACGATTAGAAGACGCAGTGGAAAAGGCCGCCAATTTTGTTGTGCAAAAAGCTGATGACCCAGAAACGAAGGCCAATGTAAGAAAGGCACTTAAGGATGTGGCCGATAATTTTGTGAAGGCCAGAAAAGGCGAACTTTAACTTCAAAGGATTGATTGATGAAAATAATTATCATTATTGCGTTTTTAGGAGTATTACAGGGCTGTGGCGGTTTCCAGGCCAAAAGAGTAGGGGCCAAAGAGTCTGATGAGAAGGCCCTGACGATCACTAATAAGTGGTTGTCAGCAGATACTGAGCAAGTCGTGAAGGAGCTATCCCAAAAAATCGAAAAACATCGAGGGTTTAGAAAGTATCTTCGCTCTGTAGGAAAAACTCCGGCCGTTTTTATTAGTGATGTTAAAAACTTGACTTCCGAGTCCGGTTTTCCCATTAATGATATTAATGACGAGTTTTTAAATAGCATTTCTGAGTCTGGAGATTTTCTTCTTGTGGATAGGGCCGCTAGAGATACTCTCATTAAAGAAATTCAGTTTCAAAATGATGGGGCCGTCGACCCGAGTACGGCGAAAATGATTGGAAAGCAGACAGGGGCGGACCTTTTAATTTTTGGAAACGTTTTTATGAGAGAAAGAAAGCGTGATGGAAAAACGATCAAGCAATATTCTATTAATCTTCGTATGACAGATATAGAAAGAGGTGTTGAGGTTTTAAGAGTAAGAACAAAAGTTTCAAAATATTCTGAAGAGTAAAGGTGGGTAGCATGGCCAAGAAAAAAAAGGCGACTAAAAAAGTCGCCAAAAAAAAGGTAACGAAGAAAAAAACAGCTAAAAAAAAGGTTACTAAGAAAAAGGTAAGTAAAAAAGTCGGAAACCTTACTTACAAAATTGTACCCTATGATGGCCTTTTCACAGCGTTAGAAAGTGGGCCAGAATTTGGCCATATGATCAAAGTGATTAATGTTATTTATGAGGTCAATAGCTCCAATGGAGAAATAAAACCCCATGGAATGTGTTTTGAATCTCTTTCTAGCGAAAATATGCTTCACACAGTAACAGGGCAGGATTGGCATTCTCTCATGGAAAGGTATGAAAAGGTGAGTGAGGATGATTCACCCTTTAATACATGGGTCCCTACAAAAAGTGAAGATATTGGGCCTGCTGTTTTAGAGTTGCTCAGTAAGTTTGAGGAAATTGAGGAAGAGGAAGAAAAACCTTTGGGAATGGCCGGTGCTGTTGGGGATGCTTTAGAAAAACTTGCGACCTCTTATTATGTAAACTTAGGAGAGGAAGCAGATAAACTTATCGAAGGTATTCTTACAAAGGCCAAGGATAGGTCCAAAGAAATATTAAAACAAATGGAAGAAGATGATTTTTAGGCCAACTTTTTATAAAGGCCTAAACACTGATAGATTTTTTCCTTAAAGACAATTTCTGAAAAAGGTTTAAGAATATATCCATTGCCCTTGTATTTCTGAACAAGGGCAATGTTGTCTTCATTATCGTCCCCTGTAATTATAATGAAGGGGATATCTTTATAGTCTTCTCTTTTTCTAACATTTGCTAAAACTTCAATTCCTGTTTTTACAGGCATGTACCAGTCGCAAAGAATGAGGTCAAAGTAGGGGCTCTTTTCACGCTTTTTATCTAAGACTTTCAAAACACCAGTACCATCGTGGGCCCTATAGATATTGTCTGCATCAAAGCCCATGATCTCAAGCATATTCTCAAAACTATCGAGAGACTCGTCTTCATCATCAGCGATAATAATTTTCATTTCGTTAAGTGGTCTTTTTAGCATTCTTTTATTCTAGGTAAGTCTTTCCTTAAAATAAATAAAAAAGCTTAAGAAATCGCGTCACTTTTTTTATAAAACAGGTCTTTCAGTTTATTTGAAATAAAAAAGACGAAAAGTCCTGCGGCGATCCCTGGTGCAACTTCGGCAATGCTAGAGGAGAGACCAAGCTCTCTCCAAGCAAGGGTTGTAAGTACTCCTATAACAATCATGAAAAGAGCTGTGATTTCTGAAATATAATACCCCAGCGCCAAAAGAGTAATAAAAGGAGCAAAAGCGGCGGCCAAGACTGACCACGCTACAACGACTAGGTTGAAAACGTTCGCACTTCCGTAAAGGGCAATGGAAAGTGAAAAAAGAGCGGCCAAAATAGTAAATAACTTCGTTACAAGGAGATTTGGTTTTTTCTGGGGAAAGATGTCTTTGCTGAGTGCACCCGAACAACTGAGAATTTGAGAGTCGGCCGTACTCATTGTGGCCGCAAAAAGCCCAGCTAGAATGAGACCTACAAGAACTTCTGGAAGAAGGTTTTTAGACATTAAAGGAAGGGCGAGTTCGGAATCAAAGCTAGAAGTCTCGGGGATGAGAAGCCTTGCACAAAGCCCTACAACAATCGTCAGTAGAGAAAAGAGGCCATACCAGGAGTAATAATAAACTCTCGCTTTTTTCATGTTCTTAGGATTATCCAAAGTAACGAATCTCATCATAATATGGGGCTGCCCCACGACGCCGAAACCGGCCAAAATCCATCCAAAAGCAAAAAGGGTCAAAGCGGATAACCCTTGGTCTGCAAGGGAGGAAGGAACCAAAGAAAGGAATGTTGGACTTACTGCATTGAGCTTTAGATAAACTTCGCTCACTCCTCCAAGGGAGGAAATCGCTGTGAAAGTTAGAATTCCCATTGAAAAGATCATCACAAAAGATTGGGCAGCATCTGTCCAGATACTGGCCCTCATCCCACCGGCCATACAGTAAAGGAGGACCATGATTCCACCTATGATGGCGCCAAGGGAGTAGTCCCATCCAAAAAGAACATGGAGTGCTTTACTTCCTGCCTTAAATTGAGCCGCAGCATAAATACTAAGAAAAATAAGAGTCATGAGTCCGACTAAAACTCTTAGTCTTTTGTGATCTTTTCCCTGCCAACTTGAGAGGAGCTCACCAAAACTGTGGGCCTTTTTCTCTCCTGAAATAACTCTCAGTTTTTTATGGATAAACAAAGAGGCCAGATAATCTCCAAAAAAGAAACCAAAGGTTACCCAAAAAGAAGAAAGCCCCGTTGTGTAGGTGAAACCAATAACGCCAATAAACATGTAGCCGCTATTATTTGTGGCCACCGCTGAAAGAGCAACAAGCCATGGTGAAGTACTTTGTCCTGTTGTGAGATAGTCTTCTTGAGTTTTTTTAGAGTAAAAACTGGAAAGAAGGCCTATAAAGACAAAAATGAGAAGAAAGAAAATAAAGCTTCCCATGATCATAAAGTTGTTCCTTAGTGAAAGTCTTGAGGGGCTCCAATATGCCACTTTATAAGAAGAAAAACAAAATTAAGGGATGATAACTGTTGATTTACACAAGGCATAAGTTTTGTTAACTTTGGAAAAACAAAGGACTCAGCATGCATTATAGGCTTACAAAATTAAAGTTTATCCCAGAGTATTATGACCAACTTTTCAGAACAATGGACAATCAAAAAGTAGAAATGATGGCCATTCCAGGTGTTAGATGGATTGATAGTATTCAAATTAGTAAAGATGAGCTCATGGTTTTTGCACAATATGAAAAAAAAGAGCAAGCAGAAGCAGCGTTACCTAAAGTTGCTGAACTCTTAGGAAACATAAAGCAATTTTTAGCGTCCCCTCCTGAAAGAGTAAATGGAGATGTTGTTTGGACAAGCCGTTCATAAAGAGTTTGAATCTTTTGCTTTTTTTCTACTCCAATAATTTATTGTAAAACTTGCTCTTTCAATTAACATTGAGTGATGGAAAGAAAAATTCTGATCGTTGATAATGAAGTTTATATCATAGAGCTTATTGAAACCATGATAGAAGACTTATCAAATATCAAAGTTTTAAAGGCAGAGAATGTTCAGGAAGCAGATCTTTTTATCAGAAAAGAAAAGATTGATCTTATTATTACAGATATTCATATGCCTTTTATAAGAGGTGATGTTTTTATAAAAAACTTAAGGCAAGGTTCTGGGGTAAATAAGGATGTACCGATCATTATCGCCTCTGCACATCCTGATCCGGCCGTAGAGACAACAGATAGATTTAAAGATATAATTTATATAGATAAACCTATTGATGATGTCTTTCTAATGAAAACAGTAGATTCGATATTTAAAAAAATAGAGGATTAAAAATGGGAAAGGTCTTACTTATTGAAGATGATGAAGACAACCTTTTTTTATTTAAAACCGCATTAGTCGGAAGCTTTAGAAATTCTGATATCCTTGCATGTGATAATTTTAAAGAAGCTCAGGAAAATTTTGAACAGTTCAGGTCAGAAATTATTTTGATTATTGCAGACCATAGAGTTCAGTTAGACACTTCGGATGTCTTTTTTGATTACGTTCAGAAAAGGAATAAAAAGATACCTTTTATTATTGTTTCGGCGAGCATACCTGATTCAAATGATTATTTAAAGAAAGTGAGAAATAGCGAACTCCATTGTTTTTGGCAAAAACCAGTTCCAATTGAAGAAATTGAGGAATACATTAAATATATTCTAAGTTAGCATAGTGCGGGAACTCATCATTTTTAGGAAGAAATCTCGCCCAAATTTATAAAATGTGGAGGCTTTAATGGAAGAAGCTCAACGTCCGAAAATCTTAATCGCAGACGATAAAGAGTTCATTTTAAATAATATTGACTTTATTTTACCTGATGAAAAGTATCAAAAAGTTTTTGCAAATGATGGAAAAGAGTGTCTATTAATCGCAAGAGAGTTTTTACCCCATTTGATCGTTTTAGACATTAATATGCCTAAGATGGATGGCTTTCAGGTATGCAAAGAAATAAAAAGGGATCCTTTGACTAGGGATATTCCGATCATTTTTATTACTGGCAAGAATATGCCGAAAGAAAAGTCAAAAGGGTTTTCTCTTGGAGGATCAGATTATGTGACAAAGCCCATAGAGGAGATGGAATTAAAAGCAAGGGTTACAAATTTATTAAAAATTAAGTTAGAAAAAGATGCATTGAGTGAGAGGACAGAAGAACTGGGAAAAGCACTCAAATCAACGACAGATCTATTGAATAATATGAAGCAAGCTATTTTCGCCTTCGATGCAGATATGACATTAAAGGAACCCATCTCAAAGTTTTCTGAAATAGTTTTTGGACGAGAGATTAAAGACAAAAATGTTTTTGAGGTTTTCTTTCCTGAAAAAAATATTAAATCAAGGGAGTATAAAAGTTTAGAAAAAACAATTAAGCATCTTATAGGGTTAGATAATATAGCGTTTTCCCTTTACGAAGATGACTTGCCTAAAAAAATAGAGACACTAAAAGAAGAAGGGGGTCCAAAAAAGGTCCTTCAAATTAACTACGAGCCTATTTTCTCTGAAGATAATAAAGTAGAGAAAATAATGTGTATTGTGGATGATATAACAACTTTTGATAGCTATTTAACAAGGCTTGAAAATGACCAATTAAGTTATTTCTTCGTAAAAGATTTTATTTCTATAGAAGACAAAGATAAATTCTGTTTTGATTTAAAAACAACTATCGATAATTCCGTTGAAATCTTAAATCAAATTGTCTCACCTAAAGAAAATGAACGTGAAGAAAAATTTTATACTGATTTAATCTCTGAAATCATAAAGCAAGTAGATAATCAATTCGCAAACAACCCAACTCTAAAGGAGAGGTTAGGTCGACCTATCATAGAATTTGCCAATTGGGATGGTTCAGCAGGAAATTTTGAATTAAAATCAGTAGAGATTATTAGTGACATATTGGAAAGTCTCATAAGGTACTCCCATTCTGCAAATTTCATTTTCCCCATTAAATATTCCATGGATTTTTCTTTTAATGACCTCATTGAAGAAAAATTGGAGAGCATAAAAAACATTCTTAAAAACCTATGCCAATATACTCCAGGGCTGGAAGATTTGGATTCAAAACAACTTTCTCATGTAACAAAAGTGATAAAAATGTATCCGAATCTTTCAGAGACTCTTTTTACGGTCCAGCAGAGGTCCATTTTTGTTTCGTGCCTTTACAGGGCGCAACTTGACGATGAAATGGCATTTATTTTTAAAGATTTTTCATTAAAAATAAATCAACTTTCCTTAAAAAAAGAGATCAATGAGAGAACAATTAAAATGAATTTAATTTCACCCTACAAAAAGATTAGCAAACATTTGGATAGAAAAGACTGATAAGAATTAGTTTCTTAGCTTGAAAAAAAACCTACTACCTTTATCCTTATTTGTTTCAACAAAAATTTCAGATTGGTGGGCCTTTATTAAGTCCTGGCATAGGGGAAGACCAAACCCTGTTCCTTTTTCTCCATCGGTACCTTTTGTACTAGTTGTCACTTCTTTATCGAATAGACTTTTTAAAATTTCTTTGTGAATACCAGTTCCGTTATCTTTTACCTCTACGTTAACGCCTCCGCTGGTGTTGTCTTCCTCAATAATTACCTCAACTTTGCCACCTTTGGGTGTAAACTTAATAGCGTTATTAAGAAGGTTGGTTATAACTTGTACAATTCTAATCTTGTCAACTTTGAGAGAAATATTTTTTGGGTCGTTATTAACCAAATCAATAGACTTTTTTTGCGCAAAGAACTTAACATTTTCGATACTCTCATCAATTATTTCTTTTAGGTTCTCGATTTTTTTATTAATTTCAAGTTTACCACTTCCTAAGGCCCCAATTTCGAGAATATCTTTAACCAAAGTTAAGGAAAGTTCACATAACATATTTAATTGGTTGAGAATTTTTTCTTCTTTTTTATCCCAATGCTCCTGGCGGATTTGGGAGAGAATAGTGACATAACCCAAGATGGCCCCAAGTGGATTCCTTAAATCGTGGGCGACAATGGCAACAAAGTCATTTAACTTTTTATTGCTTTCTTCTAGCTCAGAATTAAGATTTATTAATTTTTTTTGATTGATGGCCAATTGAACAAAGTGTCCCACTTTATTTTTTAAAATGGCCAAATCATCTGATTTACTAATGTAATCAATACAGCCAATGTCATAACCTTTGAATTTTTTTGCCTTATCAATGGCCTGTGCCGTGATAAATATAATTGGAGTTGAAGTTTCTTTTTCGATATTTTTAATTTTTGTTGCTAACTGGTAACCATCGATATCTTTCATATGAACATCAATAATAAAAAGAGAAAAATCATTTTTTTGAATATCTTCGAGTGCTTCTTTTCCAGAATTTGAGGTATAAATTTCGACCTTTGGATCAGATAGATAGCTTCCAATTTTGGTTAGAGTCAGCTCACTATCATCGACAATTAACAACTTAATTTTATCCATTTTTATATTCTCTTATGTTTAGTTTTTCAATTGGAAAAAAAATCGGCTTCCTTTATTTTCACTTGTTTCAACAAAAATTTCCGATTCATGGGCCTTTATTAAATCTTGGCACAGTGGAAGACCAAAACCTGTACCTCTTTCTCCATCAGTCCCTTTAGTACTTGTTGTAAATTCTTTATCAAATAAAGTTTTTAAAATTTCTTTATGAATACCAGTTCCATTATCTCTAACTTCTATTTGGACACCTTGGTTTACTAATTCCACTATCAAATCAATCTTACCTTCTTTGGGCGTAAATTTTATGGCGTTACTTAGAAGATTGATTAAAACTTGGATAATTCTAACCTTATCAACATTAATTGATATATCTTTAGGGCCTTGAAAGGCCAAATTAAGAGACTTTTTTTGAGCGAAAAATTTAACATTCTCGATACTCTCGTCAATTATTTCACCCAAATTTACAATACTTTTATTAATTTCAAGTTTACCGCTTCCTAAGGCTCCTATTTCAAGGATGTCTTTGACGAGCGTTAGGGAAAGTTCGCACAGTGTTCCCAACTGCTGAATAATTCTTTCTTCTTTTTTATCAGGGTTTTCCTTGGTTTTATGAATGTGGGAAAGAATACTAACATATCCAGAAATGGCGCCTAAAGGATTTCTTAAATCGTGGGCGACAATGGCAACAAAGTCATTAAGTTTGGTATTGGCCTTTTCAAGATCGTCATTCACAACTTTTAAATTTTTGGCCTCCTCTTTCAATAACTTTGTTTCAAGGTTGGTCATTTTTACTTTGTGGAGTTCTGCTGATTCTAGAGAAGGGGCCAATTGGGAGCTTAGCATGGAAAAGAATTGGATATCACTATCTTTAACCTGCTTTTTATTTCTGAAAGAGTGAACACATAGGATACCGATAACATTTTTAGCATTTCTTAATGTTATGGCGACCTCTGGCGAAAAAATTTCTTCTTCACCTTCTAGTCCTAATTCACTTCCAAATTCCTGAAAATTAGAGCCTTTAGTATAAATTGTAATACCTGAGCTCGAGAGGGCCTTTAAAAAAAAGTCATTTTTCTCAAAAAATAATTTTTGTTCTTCTGTAAGGCTATGAGAATAGGCCAATTTTAAATGTTGATCAGAGTCGCAAATATGGAGTGAAAAGGTATCGACTTCTAGGGTTTTTGTCAGAATATTCTGTATTATTTTATATATTTCTGAGCTTTCTATTTGTTTTGAAAGTTGACTAGCACATAAAAGTACACTTTGCTGGGTTTTTATATGCTCAATTAGGTTTTGTTTTTCTTTATCGATGTTATTCATGCCTTGTAAGGAACTCCTTTTTTAAGGTTAATAGAAATAATTTATTAATCTTATGTGGAAAATTTTTCTACTCTAATTAATCAGAAGTAAAAATTTTTACTTGTATACATTAAATTCGATAAATTTCTATCAACTTGTTTCAAAAAGGGAAATTAAAAATGCCTGTAAGAAAAAAATTGGCCTCTCGTAATCCAAAAAAAGATAGTTCAGAAGGATTAGAATCAAAAAATGTTGAGTTTTTGGAAAAACAACGTCTCGCCAAAAAAAAAGCGATGGCCAAAAAAGGTCAAACTTTGAATCAAAGCTCAGACAATTATGCTCTGGAAGCTACGACAGAGATTTCATCTTCTATACAACAGTCTCTTGATGGTTGTGAGTCATTACTAGCGGCCATGGAAGAAATAAATACTACCGGGTTAGAAGTGGGAGCGGCCGCGGACCAAAGCTCAAGTATTACCGTAAAATTAAGAGATTCGGCTACGTCTGCAAAGTCAGAGGCTGATGAATCTAAGGGTATTGTGGATGCGAATCAAGATAAAATGCAGACAACAACTGATAAGGTGACAGGCCTTATTGCTGGAATAAATAAGTCAGTGGAAACAAACAAAAATACAGTAATAAATGTCAATCAATTTAAAAAAGATGCTGATGAAGCAAAGGAACTCATTGAGGGAATTGTTGAGATTTCTGAGCAAATTAATCTGATCGCTTTAAATGCGGCCATAGAAGCATCCAAAGCAAAGGAACATGGGAAAGGGTTTGCTATTGTCGCAGAGGAAGTAAGAAAGCTCGCTAGAAAAACAGAAAACAACGCAAAGGTTGCTCAGCAAATACTTTTGGAAGTGGCAAACTCTTTAGATAATATTATACAAGATTCTCAAGAAATGACGACTTCTCTTAATGAAAGAGCAGACGATGCCAAGAAAACAACAATTAACTTAGAGGCCATCAGGCTTCTTTTTGTCGAGGCCGGAGATGATTCAGAAAAAATGGCGACAACATTTGATGCCATTACAGACGCTTTGTTTAGTATTGAAGAGGGAACAAATGAAGTGAATGTAAAGGCCCAAGAGCTCAATAGTGCTATCCAGGAAACAGTATCGGCCCTTCAGGAACAAACTGAAACAATAAACTCAATGAAAGAAACGACAAATTATTTAACGAATGTCAGCGGCAATAAGGGTGGGGATAAAGAAAATTACCTTTCTGCCACCCAGGAGTTCGGGTCTACAGTGCAAGAAACCCTGAATACTGCAGAGGAAATATCAAATGCTATAGACGTTATAAACGATGCGGGACAAGCTCAGTTAAGATTATCAAAAGGAAGCCTTGCTAAGACAAATGATGTTGAAAACGATAGTCGACCAGTTGGCGAACTCGCCAAGGCGGGTAAGGAAAAGTTTGAGATTCTTCAGAATAAAATAAGGTCGGCAGTTGAAGAGTTAAATATTGTAATACAAGGTGTAAGAGAAGGCGTTGTAAATAATAATAAGCAAAAAGAAAATATTTTAAAAATGAGACAGGAAATAAAAAAAATAAATAAAGTTATGGGTCAAATTGAGAATGTGAATATTTTAACAAAAATTTTATCTGTGAATGGTGGAATAGAGGCCGCAAGAGCTGGAGAGTATGGAAAAGGCTTTACTGTGGTGAGTGAAGATTGTCAGGTTTTGACAGAAGAAACAGACAACACAATAAACCAAATTACAAACAAATTAGAAGTGATAGATATTTCCTTAGATGCTGTTGCCAGAGACTTTGAGATCACGGGTAATGAGGCCGCAGTAGAGGTTCAAAGTGTGGATGAAGTCGTGTTAGAGCTTTCCCAAATTGAAGGAAGTTGTCGGGAAGTTTACGGTGGCTTGGAATCTATAGAAAATACTTCAAATATTCTTCAAAGTGATATTCTTATTGCGAAAGAGGGGATTGAAAAGATCCAAAATTCATCACAGGCAATTGGTGATGCTTGTCAGGATGCCAAAAGTAATTCTATAGAGCAATCAACGGCACTTGAACAGATCAATGTATCGAATCAGTGGCTTGTAGAGAAATTAGTTGATAACAAAGCATCATAAAGAGATTTTAAATGGAAGAAGAGAAAAATAAACAGCTGTTTTGCTTTCAAATAGACGAAAATGAATATGCCTTTTTCATTGAAAGTGTAAATGAAATCTTAAATAATTTTAAAATAACACCCGTTCCCCAAACAAATGAGGAAATAGAAGGAGTTATTAATTGGAGGGGGGAGGTCATCCCACTTCTCAATCTTGGAAAATTACTCAACAAGGAGACTTCTTCAAAAGAAGAGAAAAAAAATGTTATCATTGTTCAGGTCAAAAATGAAATTATTGGTTTTTTAACAGACAAGATTAAAAATATTAGGGACGTCGGCCCTGATGATATATTAGATCCCCCTCATCTTATAAAAGGTGATAGAGAAGTTCTTAAAGGGGTCATTAAAAGTGAAAATGATAAAATAGTCCATTTACTTAATGAAGAAGAACTTATTGATTTCAAAAAGGATTTTCTTCATTCCACCGATGGTCAAAATTCCAGTATCGTTAAAAAAGTATTAAATGAAAATGAGGATTTAAAAGAGGTTGAAAAGAAGGAAACCGGTCATTTAATATTTCAACTTGAATCTCAATTTTATGCTTTTTCCGTAGACGATTTGGAAAAAATATCTGCTTCCAATACAGTCGAAAGTCAATGGTCAGATGAAAATGAATTTTTACAAGGAACAACAAGGTTTAATGATGAAATAGTTCCTTTGCTTAATTTTAAAAAGTTTTTAGGAATTACAAAAAAAAGTGAAAAGGAAAAGAATATTTTGTTTTTGAAAGAGGGGAGTGAAAATATTGGTCTTCCCATAGATGAAATAAAAGAAATAGCTTATTTAAATAAGGATAGTTTTTCATCAACTCAAAATCAAATCTTACTTTCTCAACAAAAAAATGTTGAAAAAATTGCAAATTATAAAGATCAAGATAAAGAAAGACATATTTTTATCTTAAATAAAGAGTCTCTTTTTAAAAACATCTATTCCGATGTTGAAAACAGAATTTCCAAAGGTGAATCTGATTCAGTAAAGGAAAATGTTGACTCTAATAAAGGTGAAGAGATGGAAGTATTAATTTTTAAATCAAGTAAAAATACTTTGGGAGTATTTTTGGATAATATAGAAGAAATCCTTGTGCCGGATAATATAACACCGATGCCAAAGACTCTTTATTTTATCGAAGGGATTATCAGTAATAGGGGAAAAATAATACCTGTGATTAATGTTAATAAAAGATTGAAAACTGATGAAGGAACGAATGAATCAAAAGATGGTCGAATAATAATTGCTAAATTAGCAGAAGGCCTTCAGGGAATTCTTGTTAATAACATAGAGGGTATTGTAAAGATATCGGAGGATGATCTAAAAGAAGTTCCAGACATTATTGAAAAATTGGAAAAAAAGTATATATCAAAAATAATTAAATTGAAGGATAGTGAAGAAAATATTTTTCTCATTGATTTAAATGAATTTCTCAATTTTGAAATGGACGTTGAGAAAAAAGTATCATGAATAAAAAAGAAGACAAAATCAAAGTTTTACTAATTGATGATTCTGTTATTGTTTTAAATTCTCTCTTAAAAATTTTGGAAAAGGACGAACAAATAGAAATCGTTGGGATGGCCAAAGATGGTGAAGAGGGCGTTTTAAAAGCAATCGAACTTAACCCTGATGTTATAACCCTTGATATTAATATGCCAAAAATGGATGGTCGTTTTTGTCTTCAGCATATTATGGAGAAGTGTCCTACGCCTTGTATTATTTTAAGTAAAGCAACCCAACTTGGGGCACTGGAATCGTTGGAGCTTTTGGAGTTGGGGGCCGTCGATTTTATTGGAAAGCCTTCAAGAAAGGAAATCGATAGAAATATCTCTTTAGTGGCAAACTTAATAATAAAAAAAATAAAGCAAGCGAAAAGTATAGAACTGAAAAAACTTTTAAAACAAACAAATCACGACCATGTTGAAGTAGATAAAAAAAAATTTTCATATGAAAAGGACGAGTATGAGGGGATTGTTACAATAGGCTCTTCAACTGGCGGCCCTCAAACCTTGTCTAATATTATTTCACATTTTCCAGAAAATTTTCCTTATCCCATTATTATAGCTCAACATATTCCAGAAAACTTTTCAAAGGCCTTGGCCGAAAGGCTAAATAGGCTATCTCATCTTCATGTTAAGGAAGCAGAAAATCGGGAAATTATAAAAAAGGGGATCGTTTATGTCTCTCCCGGTGGTAAAAATATATTAATAAAAAAAGTGAACAATAATTTTGTTATAAAAATTGTGTCGAGTAAGGATGATTTGAATCTTCCAAGTATAGATAAGCTATTTATGTCAGCATCTGAATGTTTTGGGAAAAAGTCTGTCGGTATTATACTTACTGGAATGGGGGAAGATGGATCTCATGGACTAAAATTAATTAAAGATTCTGGAGGGGTTACATTGGCGCAGAGTCCAAATGAAGCCGTTATTGGAGGAATGCCTTCGGCCGCGAAAAGGAAAGTACCTAATTGTTTTGTTATGGATTCTGAAAAAATAATACCCTTTCTTGTTAGCTTTATTGAGGGATAATTGTGGATAAAAATGATTTAAGAAGTGAAATTATTAAAAAGCTTAAATCTGAGGATGTCGTTGATAAAATGTATGGAATTGAGGATATAAGAGAGCTCTATCCTGTCGACTCACCTGATGATGAGATTTTAAGCAGCCTAATTTTTTATCTCAAGAGTGATGAGGTAATTCTTCAAGAAACTGCGAGTAGGATTTTAGGTCATTACCCTTTTTCAAAAGTGGCCAAAATGTTGGTGCCTTTTCTTAATGATCCTTCTATTGAATTGAGAAATGCTGTTAATTTGATATTTCACAATTTCGGTAATAACAAAGACGTTTTCGATATCCTTATACCGTTTTTGAAAAATGAAGATGAAGATATTGTTATTTTTGTTTTAGATATTTTAATTCAAGTCGCCGATGACTTTTGTTTTGAAAGTGTAACAGAGACGATTAATCACAGAAATGAAAATATTGTTTTAAAAGCATACGAAGTGATAGGCTCTATTGGTGGAAAAAAATCTGAGTCTTTTTTATTGGATCAATTAAAAAGTAATAAATTAGATACAGTCCAGAAAGGAACCATAATTTTACAATTAAGTAAGTTTAATAACCCAGAATTAGAAAATCTTATTATAAATTTTGAAAAAAGTGAAGAATCACTTCTTTCACTAAAATGCAAATCTATTGGTGAGTTTGGATCAAAGGAGTCTACAACTTTCCTATTTGGACTATTAGAAATACATCAAAAGAAGGATTTTCTTTTAAGTTCTATTTTATCAGCTTTGGCCAAGATTTCGATTAGAAATAAAAAGGAATTTAAGAGTTGGATCAGTGAAGAATTCGATTTAAAAATTTATCTAAATAGTGGGAAACCAAAAGTTCAAAAACACGCAATTACTATTCTTGGTGTCCTTAAAACAAAAGATTATATCGATAAGATGATTTCTTTTTTGAAAGAAGATAACAAGACATTAAAAGAAAATGCTTTGGATGCACTCGCAGATGATGAATCAAATAAGGCAAAAAGTATTATTCGACTTATGCAATATGATTCTAATCAAGAGGTCGCTATGAAGGCGAGATTAATAATTCAAACCAAAACATTGGAATCTGAATGATTGAAAGTGTTGATAATGTGATTAATTATTTAAGCAAGATAACTGGTTGGAATTTAACAAAGCTTCACTATGAAAGAGCAAAGAAGGTTATTAAAGGAAGATTGAAGGATAGAAAGGTTTCTGCAAAAGATTATGAGTCCATAATTACTATAGAAAAAAATCAAGAAGAAGTAACTTTTTTGATTAATCATATTTCTATTAATCAAACTTACTTTTTTAGGGATTATGAACAGTTACAATCCTTTTCAGATGAAATTTTACCTCCTTATATACTTGAAAAAGAAAAAAGAAATGACTACAGTTTGAAAATTCTATCTGTCGCTTGCTCTACGGGGGATGAACCTTATTCGTTGGCGATTATTTTAAAGGAACTTCTCGATTTAAATCAGTGGAATGTTGAGATTAAAACTTTTGATATTAATTCCCATGTTTTAGAGGTCGCCGAATTTGGTCAATACAAAGAATATAATATTAAAGATGTTCCTTTTGAATACAAAATGAAATATTTCTATTTTAATGGAAATTTCTACGAGTTGGAAAAAGATATAAAAAAAATGTGCACTTTCTCACAGGGTAATGTTATCAATAAAACATTTATGAGAACATTCAGAAATTATGATTTCATTTTTTGCAGAAATATTTTATTTTATCTTACCAAAGAAAAACAAGTTGAAACGATCGCCCAGTTTTATGGGAACCTCAGAAAAGGAGGTTACCTTTATTTAGGTCATGCAGAACATTTAGGAAAAGTGAGTAAGGCCTTTGATATTGTAAAAAGCTCAAAGAGATTTCAATACAAAAAAAATTAAAAGAGAGAATTAAAATGGCAAAAAAAATTCTTTTGATAGACGATTCAGAAATGGTCCTTCAAATTTTGGGCGCTATGATTGAAGATGTCGGTTATGAATTAGAGACAGCTTCCGATGGCATGCAAGGGCTGGAGGAATTGGGTGAGAATGATTATGATTGTCTTATTACGGACCTTAATATGCCAGTTATGGATGGTTATACTTTTATTAAAAAGGTTCGTGAAATAGAGAAGTATTCTGATACTCCAATAATCATTGTGACGACTGAAAAAGAAGCAAGTGATAAAGAAAGAGGATTTGAAGTAGGGGCCGACATTTATTTGGTTAAACCCGTACAAAAAGAAGAACTTCAAGAAAAATTAAAAATGCTTTTGGATGAAAGTTAAGTATGGCAAAGTTTAAACCTTTAAGTGATAAAGAACTAAAATCCCAATTTATAAAAGAGGTCAGGGAACATCTTGTCGATATAGAGTCGTCTCTTTTATCTTTGGAAAAAAAATTTGATCACGAGGAGAAAAAAAAAGAGATTATTTCTCATATGTTCAGGTCTTTTCATGGAATTAAGGGCGTAAGTGATATAGTTGGTATCGAAATATTTAGAAATATTTCCCATGAAATCGAAACCTTTTTAGATGATGTCAGGTCAAAAAATGCAGTTAATATTAATAAAAATAATATAAAAAGTTTAACAAATACTTTTATAAAGGCCCATGACTTTTTACTTAACCTTTTAATGAAGTATAAAGATAATGAAAATTTCGGCCAGGCCGATGAAGAAAATGCTGATGAAATTATCAAGGCGATTCGATCTTATGAATCTGATATCCCCGAAGAAGATAAGAATAAAACCGAGAAACCGGAAAAAAAATCATCCTCATTTTCCAATATTGTATTAGAGCACATCGAGGCGATTAAGACCGGCATAAAGATTATTCTTAATTTAAAAGGAGGTAAATCTCGTGAGACTGGCCAAAAAAGAACGAAACGATCTTTAAAGTTTCTTATGAAATCGGCGAAATTCGTCAATTCCTCCAAGGTGATTAGTTTTTCTAATGATTTAGAAAGTATATTTAAAAAAATCGAACAGTCATCAGATGAAGAAATAACCGAAAGTGTTCGATCATTTCTTAAAAAGCTTAACGAATTAGAAGAATATATCAATAATTCTGATGATGGAAAAAATGTTATCGAGGAGAAGGCTGTTACTCAAAAGGAGAATCAGCAATTAGAAATTAATGAAAATATCAATATCAAAATTTCTGATGTAGACCAAATTATGTCTGATATTTCAGACCTTATTATTTTGAAAAATAGCTTGGGCCATGAACTAGATATTCAAAATAAAAGTTCAAACCAGACTAAAATATTTAATTCCTTTAATAAAGTAACACAATCCCTTCAAGCAAGGGTCTTAGATGTTCGTATGGTTCCAGTTTCTAGGTTATTTGGGAGAGTACCAAGAATTTTGAGAGATATCTGTAAAGAATTGGACAAAGAAGTCAACTTAGAAATTATAGGTGAAACAACAAAATTGGACTGTAATGTTATAGATCACCTCCTTGATCCTTTGGTTCACCTTATCAGAAATGCTGTTGACCATGGAATAGAAAAATCAAAAGAACGTATTAAACTTAATAAACCTAAGGCCGGGAATTTAACTTTAAGGGCCTACCAAAGATATAATAATATTTTAATAGATGTTTATGACGATGGTGAAGGATTAAATATTGAAAAAATCAAAGAGAAGGCCTTATCTACTCAATTGGTAACCAAAAATAATTTGGAAGGAATGAGTGAGAACGATATTATTCAATTTATCTTCGATGCGGGTTTTAGTACAAAACTAGAAGCAAGTAAAATATCTGGAAGAGGTGTTGGGTTAGATATCGTTAAAGAGAAAGTCACTAAGCTGGGTGGAACCATTAAAGTCAATACAGAAAAAGGAAATGGTACGAATTTCAGTATCTCTGTTCCGCTGACAATGGTGATGAACTCACTAGTCATTGTTAAATCTGATCAACAGCTCTATGCCTTGCCCAGGGAAAGGATTATTGAAAATATCCAATATCGACCGTATGAAAATAATATGTTTAGCTTTCGTGAAGAAGTTCTTCCTTTACTATTTTTAGATAAAATTTATCAAAACTCAGAAAATAGAGAGGGTAACAATCAGAGTATATGTATTCTGGATTCAGAAAAAGGTAAGTTCGGCCTTGCTGTTGATAATATTTATGATACTGGTGAATTTATGATAAAGCCGCTTCCAAGTATTTTTAGTAATTTGAAGACATTCTCTGGTATTACTATTTTGGGAGATGGAAATATTGTTTTTATCTTGGAAATAGATAATTTGGTTGGACAAAATCAACTTATGTAAACCTTTTTAATCGTTTTTCTGACTAAAATTCTAAAGTAAATTTCGTAATGTTCCGTTAAGTTATTTAGGATCTTTTCTCAAGGGAAAGGAATGAGCTTTTTTGACTGGGACTTTTCACCTCCAAAATCTGAACCTTTAGGTGACCATGATGTCTCTTTTTCTGGAGATCATCTAAAGGGAAAAAAAATAGCTCTCATTGTGAGTGGTGGAATTGCCGCCATGAAGTCTCCTTTAATTGCAAGGGCCTTAAGAAAAGAAGGCGCAGAAGTAACGGCCTTTCTTTCAGAAGAAGGCAAACGCTATGTCGGGCCTGATGCCCTTGCATGGAGTACGAAAAAGGATATTATTACGAGCTTAACTCATTCAGCAGAACATTTAAGTGATGATGTTCGGTTTGATGCCTACATTGTGGCCCCTGCAACTTATAATATTATCAATAAAATGGCCCATGGAATTGCAGATACTCCTTCTTCAACTGTTCTTGCTTCCGCTTTAGGAAGAATGGAAAAAAAAGAAACTAAGATTATTGTTTGTCCCACTATGCATGGAAGTATGCATAATTCTGTTTTAATTGAATCTTGTAAAAAATTAAAGGGCCTTGGTGTCCAATTTATGTTGCCTAGGGATGATTACGGAAAACATAATATTCCTGAAGAAGAAGTTGTTGTGACATACCTTTGTAGGTCTTTAAGTCAATCATCATTAAAAAATAAAAATATACTTGTAACAGGTGGACCTACTCCTGTAGCGATAGATGGTATTAGGCGTTTAACAAATCATTTTACTGGGGCCCTTGGTGGTATGATTGCCAGAGAACTCATTTTAAGAGGGGCCGATGCCTTTTTGATTAATGGAGCAGGAAAATATACTCCTCCCTATTGGATTCCTCACCAAACAATAAAAACATTTGAAGAGTACAGAGACCTTATAGATAAGTCCCTTTCTGAAAAAAAGTTTACAGCAGGTATTTTTTCTTCAAGTGTGGCCGATTATGCCCCTGTAAATTTACAAGAGGGTAAAATGCCAAGTGGGAAAAAGAAACTTCTTTTAGAGCTTAGACCTACAGAAAAAATAATTGAAAAAGTAAGAAAGTCTCATAAGGATTTTCTTATGGTTACTTTTAAATATGAAGAAAATATCTCCAAAGAAGCTCTTCTTAAAAAAGCGGGGAATCGTCTTAAAGATTATCCCCTGATAATTGCCAATAGGAAGGAAGATTTTATTGATGGAGAGCAGGTTGCCTGGATTATGACTTCTAAACAGGAGCCTAAAAGAGTTCAGGGAAAAAAAGAAATCGCAAATGCCATTATAGATTCCTTAGAGTTATTGGTCGAAAAAAGGTAGCTTTATAATAAAGGTTGTGCCTTGATTGACTTCAGATTTAATAGATATTTCTCCACCCAATTTTTTTACCTCGTCTTCTATCGCATCCATACCGACTCCCCTTCCTGAAAGTTCAGTAACTTCCTCTTTTGTGGAAAGCCCTGGTAAAAAAACCATATTGAGAATTTCAGTATCATTTATGTTTTTTAATTCTTCTTTTGTTTTGATTTCTTTTTCGAGAACCTTTTGTTTTATAATTTTTGGGTTAATGCCTGCTCCATCATCAGACAAATTAATTACAATGATTTCACCCTGCTTTTTAAAATTAAGACTAATTGTACCTTTTGGAGGTTTATTTTTGTTGATCCTTTCATCTTCTGACTCAATACCATGATCAACCATATTTCTGAAGAGATGTATTGAAGTAATGATAAAACTTGAATATTTGTTTGTATTAACTCTTATTTCATCCCCTTGCACTTTAAAGTTTATTAACTTACCTTGTTTTCCTGCAAGTTCATGGATGAGATAAGAATACCTTTCAAATTTCTTTTTTAGGTCGCTTAGAAGATAGTTTTCTTTTAGGTAAGAAAAAAGGTTATCGATAGAGGAAAACTCATCTTTTTTATCCATGAGAGTTGTTATTTTAACTGCATTACCCTCATCCACCATAAACTTTTTTGCGGCTTCAATAATTAACTTATTTTTTTCTACAAAAAACTTAAGGAGATCTTCTAATTTGGACACTTTAGAGTCTAATTCTTCTATATCGTTACTTTCTATAGTCGTTTCTATTTCATTGATAAAGTTAGTTATTTTTTTCGCACCAAACCTACCATAGCGTGCTTTAAGAGTATGGAACTTTCTGAAAAGTTCACCAAGGTCCATATCACGTATTGTAGGATAAACTTCTATTAACTCATAAGAATCTTGAAGTGTGTCCGTAAATTCGACGGGGTTTTCAAGGCAAGTTGTAATAAAATTCGCATTTTGTTGGTCGAGTTCATGGAGCTTTTCAAGAATGATTTCTTGAGTTCTGTCTGAAGCAATTAAGATAACTTTATCAACCTTTTTATTTTTTTCTTGGTATATGGGTTTGAACTCTAATTCAATAAATTTATTTTTTGTCCCTTTGAAACTTTTAGGAGAGAATTGACTTAGGTCTTTAAAGGAAAACTTTCCTTCAAAAACCTTGGATGCCCAATTTTTAAATTCATTTATATCTTTATCTTTGTTGAAGAGGACATCCCAAATCCTTATACCTCTGTCCATAGAGCCAAATAAATCAACTTCAAGAAGTTCCTCTGTAACTTTTGTCGCCCCATCATGAATAAGGCCATCGTTACTAAAGGTTAGATAGCCTTGGTTAAGACTTCCTAGAAGTAGATCTCTGTCTTGTTTTTGTTCATATATTTGTTCAAGCATAATTTCTATACTTGCTTTTTCTACTTCCAACTCATTTGTTTTTTTTGTCACTTCTTGTTCAAGATTTTTTGTTAAATACTCATTTTCTTTGAACGTATTTGAAAGTTTACTTAAGAGAATATAAGTTTGAATTAGAATAAAAAAGATAAGAAGAAAGGGCGCTATTTCTGGAGGGGAAGCTAATTGAAAAGGAATTAAAGTATCATGAATAGCGCCAAAAAAGAGCAGGTTTATTCCTAAAAAAACTTCTGTTGCATATTTCAAACGCCTGAGAGACAAATAGGCAGTTCTAAAATAAATGTAGAGAATAGAAATTATAGCAGGGAGCTGAAACATTAATAAAAAGTATATTTGGGAATAAAGTTGAGCAGAAGAAAAAATAACGATAGGTGCAAGTACAAATGTTGGATAAGTTATTATTTTAGAAAATTTTTTAAATTTATTTTGAAGGAGTTGATTAAGGAATTTCGAAAATATGGGAGGGACCAGAAGTAAAGTAAGGAAATTAATCTTGGCCTCCATTTCAAAAATAAAATTTGATGGTATTGGAAAAAACCAAGAAAGATAATAGCCAAGAGATATTTTTCGAAGAAAAACCATTCCACAAAATAATCCAAAGTAAAGAGAGACTTTATCTTCTTTTCTTCTCGCCCATAGACCAATATGGTATAAAAAAATTACAAGAAGTATTCCTAGGACTGCAAAATCACTATACCTCTCAGTATCAAATTTCCAAAAGATATCTTTTTTGAGGCCTAGTTTAAAGTTAGAACTGAATGAACCATTTCGATAGTGAAAATTAGAGGCCTTTAATAAGAGGTAAAAGGAACTCTCATTGGCCTTAAAAGAAACTTTTAAATTATTAAACTGAGGAGTGGAAGTATCCTTTATTTGTCCTGTTTTACCAACTTTGAAAAAAGGTATTACGGAACCTTTTTCAACTTTATACATCAAATAGTTTGAAAAGATATTACCAGAAGACAAAGCGAGATTTTCACCTTTTTTTATTCCTTTAACTTTTAAAATATAAGTGGCATACCCTAAAGTTGGGGTTCCCTTTTTGAAACTTGTCCAAGGACCTGGAACTTTAATATAACCGTCTTCCTTAGGTTCCTTCTCTTTTTGAAATTTTTTTGGGTCGATAAATTTCTTCCAATAAAACTTCCATTGTCCCTCAAGCTTTATTGGCCCATCTTTTTCAAAGCTCCATCCGGATAAATCTAAAACCCCTTTTTGGGCAACGGGAGATTCTTTGCCAGAATATTTCTGACCACAAGAAGAAAGAAGAAGAATGATCAAACAAAGTTTGATTGTTTTATACATAATGCTCCCGATATATTATCGGAGAGAATACCTAAGGAATTTAGTGTGATAACGATTTTTTTATAAATTTAAAATTTCAGGCATTAAATATTTATAGTCGATCCAATTAGGCTCATCTGGAGAAGTGTTTGAATAATGAAACTCATGCTCTTTAGAGGTCATTTTGATAATAAGGGAAGATCTTGTCCCATAGTTCTTTTCGGGTATATGAATACAAGGGCCACAAAAGGATGGGTCTACTTTTTCGCTGAGGAGGTTTTTAAAACTTTGTATTGAAGAATTCATTGAAAACTGTTTAAGTCTTTTTTCAAAATAGGATGCTCTTAAATTTTCTCCGGCACCAAAGCTGCTTTCAGTAACAATGTGAATGCCTTCTTTTAAATTTTCAGTGTGAAAATGATTTCCGTCACTCCAAAAAATAATTGCTTCATCAATATTAACGAGGACGAGGTGGAAAGGGTTATAATCTTTGGCCTCTAATAATGAAATTTTCGAAATGGCCTCTGATGGGGTAGACCAATCAAGAGCTAGAAAAGGAACTTCTCCCCTAGATTTAAGGTCTTTGTTTGGTTGGGGAGTAAATCGATTCGTAATTCCAACAAATAGTCCCTTTTCATTGAGACCAAGCCATGTTCCTCCCTTTAATGAATCCTTGGGAGAAAAGCTTTTTAAAATTTTTCCCTGCCTAATTTCAGGCCCTTCTGAAGGGCGATCTAAGAGCTCATCTCTATTTGTGGCAATGAGGAAAGAATCCTTCTCTCTAATAAGTACGATAGAACACAAGGTACTTTCTCCCAAAAAAGGTTTTCTTTTAATTTACCACGGAATTAAAAAGAGTACGTAAGATGAATTCGGTTAATTGCGGGATAGATTTGGAGGTTATCCCATATTGAGGACTCTTTTATTTGAAAAGTTTTCCTATAGGTGGCCGCATCCCGAATGGGTCTTTCAGGTACTGTCCTAATTTGAATTTCTGAAACAGTCATACCTAAAGCAAAGTTTATAAGGCCGTCCTTAGGTCTATTATCACCTTTTGCAATGGCCAGATAGGCGAGACCATTTATCACTAATGCTGAGGTCCTTCTTATCCAACTCATCTCACCTTTTACCCTTTTTTCAGCTTTTGTAAGGAGCTCTTCGGCCCTTTTTAATTTCGCTTTTCCGTCAGGAAGAGAAGTGATTTCCTTATACGCCCTGTCCGCAACAAGAGGCCTAAACCAAAGGCCTATGCTTCCTATTGTTGCTTTAACGGCATCAACACCGTAATCAAATCGTTTTATTCTGTCTTCTTCACTGATGTTATCTTTCCCTTTTAAAGAAAAATAAAGCGCCCCTCTTACCACGGCACCAGCTGTATACATTCCCCAAAAGCCCCATTGCCAATAGTTTGCCCATTTGTCTCCTTCGCGGAAGGAGTTCTCAATGAAACGTAACCTCTTCATTTCGCTTTCCGAGAGTTCTGATGCGTAAGAAAAGTTTATGTTAAGAAGAAGGGATAAAATCAAGATGATTTTCTGAAGTTTCACAATTTATTCCTTTAAAAAATTGAACCTTCAGTGCTTGTCGTATTTGAACAAAGAAAGTTAAGTAATTTATAAGTGATTGATTTTATTGACCATTTTGTAAATTTGACACGCATTGTAAAAATGTCTGTAATAAACCTCTTTAAGGAGGTAAAAAAAGGTGAAAATTTATGATTGAGGAGAAAAACCGTGAAATTTATTTTAATATTTGCCTTTCTTTTTGCTTCATGTGCAACTGATAAAGGAGTTCAAACGAGGTCATTTAAAAAATCTTCTTATGGAACAAGTGGTGGAGTTTGTTATGGTGGTTTTACAAACTGCGCGCCTCATAAATATTCGAGAAATTGGTAAGTTTAGCTGGCCTTTTCTTTGATTTCTAGAATTTTCTTTTGACTTAATTTTTTGAAAAGGTTTTCGTTAGTGCAAGAGACAAATTTTGTCTCTGATAGGGCAATATGTTGGTGCCATTCCCAAGGTGGGATGTAAACAGCATCACCTTTTTTCCAATCTACTTTTTTCCCAGAAACCATAGTGTACCCATGGCCTTCGACAATATAGATAATTGCTTCGTAAGCATGACGATGATGCTCGCTTTTATCATCTTTTTTCATTTCACAGATATTCATGTGGAGGTCATCTGAAGGAAGGTCAACTTCGTATTCACCACGTTCTTTTTTGCTAACATCTTCGTGTTTAAGCTTTTTATCACTCACCCCAATGTCCTTTAAGACAATAGTATAAACCTGATTTAAATTTAAAACAAAGTTAACAAATTTTGTTGGTTAGATGTTTTTTATTTATGTTGGTAGACCTTTTCAGGAATAATCCCTTCAGGTTTCTTTTGAAGAATAATTTGAAGAATAAAGCCTATAAGGAAGACTCTGAAATAGGACAATTGGTTCATCCATTTAAAGGAGAGGACTCCACTTAAAAGTTCTGAAGCGGACCAGACTGTCCAAATAATAAAAGCACCGATAACTGCCCCTTTATTATTTCCACTACCTCCAATGGTGAGCATGACCCAAGCGAGAAAGGTTGTTACCAAGGGGTCAGAAGCGGAAGGTCCGACAAATTTCATGGAGTGGGAAAGGAGTGCCCCGCCAAGTCCCATAAAAATGGAGCCAATGACGAATGCTTCAAGCCTTAATCCATCAACATCTTTACCAGTCGAAGCAGCGGCCTTTTCATTTTCTCTAATGGCCCTCATGACTCGGCCCCACGGGGAGTGAATGGCCCTTTGAAGCGCTAAATAAATGATAAAAAGGATTGTGAGGACAATTAAAAGAAAAGCTATTTCTGCCCAAGGCTGACCAAGTTCTTCAAAAGGGCGAGGAATTCCTGGAATACCTCGAGGTCCACTCGTGAGCCAAACTTCATTTTTTAGGATAAGTCGTAAAATTTCAGCGAGTCCAATGGTCGCAATCGCTAAATAGTCACCTCTTAATCTCAGACAAATTTTACCAATAATAAAGGCCATAATTCCTGAGAAAAACATGGAGCCTAAAAGTCCAATCGCCACGGGGAGTTCAAACCCACCTACGTGATTTTCGGTTGCAGGGGAAGTTAGTATGGCCGTTGAATAAGCACCTACAGCAAAAAATCCTGCTATACCAATATTAAAAAGGCCGGTGATTCCCCATTGAAGGTTTAGGCCTAGTACAATAATGCCGTATATCCCACCGACGGTTAGAAGAGAAAGGCCATACATCATCCATCCATAAAGTATATCCATTAGAATTGCCTCCCTCTAAATAGACCAGTAGGTTTAAAAATAAGCATGACTACCATGATGAAAAAGGCCACTCCTGTTTTATAGGCAGGAGAGAGGAGAGGGGCATTTTCACCTAAAAACCCGGGATAAGAAGACAGCTCTTCGGCCACCCCAATAATCATGGCGCCTGCAATGGCACCATAAGGTCTTCCAATTCCACCTAGGATAGCAGCAGCAAAAAGGGGAAGAAGTTGGTCCCAGCCCATCGATGGAGAGAGTTGTGTGTCGATACCTAAGAATATCCCGGCAACTGCGGCTAAAGATCCACCAATAATCCATGTAGCTGTAATGACTCTTTCTGTATGGATACCTGTTATGAGGGCAAGTTCTGAGTCATCACTCATGGCCCTCATGGCCTTTCCAAGCTTTGTATTTTTGAGAAAGAGGTGTGTTAAAAAAATGAGAGAAAAAGAGCCTAGCATGATCCAAATGTGATGTATTTTGATTCTAAAATCTTCTGCCACATCTATTGAAGGTTGTATTCCAGAAAAGTAAACTTCGTAATCGACACCCCAGAAAATTTGAATAATGGATCTTAGCATGAGGGAAACACCAAGGGAGGAAATAACTAAAACAATTGTTTTACTTTGTCTGAAGGGTCTATAACAGACTTTGTCTATAAGGATACTTATACCAATACCACCTACAATGGATGCAGGGATTGCCATGTAGGGCGAAATATTAAAGAGGGTCACCATGGAAAAGGCGACGTAGGCACCAAAAGTCATGAGATCGCCGTGTGCGAAATGGGCAAACCTTAGTATACCAAAGAGGAGAGAAACCCCTATAGCTCCTAGAGCATAAATGCTTCCAAGGATTAACCCTGGAAATAGATAATAGGTAAAAAGTTCTGTCATTGCCCCCCCAAGAATAAGTTGGCCACTTCTTTATTAATGAGGAGAGATTCTCCTGTTCCGGTCAGACGGTTTTCTCCAGCAACTAAAACGTAGCCTCTGTTTGAAATTTTTAAAGATTTTTTTGCATTTTGTTCGACAATCAAAATGCCAATGCCAAGTTCTTTAATTTTCAAAATGCTATCAAATGTTTCATCAAATAATTTTGGAGATAACCCGGCGGTAGGCTCATCTAAAAGAAGAAATTGTGGGTCACTCATGAGTCCACGGCTGATGGCCAACATTTGTTGTTGTCCCCCCGAGAGTTCTCCTGCGGCTTGATTTCTTTTTTCATTTAGAACTGGGTAGAGAGAGAAAATACTTTCCATGCTTTCTTTTAAATTATTTTCTCTAAGGTAAGCACCCATATCTAAGTTTTCTTTAACTGTCAGTGTTGGGAAGATATTGCGTTCCTGAGGGACGTATGACAATCCACTCATGACCATATTTTGAGGTGATTGATTGGTTACTTCGACTTCACCAAGAAAAATATTGCCTTTCTTCAATTCAATGAGACCAAAGATTGATTTTAGTAATGTCGTTTTACCAGCTCCGTTAGGCCCAATAATAGAAACGATTTCTCCTTGGGTGATTTCAATATCTATGCTGTTTAAGATGTTCATTCCCCCGTAGCCACCTACAAGGCCTTCTGCTTTTAGAGTGATCTTTTTTTTATTCATTTTTATTCCCAGGCACGAATGCCTAAATAGGCTTCAATAACATCAGGGTTGACAATGACTTCCTCAAAAGTGCCTTTTACTAACACTTCGCCATTAACCATGACAATTATGGGGTTACAAAGTTGTTTGATAATTTCCATATTATGTTCGATGACACAAAATGTGACATCATTTTCTTTGTTTAATTTTTGTATCAGTCCTATTATTTTTTGCATTAAAAGAGGGCTTATCCCTGCGCTAATTTCGTCAAGAAGAACAATCTTTGGTTCTCCCATTAGAATTCTCCCGAATTCTAATAATTTTTTTTGTCCACCAGAAAGGTTTCCTGCGAGCTCACCTTTGAGGCCATCTAATTCTAGGGTTTGCAAGACCTCTATGGCCTTTTCTTCCCACTTTTTTTCCTCTTCTTGGATTTTGGACCATTTAACCCAGTTAGAAAAAAGGGAAAGACCTAATTGCTTTCTTGGTGCCACTTTTAGGTTTTCTAAAACAGTCATACGGGGATATTCATGGGCCACTTGAAATGTTCTCATTAATCCCATTTCGGCCATTTTATAGGGGGCAAAGCCCGTGACATATTTATTACCAAGAAGAATGTCTCCCCCGTCTGCTTTAATAAGCCCTGCTAAAATATTAAAAAGTGTACTTTTCCCAGCGCCGTTGGGACCTATCACTCCTGTGATTGTTCCCCCTGTAACATTAAAAGAACATCGCTGTACGGCCTCAACACCACCGTAACTTTTATAAACATTTTGGATAGAGATAGCATTAGATAATTCAGGCAAAAAAGTTATCCTTGATGAAAAGGTACTCCAGAAATTGGAGTACCCTTTTTTGTGTTACTTTACTTGTTTGAAACTATTACCCATTTGGACAACGAATTCACCGAAAACTCCGGGAACGTCGCCATTTTTATCAAGTTCATGGTCTCCAGCTGCACCATTGTAATTAATATCTTTTCCAGCAGCGATAAGCTCAACGGCTTTTTTCCACTCACCAGGTTCAATAATTTCGCCTGGAGCTTTTGAAACAGCTCTGATGTTGGCCTTTACAGTTGCACGATCATCTGATCCACCTTTTTGTATGGCCAAAGCAAGAATCATTGCCGCATCGTAAGCTTCACGGGCGAAGATACTTTTTAGCTTATGCTTTGAAAATTGACCGAAGTTCTTTTCCCACTTCGTTGCAGCTCTTGTTTTACTAGCAACTGGACGTGAAAAGAAAGACGATTTCAATTGTTTAACACCAATTCTTTTAAGGAGTTTTTCACTGATCATACCGTCAGCTCCAACAAATCTATTGAAAAATTTGTTTTCCAAAGCCTGACGCATGATTGTTTGTCCGCTTCCTTCAGAGTAAGCAATGAGGACTAGAGCTTCTGGTCCACCCTTGCGTAAGGTCGCTAATTCAGAACGATAAGAAGCTTTTTTATCTTCGTGCTTACTTTCTGCTACGATTGTTCCGCCAGCTTTTTTGTAATTATCTCTAAAAGATTTTGCTAAACCTATACCATAGTCATTGTTCACAAAAGTCATTGAAACCTTTTTAATCCCTTTTTTAAGGACAAGGTTGGCTAGATAGAGCCCTTGATAAGCATCACTTGGGATTACTCTATAAAAAAGGTCGTTATCTTTAAGATTTGTAAGAGTTGGAGCTGTAGAAGCCGGTGATATCATTGGGACACCTGCCGGAACTGCCACACCACTGGCCGCAGCTGTTGAGGCACCACTACAAAGGGCACCAACGATCCCAGAGACCTTATTAATGTTGACAAGTTTTTTTGCAGCATCCGCACCACCTTGAGCACTACATTTACTGTCGCCTACAGTTAGCTTAAGTTCTCTTCCACCTAATATTCCACCATTTTTGTTAATTTCACTGGCGGCCATATTTACGGAATCAAGGATAGGTGGCACCATCCCTTCGATTGGACCAGTTAGAGCAAGAAGGGCCCCAAGGTTAACAGTCGGTCCTTTTGACTTTTTACTTGCGGCCATTGAGGCCAAGGGTAACAGAAAGAGTAAAATTAAAGCTGTGAACTTTTTTTTGGTGATTTTTAGGTTCATACATCCTTCTTGTTAAAGGTTTTATTCTTAAGGTTAACTTATTTTCGTTTGGATGGTGGAATTCTTTAAAGAATGGGGAACATTTTTTTATACTAGTTTAAAAATTCTTATTAATTGTTGAATCAAATACTATGATGTATCTTTTTAGTAATATAATTTTTTGAAAAAGGTTTAGGCTATGACAAAAAAAGTTCTAGTGACTGGAGGAACGGGCTATATAGGATCTTGGGTTGTTAAGGACCTTCTAGATAAAGGACATCATGTAAAAGTTACTGTAAGGGATATAAAAAAAACAAACAGGTATAACTTTTTGGAAAACTTAGCTGAAGGTAGTTCAGGAACTTTGGAAGTCTTCGAAGCAGACCTTCTAAATGAAGGCTCTTATGATGAAATTGTTAAAGATTGTGAGGGTGTTTTTCATATTGCCTCTCCCTTTAAATTAAAATTTAAAAATGGGAAATCAGACTTTTTAGATCCTGCTTTGAAGGGGACTAAAAATGTTTTAAATGCAGTTAATAAATCAGGCTCGGTTAAAAAGGTTGTCTTAACTTCAAGTGTCTCCGCCATTTATGGCGATAATATTGATATGAAAGAAAAAGGGCTTAATGAATTTACTGAGGAGCATTTTAATACTACCAGTAGCTTGAAGCATGGGCCTTATGCTTATTCAAAACTTATGGCAGAAAAAGAGGCCTGGAAAATGCAGAAAGATCAAGATGTTTGGGATCTTGTCACAATTAATCCTTCAATGGTTATGGGGCCACTATTAAACCCTGGTTCTCAATCTGGAAGTATAAGCCTTATGGCAGATTTGTTAGGTGGAAAAATGGGACCAGCAATCCCTTCACTTAATTTCGGTTATGTGGATGTTAGAGATATTTCAAAGGCACATTTATCTGCTTATGAAAATAGTCAGGCAAAGGGAAGGTATATTCTTTGTGAAAGAACCATGAATATGCTTGATCTGGCCAAAATGATTAATGGGATGGATTTTACTTTTAAAGTTCCTGAACGAATCGCTCCTCAATTCATACTTTATCTTACCGGTTGGATGTTTGGGATGACGCCCTCTTTTGTTAAAAGAAATGTAGGAATACCAGTCCACTTTAATAATTCCAAGGGACAAAAAGAATTAGGCGTTAACTACATTCCTATAGAAACAACGATCAAAGAAATGATTGATTCTTTTATTGAACACAAACTAGTTAAAAACTAGGTTATCTAAAGGAACAATGAGAATTTTGCTTTTTTTAGGGGCATGTGTTGAACCGGTAACGAGGGGTTTTGATACTTTTGCCATTAAAAGGCCGTCTTTTTCAAATAAGTCTATGACTGTGGAGTAGGGGACGGCCGCATTGAGAGGGTCTGTATTCAAATAGACCATGTCAAAAACACAAACTTGTTGTTCTTGAGAATTAAAAGCACATTTTCTTTCAAAAGAATGAGATGAAAAAGATAAGAGTCCTATGATAATAAACCATAATTTCATTTAAAATCCTTTGTTTATAGTTTAATAATTTGTTTTACGACTGCTTTTAGAGAGTCTGTATTTAATGGCCTGGAACTATTCACCATAATTTGGCGTCCCAAAACATTGAGTCCTATAAAGGAAAGTTGTAATCTCATGGCCATTAAGACATGTGATCCACCGCCTCCACTATGACTTCCAATAATGGCGGGCTTTTCGTTGAAGCATTCTCTCCAGTCTTTTGTGGACACACTGACCCATGCCAAAAGATTGGTAAGTGTGGGGGGAGGGCCTCCATTGTATTCGGGAGCAAGGAAAACAAAGGCCTCTGCCTCTTTTAGTTTTTTAACAAGATTTGAAAAGCTTTTGGGAAGGTCCTCTTTATTTTTGTTGGGGTCGTAAAGAGGAAGGTCTTCTTCAACCAGGTTAATGATATTGGAAGAGGTATTTAGGCCTTCGAGCTCTTCTTGAAAGGCCTTTGCTAAATTAAGGTTGTTGTGATTACTCGCGGCAATAATTGATATTTGCATGGACGAATCCTCTTTCAAAGGTAAAACTATTCATTATTCGATAAAAAAGGTTCTTTCAATAATAATATGCACAAAATAAAAATCTTTTCCTCTCTTTTCAATATAAAAAAGGCCGAATGGCAGAACCTTTTAGAAGGTGCCTCCCCCTTTTGTTCCTATGAATTTTTGGGGGCACTAGAGGAGACAGGTTGTATCGGCGAAAATAAGGGCCAGGTACCTCTTTATTTTACTCTTTGGGAAGGGGACTTAAGGGCCTGTTTTATTGTTTTCATTAAATCACATAGCTATGGAGAGTATATTTTTGATTGGGCCTGGGCCGATGCCTTTTCTCGTTATCAAGTTCCTTATTACCCAAAACTTTGCTCTCAAGTTCCTTTTACGCCTGTTACTGATCCAAAATTTCTTATTCATAAAGACTATAAAAATGAAAACTATGGAGAGCTTCTTTTAGAGCATGTTTTTGAGGTGTCAGAAAGACTAAAGACGAGCTCTATCCATTCTCTTTATATTCCGGAAAGAGAAACACAGTACTTTTCAAAAAAAGGGTTTCTTCTTAGAAAAGCGCATCAATATCATTTTGAAAATAATGGTTATAAAAACTTCTCCGATTTTTTAAATACTTTGGAAAAAAGAAAAAGAAAGCAGATACAAAAGGAAAGAAACTTTATTATAAAGGAAGCAAACCTCCAAATTAAAACCTATACGGGAAGCGATTTGGATGACTCAAAGGCAGAGACTTGGTATGAATTCTATGAATCTACCATTCTTAAAAAGAGATCCTTTGCTTACTTAAATTTGGAATTTTTTAAATCAATCTTTAGAGAACTTTCTTCGCAGGTTCTTTTTGTTTGTGCCTATTTTGAGGATAAGCCTGTGGCAGGGTCTCTTTTTCTCTATAATGACAAAGTCCTCTATGGGCGTTATTGGGGTGCCATAAAAGAATTTAAATTTCTTCATTTCGAGCTTTGTTATTACCAGGGTATAGACTTTGCGCTTTCAAAAGGTCTTAAAAAATTTGAGGCCGGTGCCCAGGGTGAACATAAAATAAAAAGAGGTTTTTTGCCAAAAGTTATATGGAGTGCTCACTATATTGAAAATAAAAATTTTAAAGATGCCATAGAAAAATTTATTGAGGATGAAGGAAAATCTCTTGAAAACTTTTTAGACTATGTCTCAGAAAAAGAAGACCCTTTTAAAAAGGAATAAAAAATGAAAAAAATAGGTTATATGGTCTTTGCTGTGATTCTTTTAGTAGGCCTCCAGACTTATTTTTTTGGCCATATGGTTCCATGGAACCCTCCTAAAGATAAAGGTATTCAAAAAAATAAGCTTTTGATAAAAACAAAAACCTTTCTTCATAATGTCGGAAAAGGTCCGGAAGACATTGCTATTGATAAATTGGGAAGAGTTTATGTAGGCCTTAAAGATGGGAGAATCATAAGGCACGATCGATCAAAAAAAGAAATTAAAGTACTCGCGAAAACTGAGGGGCGTCCCTTGGGTTTGCATTTAGATCATGATGAAAACCTCATTGTTGCTGATGCCATCAAGGGACTTTTAAAAATAGACTCATCGGGAAAGATCACACTTCTTTTTTCTAAATTTAATGGAAAAGAAATGCCCTTTCTAGATGATGTGACTATGGGAAAAGATGGAACTCTTTATTTTACACAAGCGAGTGCCAAATATTCTTTAAGTGATCATACCAAGGATTTTCTTTATCATATGGGGACCGGTAAAGTTTTTTCTTTGAAACCTTCAGGAAAAGTTGAACTTCTTATGGAAGGGCTTCATTTTGCGAATGGTATAGCGGTTGATTCAAAACAAGAATATCTCCTAATCAATGAAACAGGAAAATATAGGGTTTGGAAATACGATTTAAAAACTGGAAATAAAAAAGTGATTTTGGAAAACTTACCTGGTTTTCCGGATGGAATTTCAAGTAACGGTAAGGGGATATTTTGGTTGGCCCTTATTGATAAGAGGGATGTTCTTCTTGATAAAATTCTTCCTTTTCCCTTTATAAGAAGTATTCTCCTTCTGTTGCCAACCTTTCTTAATCCTCCAAGGCCTAAGCAGGGCCTGGTTTTGGGTATTGATGAAACGGGAAAAATTCTCTATGACTTTCAAGACCCTGAAGGAAAGGTTTTTCCAGCTGTGACGAGCATTCAGCAATTTGGTGATGATCTTTATTTAGGAAGTTTAAGAAATAAGTTTTACGGAGTTTTTTCTTTAGAGAAAAAGGGTAATTAATGCATATACTAAGCGCTGAAAAAAGACATATTAAGTCTATCTCAGAATTTCAAGTTGCCATGGCAAATGAAACGGAGAGTTTGAAATTAGATCCTCTTAATACAGAAAAGGGCGTAACGGCCATTTTTGATGATCCTTCCAAAGGTGAATATTTAGTTTGTGAAATCGAGGGAAAAGCGGTTGGCTGCCTTTTGACTTTGTATGAATGGTCTGACTGGAGAAATGGCAATGTCATTTGGGTTCATTCGGTCTATGTCAAACCCGAATTTAGGAAAAAAGGAATTTATAAAACACTTTATGATAAAATAAAGTCAAAGGTTAAAGACAATCCTGAATTTCTTGGAATAAGGCTTTATGTTGATAAGAGAAATCATTTGGCCCAAGAGGCCTACAAATCTTTAGGTATGACCAACGAACATTATGAGTTATTTGAGTGGATGCAATAAGCTATTTTCTTATGTGTCCATCACCGTTCACAATAAAGCGAGTCGTTGTTATTTCCCGTGCACCCATCGGTCCATAGGCATGAAGTTTGGTTGTTGATATACCAAGCTCAGCTCCAAGACCAAGTTCCCCTCCATCGTTAAATCTTGTTGAAGCATTGGCCATAAGGCAGGAGGCATCGATTTTTTTTTGGAAGATTTTTATGGCCTCAGGGTCTTGGGCCACAATTGATTCTGTATGTTGTGTTCCATGTTCATTAATATGGGAGATGGCCTCTTCAAGAGAGTGAACGACTTTTATAGATAAGATTTTATCGAGGTATTCAGTAAAGTAGTCACTTAAATTGGCACTCATGGATTTTTTAAAAATTTGACATGTTTGAGGGCAACCTCTTATTTCGACACTTTCTTCGTCAAGGTCAGGTAGAAGCTTCGAGAGAAATGATTCCGCTATATCTCTGTGAACAAGGAGAGTTTCCATGGCATTGCAAACGCCTGGCCGCTGAACTTTAGCATTTATACATATATCATGGGCCTTTTTTAAGTCGGCATCTTTGTGGACATAGATGTGGCAAAGACCTTTAAAATGGGCAATGACAGGAACCTTGGCATTTTCGTAAATATATTGAATTAAATCTTCCCCTCCACGGGGTATAACAAGGTCAATAGATTCTTTAAGTGAGATTATTTCGGCCACATCTTCTTTTGAGTCTAAGAGTTGAATAACATTTGGATCAACAATATCTTGAATAGACTCTTTAACAATTTGAGTTAGTATCTTATTTGATTCAAGGGCCTCTTTTCCTCCCTTAAGGCAAATAGCATTTCCAGACTTTAAAGCAAGGACCGAGGAATCAACAACGACATTAGGCCGGCTTTCAAAAATCATGGCGATAACACCAAGAGGGATCCTCTCTTTTTGAATGAGAAGTCCATCATCTCGTTTGTATTCGCTAATAATTTCTCCAACGACTTTTGGAGAAGAGGCAACTGACATCACGCTTTCTGCCATGTCTTCAATTCTTTTGTCATTTAAAGTCAGTCTGTCAATAAGAGCTTCTGAAAGGCCTTCTTCATGGGCCTTTTCAATGTCTTTTTTGTTGGCCTCAATTATAAGGCCTTTTTTTTCTTGAAGGTTCAAAGCTATATTTTTGATGGCCTTGACTCTTTCTTGTTCACCGAGAGACCAAAGTTCTTTTTGAGCAATATCTGCTGAGGCTGCCCGTTCTCTAATACTCATTTTTTATCCTTTAAAATCATATTATCTCGGTGAACAACAACATCTGAAATAAGAAAACCTAAAACTTCTTCTATTTCAAAGCTTTTTTTTCCAATTATTTTTTCGACATCTTTTGAGTCGTAGTCACTTAAGCCATACGCAAAAGTTTTATTTTTAAACTGAATGGCAATAGAATCACCCCTTTTAAAAGGTCCTTTAATCTTTTTTATTCCAATGGGGAGAAGAGATCCACTTCTAAGAAGTGATCTGTAGGCCCCCTCATCAATTTTAATGAAGGCCCCTGCTTTTGCCGTTGTTATAATTCGTTTTAGTTTTGTTTTTGTTGAAACTTTATCCCTTGGAAAAAAATAGGTACCACCATTATTATAAAGTGCATGAAAAATGGGGAGAAGAGGCCTAAAAGAAGAAATAATCACATGTATTCCAAGTGGGGTTAATTTTCTGACAGCTTCCAGTTTTGTTGTCATCCCACCTCTTCCAACAGAACTCTTACTAAGAGTTCTGATGTTTTTAAAATTCTCTTGGAATTCAATATGGGAAAGATGATTGGCCTTATCTTGTTTGGGGTCTGTATCATAAAGTCCGTCAGTTTCGGTTAAAAGAATGAGCAACTCTGCTTCCATTAGCGCTGCGGCCATGGCCGCTAGCTGGTCATTATCTCCAACGGTAATTTCTTCGAAGCTTACGCTGTCATTTTCATTGAGTATTGGAATAATGTTATTTTTAAGAAGGGTTGTAATATTATTCTTTATATTAAAATATCTCGTTTTATTTTTGAGGTCATCATGGGTAAGAAGAACTTGGGCAGAGTTAAGTTTATGCTTGTTGAGGGCCATTTGATAATTATGCATAAGAAGAGGCTGGCCTATACTTGAACAGGCCTGGAAGTATTCGATCCTGTCTTTGAGTTTTTTCGAGTTATCTGAAATAAATTTTTTACCGGCATTGATAGCACCAGAGCTAACAAGAATGACTTCAATTCCATTTTTGCGCAGCCTTGAAACTTCCAGCATGAGGGCGTCAATTTTTTTTTGGTCAATCTCTCCCGCTTCACTGGTGATGGCAAGAGAGCCTAGCTTAATGACAACCCTTTTTAGTGATGAAGGAAGCTCTTCTCTTAAATTTTTTTTCATAATAATCCTCTTTTTAAACTTCGTCCTTAATGGGAAGACCTGTTGTTAGATTAATGGCGTTACCTATTTTTTTGGCCTTCTCGTAACTCCAAGTATATTTTACGACTAAAAAGATTTCACCTTTAAATTCTATTTTAAAAATACTATTTCCCAAAAAGGGTTTGATTCTAACTTCCTTAACCTCAGAAAGAGGATATTCTTTTTTGTGCTTAAAGGGCCAGGATCTTTTAAGGCAGTAAATAATGTTGTTTTGGTGGAGGATGTATTTTTCTGAAATGTAAAAGGAAAAAATCCATGCAACAAGAATCATTTGGAGTAGATAAAAAGTGAAGGTACCCAAAAGAATAAAAAAGCTGACGGTTGCCCATTCTCCGAAAGATTCCTGAATAAAGGGTGTAAGAGAATTACAAAAAATATAAATGAGAGGCATTGAACCCAAAGAGAAGAGGAGAAAAAATAAAGGAAAGTAATTAGAAAAGGCCCCTAGGGTCTTTGAGTATTTATAAATTTCCATTCTTGCCTTCTTTTAGGTATTTGAGTCTGAAAATGTTTGATTCACTACAGGCATCTTTCATCCCCGCTTCACAGGCCAGCTTAAAAGAGGTCTTTATATCTTGTTCTACGAGCTTCGCTTCAGCTCTACTTTTTTGAACAGAAGGATGGTTTTTTCCAAGAAAGGGTTTAAAGTCAAAAAAATACTTTATCATTGTCGCCGTTTTTTTAAAAACGTCATCTTTTTTTGAAAGGTCCCTCATTTTTTTGATGGTGTTGAAGGGAAGCCTTTTATTGGCCAGGTTAACTAACCATTTTGGAATAAGTCCTCCTGGATCACTTTCGACTTGATAAAATACTTTCGTTTTTTCAAGGCCTAAGGCCTCAAAGGACCAAAACCCTTTCAGCTTTGGAATTCTTACAGTGTCTTCCTGAAGAGGGACCAAGGTCTGAGTTGAATTGGAAAAATTAACAACAATTTTCTTTTGGGAAGGCAAAGTGATAATTTTGCTTTCTAAGATAACATCTCTGTCATCAATAAAAGGGATATTATTTCCAAGTCGGATATAATTAATCCCTTCGTAGGGCCCATTTATTTGGAGGTTTCTAAACTCAATGACGTTTTGAAGGAAGTCTTTTTTATGATCTGCGTCATATAGAACGGAGAAAAGCTGGTGAATATTTGTACCAATAACGGCCTCTCCACGAAAGGCCACAACAGATGAAACCTCTATATACTTTTCCCAAACTTTTATTCCTTCTTCTTCATAGACTTCTTCCCACAGGGCGGCACTAGATATAAAGGAAAAAAGAAGCATCATGGGAAGGACGAAATATTTTGCGCTCATGAAAACTCCGATTTAATAATCAATAAATTCATTGAACATCTTCTCTATTGAAGAGACAAGGAAAACTCTTTTTTACGATGCGTCAATATGAGGGTTTGCCGATAGGTGTAAATATGCTAATTGTGATTTTTAACTCTAAAAAAGACCATAATTATGGAATCATTTTCAAAGGCCCTCGTTTTTGAGGGAAAAGAAGAATACCTAGTTGATTTTGTCTCTCGTGAAGTTTCTGTTTCAAAGCAATTTGTAAAGCAGCTTCTTGCGAAGGGAAGTGTTTGGTTTAAGAGAGAAAAATCCTCTTTAAAAAGAGTCAGAAAGGCCAAATTTCTCCTTTTAAAGGGTGATAAGGTCGAGGTCCATTACTCTTCCAAAATAAAAGACCTGGATGTTGAAAAGCTTTGTTACCCAATTGGAGATTTTAAAGAATGGGGTGTTTGGTTTAAAGGGGTTAACGTTCTTTCTCAAGGGACAAAGTATGGAGATAGTAACTCCATTTTACGCCTTCTCGAAAAGCAAAAACCAAATGTTCATATGATTAATCGTATTGATAAAGAGGCCTCTGGCCTTATGGTTTTTGCTTACACTAAAAAAATGGCAGCGACCCTTTCTAAAATATGGGGGGAAGAATCAACTGAAAAGACTTACCAAATTGTTGTTAAAGGCAATATGGCCAAAAAGTTTCCTAAGAAAGGAAAGATCACTAAAAAGATTCAAGGGAAGGAAAGCCTTACTCTTTTTGACGTGCAAAAATCTCAAAAAGAATTTTCTTTGGTCTTGGCAACGTTGAAAACAGGAAGGTTTCATCAAATTAGAAAACATTTTGAAGCTATCAGGTTTCCCCTTTTGGGTGATCCTCGCTACGGAAGAGGAAATAAAAATAAAGAGGGACTTCAGCTCCAAAGCACCTTTTTGAAGCTTAAAAATCCAAACCCCAACAAAAAAGGAACTCTTTCTTTCGAAGTTCCGGAAAAGGATCAGCTTTTTTCAAATTTTAAGGGCCAGTTGGGATCCTAAAAGAGCATTATTTTGAATAAGTGAGATATTGGCCTTTAAAGAGAGTCCTTTTGTGAGCTCACTTAAGGTTTCCAATAAAAAAGGCGTTAATTCTTTGCCTTGAATATTTTCTTTTTTCGCTTTAAGAAGTCCTTCTTCAAGGGACTTTTCGTGAAGTTCTTTTGGTAGCTCATCCTTTTTTGGAATAGGGTTGGCCACGACAATGCCTTCATTTGGAAAAAGGGATCTTTGAGACTTTAGGCAGCTGATCAATTGATCCAGGTTATCTGTATGAAGGTCAAGAGAAGGCCCACCTTCTGAGAGATAGAAAAGAGGAAGCGTCTTGGTTTTATATCCGATGACGGGAACGTTTAATGTTTCGAGGGCCTCCATGGTTTTGGGGACATCGAGAATTGACTTGGCTCCAGCACAGACTATGGTGACGGGTGCTTCACTGATCGCCTTAAGGTCTGCCGAAACGTCCCATGTTTTTTCTACTTCTCTGTGGACGCCTCCGAGACCTCCAGTGGCAAAAACTTTAATCCCAGCAAGTCCACATAGAAATGTGGTTGCTGCAACTGTTGTTCCCCCCGTTTTTTGAGCTCCGAGAGCAAACCCAAGGTCTTTTCTGCTTAATTTAAGGGGGTTTTTTTCTGAAGTAAGTTCTTCAAGTTTCTCTGGGGTTAGTCCGATATGGATTTTTCCTTTAATAACAGCAATTGTTGCCGGGGTAACGCCTTGTTTTAAAGCAATTCCCTCGGTAAGTTTTGCAGTTTCCAGGTTTGTAGGGAAAGGCATGCCATGCGTTATTATCGTCGATTCCAGCCCTAAAATAGGGGACTTATCCTGAATGGCCTTTTTGACTTCTGGAGAAAAAATAAGGGGCAGATCTTGTTTCATGGGGTAAGAATAGGGGCCTTGGCGGTTTTTGACAATGAAGAATTTACTTTGAGTCAATTTCTTTTGAAGAATGAAATACAAATTAATAGATTTAGGGACATTGTTTTTATATACATAAATTAACGAAATAGGAGGATTGTATGAAAACTTTTTTTATTACCCTTGCACTTATCTTTTCAGTATCGAGCTTTGGTGCTCAAAAAATCAAGCATTGTGGTGGAAAATCTAATGGTGAAGTAAAAAAATCACTTGGTTTTCTTCACAAAAAAATTGAAAAAATTATGAATAACGTTTCTGATCTAACTAATGGTGAGAAGAGGCGTCTTAGAAGAAAAGTCAAAAACGTAAATATTAAATGTATGGACCACAAACCTGTTTGTAAAAATCACCCGGATAGAGGAGGGGTTGAAAGACACCTTTTTAATAGCGCTGTCGTTATCTGTTATAACAGAATTAGAAATAATTTTGGAAACAATGCTTATTGTAAATTAGCAGATGTCATTCTTCACGAAATTGGTCATTCAGCGTCGGTTGATAAAGATCGTGGACATAATAATGGCCCTAACAATGACAGAGTATACAGACTTGGCTTTGCAGCAGAACGTAAATGTGAAAATTTAGGACTTGATAGAAGCATAAAGAAAAATACTAATAACTAAGAATTATTGAAGGGCCCTTTCTGGGCCCTTTTATCACCAAATGAAATAAATTGTTCCTTAAAAAAAACCGATAATTAAAGTCTCTCGTATAAAAAAACAGGGTGTTTTTTGAGGACATTGATTTTAGGTTTGTTTCTTTTTTTTCTAAATCAGGTTTCCTTTTCCAAAGGTAAGTCGGTCGTTTTATATAAAGGTATTGATGAATATGAAATAGGTTCTTATGTCGATATCTTGGAAGATAAGTCTAATAAGTTGGCCTTAAAAAATATTCAAGATCCTCGAAATGAACATCTTTTTAAACAAAATAAATCCAAGGGCATTAAATTTGGTCCTCACACATCGACTTATTGGTTGAGAATAAAAACTCGAAAAGAAGACGGTTCAGGTTTATGGTATTTATCGTTTAGCACCTCTAAAATAGACCACTTAACCTTTTATAGGAATTCTACGGACAAAAGCACGACGGGATTGAAATATTCACTTAAAAGTCGTGAGGTCATGGGCCGTTTTTTTGTTTTTAAAATGGACGTTGAATCAGTTTCGACTTTTTATATTAAGGTAAAAAATGATGGGGTTAAGTTACCTTCTGTGAAGTTGAAAATCTTAAGTCCCTCAGAATATAAAAAGAAAGACACCATTTCAGAGGTCGGTAATACACTTTATTTGGGAATCTTACTGGCCATGTTTCTTTACAACCTTTTGATTGTTGTCGAGACGAAAAGCTTAACGGATCTTTCTTATGCCGGATGGCTCTTTTTCTTCACCTTATCTGCTTCCTACCGTACAGGTTTGGGACAATTGTATCTTTTTCCCGACTCATTTTTCTTTAGATCAAATTTAGTCTATTACTTAAACTTATGTCATATGTCCCTCTTTTCTCTTTTTGCTTATCGATTTTTAGAGATTAATAAAT
>JAOMEV010000158.1 GCA_028346125.1 Bacteriovoracales bacterium | reverse complement strand
AATCGTTGGCCCCGTTTCTTAAATAAAGGACTTTTAAATGACAGGAAAGCAAAAAACGCTAATTTTAGATAGTCTTTTTGAAGGTGGTAGAATGTTTGTAGGAGGAACATCAATTGCTTATATGTTAAGTAATGGTGTCTCCATTGAAAGCCTCGGTATTATAAAGATAATTCAAGCTTTAGTTTTTATTTTAGGTGAACTACCAACTGGTATATTAGGGGATATGTATGGAAGAAAGTTTAGTCTTTTAGCATCTCTCATCTTAGGGGCTTTAGGGTTTTGTGTTTATTTTTTATCAAGTTCATTACTTTTATTTTGCGTTGCTGAGGTATTAGTTGCTCTTTCTTTATGTTTTTGGTCTGGTGCCTATGAGGCGTTTAGTATTGATTATTTAAAAATAGAAAAAAGTGATAAAGATCTAAATAACTTTTTTCACTTAAACTCTACAATTAATAAAATATCGATAATATTTTTTGGGTTCTTAGGAGGGTTATTAGGTAGTAAAGGTTATCAAATCCCTTACCTTGCATCATTCTTAGTTTACATCCTTACAATTATTTATTTACTTACATCTTTTAAATCTTATCAAGAGAACATAAAAAAAGAGGTTAAGAAAAGAAACTTTAAATTTCACTTTATTCAAAATTTTAGGGTTACCTTTAAAGAAGGTATTTTAAACCCGACATTAATCGAATTTTTTATTTTTCAAGTAATTATCCAAGCATCGATTGTCCCACTTTTACATTTTTGGCAACCTTACTTTTTAAATCTAGACTCACTTGTAGATAGTAAATCCCTTGGAAGTATATTTTCTTTATACGTAATATCTTCTGCTCTTCTAAGTGCTTTATACGTGAAATTGTCAAATTATTCATTTTATAAAAAAATAAGCTTTCAAATTTTACCATTCTTACTATTCTCTTTTTCTTATTATGGACTTGGCTTTTCTAATAATCTGACTTTTTCAATAGTGTTATTTTGTTTTTGCCAGTCATTGTTGTCGGTTGTTCGTTCTGTATTTAGTGCCAAGTTTAATACCTTAATTTCTAGTGAAAATAGAGCGGGTATATTAAGCTCGCTGAGTTTGTTTTCAAGGTTTGGCTCAATTACCACACTTGGACTTATCTCTTTTCTTGCTTCTGATTCTGGAGGAAAATTATTCAAAATCCAGTCTCTCTTTAAGAATTGTGCTACGATTTACTCTATTTCTTTAGTTTTATTAGTTTTTGGTGTAATTATTTTTAAACAGAAAAGAGTTTATGCTTAGTACTGATAAGAAAATCCAGGTTGCAAGATATATTGGTTTAGATGGAATAAAGCGAGTAGGTGAAAACTACACCATTATATTAGGTCACACCCACTATACCAAAAAAGAAATCACTTTAGATCAGGAAGGCCTAGATTTACTTCTGTATTTTCTAGAGCCTAGGACAATTCTTGAGGCCTCAAAGCAATTTTCAATTGAGAAAGACTCTTTGATTCCATTGTGTCAAAACCTAGTTAATGAAAAGATATTAATCGACCCACAAGAATTTAATAAAAAGTTTGAACGTTATGATCGGCACCTTCTTTACTATAAAATGGTGGGTGAAAAACCAGATCGAGTTCAGGAAAGTATATCGAATTCAAAAATAGGTTTGATAGGGATGGGTGGGATTGGCAACTGGGTTTCTATGGGTCTTATAGGAGCTGGATTTAAAGAAATCGTACTCATGGATTTTGATACAATAGAACTATCAAACTTAACAAGACAAGTCCTGTTTGATGAAGACGATATTGGCAAATTTAAAGTAGAAGTTGCAAAAGAAAAGCTTTCAAAAAAGAATTCAGATACAGAAATTAATACAAAAAAAATTAAAGTCAACTCTTCGATAGATGTTGAGAAGATGATTGAAGGGTTAGATTTTTTGATCTTATCAGCAGATACCCCCCCCAGATATTCACAATTGGTTGGATCATGCTGCAAAAAAAATGAAAGTTCCTTATCTAAATGCAGGATATAGAGATGGTGTTGGCGTTGTAGGGCCTCTAACTCTTCATGGGAAGACCTCTTGTTATGAATGTTTTAAGCCTGGGCCTAATGAAAAGAACAATTTAAATCCTACAAACAATAATTTAGATAATATTAAAGAAAGGTTTTATAAACGATATCAGGCTCCGTCATTCGGCCCTGTTAATGCAATAGTTTCAAATATTGCAGTTTTAGAAACCATAAAATTTTTAGGTGGATTTGGTAAAGTAAATTCCATGGATAAAGAAATTATTATTGATGCAATAGACCTAGAGTTGCAATTTAAAGAATATCAAAGAGATCCTGAATGTTGGCACTGTAGTGATAAAAGTTAATACGCTAGCATCTGAATTGGATTACAAGTTTGAATCAGG
>JAOMEV010000157.1 GCA_028346125.1 Bacteriovoracales bacterium | reverse complement strand
AATACCCGTTATTATGAACCCCTTCTTTCAAAGGCTCAGAGGGATAAAACAACTTGGCTTTTCGGAATATGCCTTTCCTGGGGCCACTCACTCCAGGTTTTTACACTCAATTGGTGTAATGCATATAGGTGAAAAAGTCTTTAATAAGCTCTTCCAAAATCAACTCAATGACCCTGAGTTTAAAAAGCTTAAACATACTTTTAAAATGGCCTGCTTACTCCATGACATCGGTCATGCCCCTCTAAGTCATTCCACTGAGATTGTCATGCCCAAACTCAAGGAGCTTAACTTCCCTGAAAAGTCCCTTCAAAACTGGGGAAAAGGCCCTGAGGATCAAGCATCGCATGAAGATTACACAGTCAAATCTATTTTAGAAAGCCCCTTTTCAAAGGCATTCTCTGAATTGGAATCAAAGTTTGGAATTGAAATAAATTCTATTGCCGACCTTATCTTCAACGGGATTGATTGTTTGGTCATAACTTGTTACGCCCTGTAAGCTAATTAAAGGTTCGCTTCCCTGCTCCTGAGCATCCATTTCTCCATCAACCCAATCGTAAAGAAGGTTAGGAATAGCAAATTTGGGGACTCCTAGCTTTGGGTGCCCGCCAATGGAGTCTGTTTGGTTTTGGACCCAAAAATTTTTGGTGAAGGGTAGTGGTGCTCCGGCATCGTAAACAGTTGAAGCAGACTGAGTGTTAAGTCCAATAATATAGGGAAGAGACCTCGATCTTCCCCCCGCGATACGAGGGGTGATTGCCTTATTATCATTTATGTTGAAGAGCTGTGGCCCAACTCGACCTCCAAAAGGTTTGGCCGAAGCGTAGGCCTGTAATTTGATTCCACCACTAGAAAAAGGGAAAAAGAGACCCATAAAGTCGGCTTCAGCTTTAACAGCATAATAGGTGAGAACTTGTGGGTTTTTTACAAACCCAAAAATATAGGCCGGTACTGGGATCCCCGTATAAGAAGCCGCACAAGCACCTTGACGATCAACTCCAGATCCATCGGCATTTTTTTCAGTCGTTGTGACAAAAAAGGAAAAAAAAGTGACATAGTTTAGAGGGTAGATTTGAAGATCAAGGTAACTTTTTTGAGAGACTGCTAGGGCATTGGGTGCGGAAAAGCGAGCACTGGAGGGGATGAGATAGCCACTCAATGTATCACTTGGAGCATTGAATGGTGTTGGAGAAAGTTCTGTAAGCTTCAGGGTCCCAGAAAAGAGGTCTGTATTATTATCGCCACCCTTCTCAGTTCCCCCTGATAGGTTTCGGTAGGCAGACCAAAAGGCTTTAATTGGTCTCTCATTAATGGGGACATCATGTCCTTGGTCAAGCTCGTTAATGGCCGTACAGCCGCCTGAAGAGTTTAAACAAATACCATTATTCACAGGTGGCCTATTTACAATCATTTCCAAATTTCTCATTCGAAGGGCGAGTTCAAATGCTTGGGGCCAGGCCCCCATAAGATCTGTTGCAATATTAGGTCCCTGAGATGCAGCAGGGTCTTCTGGTGGAATACCATAGGCCCATTTGATGGCCACAAAAAAATTCTTTTCTGCCATGTCAGAACAGTTTTTGGCTTTGTCCGTGACAAGTTGATTGACCATTGTTTCATGGATTTCCTGTATACCTGGGATACCGACTGACTTGAATATAGGAAGACCAGGGGGCTTTTTTATTTGGCAGATATTAACGCTAGGAGACCATTTTATACAAATGGACGGAATATTAAATTTATCAATACTTTTATCATCGGTATTGGTTCCGAAGGGGTTGGATCTAAAGTTCATATTTGTGGGATGAGGCTGCCCGAGTTTTGGGTCTGAGCTTGCTATGCCTGATTGTAGAGTTTTATCTAAGCTCAACTGTCCCAAAACATAATATTTAAACATCCACTCCTTATACGTATTTCTCAGCTCCCAATTAAGATAAGAAATATTTGTCAGTTGTCTCGCTTGAGTAGCTGCGCCAGACCATGCTGCAGCGTCAACAGCATTTTGAAGATTTATTTTGGCCTTAACAAAGAGTCCAACATTGATAATGAAGGCCAAGAGTGTCATCAGGATAATAAGACAAATGGCCAAGAAAAAGGTAGCCAAGAAAAAGATAGCTAAGAAAAAGGTAGCTAAGAAGAAGGTAGCTAAGAAGAAGGTAGCTAAGAAGAAGGTAGCTAAGAAGAAGTCCTCCAAGTCAACAAAGCTTTCACGAGAAGAAGCCTTAAGCAAATATAAAGAAAAAATAGCAAAAGAAGAAGATGAACAAAAAGTTGTTCCAACTCCAGAACAAGCGCCAGAAAACTCCTACACAGAGTCTAATGAAGAAGAAACGGCCAATGAAGCGGAACTTACCAAAAACTTGGAGGAAAATGGGTACGAACCAAATGCAAAGCCAGCTGACCCTCCCC
>JAOMEV010000156.1 GCA_028346125.1 Bacteriovoracales bacterium | reverse complement strand
AATGAGATTGCTTTCGATGATAACCTCTGTCAGCCTTGCTCTTTCGGGCATTAATTTGACTTTGGATGAGAGGTTTTGGTAAGTGCTCGAAAGCTCTTCCTCGCCAACTCCTTTCAAAAGGAAAGAGAGAAGCCTGGACCTTTGCTGGATGAGGTCTATGGTTCTTTCAAAGTCTGGATAGAGTTTGGCGACCTGGACAACACTTTGGAGGCTTTCTTTATCGATCTTATCAATCTCTCTCACGAGAAAAACGTATTCAAACAGGTTTTTGAATACTTTTTCTGTGTCCTTTATTTTTTCAAGAATGATGCTTGTGAAGGAAAGATTCAAGTTTAAATTAACTGGAACGAAATAATTAATACATGTAGAGCATCGTAAAAGACTTTCCAAGATATCACAAGTTGTTGATACTGCTTCAACCTGTGGGTTTATTTGGAGGTCTTTTTTATCAAACAATTCAAGCTCTATATAATTGTTATGGATTTTCCACTCTAAATGTTTTAAATCTTTGAAATCGCTCTGTGCGCTGTAGATGGCATCGTCTAAAACTTTGTGGAAATGTTCTAGTGGATAGGTATCCGATAGAGGAGAGACAAAGTCTTCTAAGATTTTAAAAAACTTTTCAATGACCTCTTCCATTTTCTTTGCAAGGGCCTCTTTATCACTAACTGTAATAATGTCAGAAATGAATTTGTAGCTTTCCTGATCTTCTTTCGCTTTTTTAAGATGTATCTCTGACACTGTCACATCTTCTGCTGTACAAATGAGCTTTTCGAGCAAATGATCCTGTCCATAGAGAGCAGAGTAAGAGAGCTTCAACGTTTTTTCATATGATTAATTTGATCGTGAAAGGTAACCTTTTCGGGAAGATTATCTACTATGCCAAAAAACTGAAGCTCATCCCCACCAAAAATAAGGGAGAAAATGGTCCTTAAATCACGATGTTCTTTAGTTCCTTTTCTTATGTTGGAGAAAAGGAATTCAGAAACCTTTTTCCCAACGATGTCTTCTCCAAAAATTGTTTCAGAGTACTTTGAGACAGGAGGGGTGACTTTGAAATCTTTCCCAATGGCGAAAATGGATGTGTTAATATTATCAATGAGGTCTTTAATTTCTTTTGATTGAATTTCCACTTTACTTTCTAGTTGTGAATTTAATTCCTCTATTTTTTTATTTAAACTTTTAGATTGGTAAAATTCATTTTCAAGTTTTTTATTCAAAGATTTAAGGCTTTCGTTTGTGAGAGATAATTCTTCAGACCTTTCTTGCTCAGCTTTTCTCAATGAATTTATAATATCTGCCAAACCTAAGGCAATAAGAACGATTTCGATTGTTATTCCAATTTTCCAAACGTTACTAAAAAATAAATTGTAAGGGAGTCCACCAGTATAGAGCATTGAAGTCATAAGTGCGCCGACTAAGTAAAATATATAAGCGGGAAAATAAAACTTAGCAATTCTATATTTCTTCCAATTGCTCTTTAACCCTCGATAAAAAGCTAAAAGTAATATAGTTATTGTTATAACAGAGGAAATTTTAACAGTTATCTGAAAGAAGTGGATTAGAATCATCTCCAAAACATTACCATTCAAACAGAGCAAAGAGAGAATACAGACAAAAAATAATTTGACCCAAAGTACTTTGTTAGAGATTGGCATATCTTTTTTTGTATTTAAATAGGAGATAGTAAGAAGAAACGTGGATACCATCTGGGCAAACACCATATGGACGAAAAGCTCACTGGAAAGAAAGCGACCGAAATCAAAAAAGTAATTATGCCAACCAGCTATAACTATTTGAGACGAAAGGGTCGTAAATAAATAGAGACAATAGAATCCATACTTAGAAGACTTTGAGCTATAAAAAACAAATATATTGTAAATAAGCATAATAATTAAAACTGAAAAGAAAGATGCATCAATAATCAGATCGAGAGTTTTTTGTTGATTAAGGTCAGTTAGGTCAAACAAAAGGGCCTGAAAGGCCATTGTTCCTGGAGAGGAAATTCTAATAAAAACAGTCTCTGTATCTGGAAGTTTAAATATAGGATATCGATATAATAATTTTTTTTCTGAGCTTGGAACAAGATCCCCTTGCTTAACAACTTTCCATTTTTTGCCATCTCTGTAATAGAGGTCAACATTGTCAAAATGGGGGTTACCTATTGTTAGGTAGGGGGTGTCCTTATACTTATCTATATTGTTTAATTTCCACCAATATGTATTTCGACTTTCTTTGAACCCTACCGAACGCTTATTAAACTTTTCAAATTTTTTATTGATAACTTTATCAATGGATAGGTCCCGTCCATTTTCTAGAAAGAGCTCCATATTGGGCGTGAGGTTTATTCTTTTGCCAGGAATATTAACGTCATCGATGAGATATTTTTCTCCTTGGTTTTTTAAGT
>JAOMEV010000155.1 GCA_028346125.1 Bacteriovoracales bacterium | reverse complement strand
TTCTTAGTGGAAAACAAAAGGATCCACAAGGTAACTTCAACTTTACAGTCCGTGGCTCTCTTATGGTTCCCAATTTTAAAATAAGGTAAGCCCTTAAAATCTCGTTATTTTTTACCTAGAAAAACTAATTGATCCCTGGTAGGATCGGGCCCGAAGGTGAGGCTTGCTTGATAGAAAATACTGAAATATATTCAAAAATATTAGGGAATTTGGAAATACACCTTAACCGCGCCCTCCCAAACCACCCAATTAGGGGGGCCTACAATTATTGCGTCCTTCCACCAGGGAAATTATTTAGGCCAAAGCTGGTTTATGCCATGGCCTCTGATTTTTCTAAAAAGTTTAAACTTGAGACCGATTGTGATCATGCATTGCTTTGTAGTTTCGTAGAAATCCATCACGCTTATACTCTTGTTCACGATGATCTTCCATGCATGGATGATGACGATATGAGAAGAAATAAACCATCTGCACACAAGGCCTTTGGGGAATGGAAGGCCGTTCTGATTGGAGATGGACTTCTAAATATATCTTATGAACTTCTCTCAAAGTTGAAGACAAGAAACCTTGGCCTAATAATTAAATTGGCCTCTCGATGTTTAGGCCCAAAAGGTCTAATCCAGGGACAGGTTCTTGATTTGGGCCATCAAATGCTTGATTCATTTTCCTCTCTTCGGAAAACACACGAGTATAAAACCGCCCGCCTTATCCAAATTTCTCTCCTTTTAAGCTACTTATTGGTGGAAAATCCAAAGGAGTCCCTTCTCAGTCGCTATAGGGTTTCTATAGAGCTTTTAAAGTTAGGTAAGTACCTTGGACTAACCTTTCAATTTCTAGACGATTTAAGCGAACTAACCTCATTAGAGATTTCCCAACATGAAAAAAATATAAACCCCTGGTTTAGTCATTCAAATAAGGTTTCGTTGGAGTTAATGAAAGGACTCGAAAAAATAAATGAGATTGCTGAAAGACTTGATTTACTTCAATTCAAAAAAGTATATACACAATATATTATCAAAGTGACCTCCAAAGTTTTGGATGGCAAAGATAACATTGAAAGAAACTTTGAACTTCATCAGAAAGAAACAGCTAAAGGTAGTCTAATTCCAATTGTGAGATTGCTTCAAAGAGTCAGTCAAGGCAACAATGCTACTTAACTTATCTTTAGCAAGAATCAGCTTATCTATATCTTCCTGATTGAGTCTATTCTCCTCTTTGGGTTCATTCTTTTCATCCTGAACCTGATCGTCAGTAGAACCCACAATTCTCAATTTTAGCTCAAGTTTGGTTTTTTCAATCGTTAGCTTTTCTTCAAATAGCAGCTTTTTTATAAGGGTGATGGCCTCTATATCCTGATGATCATAATATCTGATATCATCTTCATCAATCCTAGGAGAGATTTCGTGAAATTCACTTTCCCAAAACCTTAAAACATAAGGTTTAACGCCAGCAATACTGCAGACCTCATTCAATTTAAATGTTGATTGATGTGATACTTTTTTTTCCATAATTATCCCTTAAGCTTCTCTTTCTTCAATATTAGAAATAAAAGAGTTGATAGCGCGATCACTACCCTCTTTAGGAAGAATACTCTTATCTTCTTCACCTTTATCATTGATTCTGTGAGAGTATCTTGAGGTAATATCCTCTTTTAAGACCTGAGACGGCTTAAATGTCAAAACTCTTCTCGCAGAGATTTCCATAGAACTTCCTGTCTGTGGATTTCTGCCAGTTCTTGTTTGCTTGTCTCTGATAGAAAAATTTCCAAAGCCCGAGATTTTAACCTTTTCACCTTTGGCCAAGGTTTCTTTCATAATTTTGAAAACATGGTCTACAAGGTCAGAGGCTTCTTTTTTCGAAAAACCAGCTTCTTTGTAGACCCTCTCCACGATGTCTGCTTTCGTAAGACTCATATTTTTTCCTCCATGAAAATTTCTCAAATACAAGTTCTACACTGCAATAGGTTAGCAAAAAAGTAAGCCGATTGCCATAAAAAAAAGAGAGGTCATTTACTCCAGAAAATAGACAAAAACAAAATTATCAGAATTTTTTAAACTTTCTTTTTAGTTTTTTTCTGCTTCTTTTTTTGAACTTTCTTAGTTTGTTTTTCTATCTCTTTATAAACTTTCTTTTTTTCTTCTTCTCTTTTTTTAAAGAGGCTATCCATTTTCTCTCTTACATCGGTCAACTCTTCAATCAACTTCTTTTTAACTAAACTAGGCGAGTTAAATATTTTTGTGTACCTTTTTAATTTAACTTTATCTTCTTCCACCATAAGGACCCTCTTTTGGACCTCTTCTTTAGTCATCCGATAAATGGCCATATCGGCCAAATAATCAGTATTTTTATATTTTTGTTGTTCTAAATATTCGACAAAAGTCTTTCTATTTTTTGACTTAGTTGCCTTTTCATAT
>JAOMEV010000161.1 GCA_028346125.1 Bacteriovoracales bacterium | reverse complement strand
TCTGAGCTTCTTCTTGTGAAAGACCTAAGAGGGGAACAAGGCAACTTGCTAAACATGAGAGGTTCCATAAAGCGACATTACCCTGATTGTTATAAGCATATCTCCCATGCTGATCAATAGAGCTGAAGACTTTATCGTAAGAAAAAATATCCATAAAAGCACAAGGACCGAAGTCTATAGTTTCTCCTGCAATAGAAGTGTTATCTGTATTCATCACACCGTGAATAAATCCAAGTCCCATCCACTTTGCAACAAGGGAAAGCTTTTTATGGGCAACTGCTTTGAAAAATTCAAAGTACTCGTTTGATAGTTCTGGGTGATGCCTTTCTATAGCATAATCGGTCAGAACTTTAAGATTTTCATGTTCCTGACGGTAGGAAAAGTATTCAAAAGTTCCTACCCTTAAATGACTTGAGGCCACTCGTGTAAATGTTCCTCCAGGGAGGGCGTCTTCTCGATAAACTGTTTCTCCTGTCGTTACCGCTGCTAGAGCACGTGTTGAAGGAACACCCAAAGCGTGCATCGCTTCACTGACGATGTATTCCCGGATCACTGGACCTAAAGATGAACGCCCATCACCGCGCCTGGAGAACCTTGTCTGACCTGCACCTTTGAGATGTATATCGTAACGCTTTTGATCAGAAGTTAAAACTTCCCCTAAAAGAACCGCCCTACCATCTCCTAATTGAGGAACAAAGTGACCGAACTGATGACCAGCGTAGGCCATTGCAAGAGGTCGGGATTTTTCCAAAATCTTCTTACCCGAAAAGACATCAGCAAGCTCTGATTTTTGGGTACAATCTAATCCTAAAAATGTTGCCAATTCATCGTTGAAAAGAATTAACTTTGGATCAACTGCACTAGTAGGGTGGATCGATTCGCTAAAGGCATCACCTAAAGCTGCGTAAGTATTTGTAAATTCAATATTCATGGGTTCCTTGCCTAGATAAAACTTAATATAGTCTAGCATACGATACTCAAAGCTTTAACAAAAGATTCGGTTCTAATGCTGCTAGGGTCAATTCGCCTGTGTCTTTCTATCTTCTTTTTAGCACTTTAAATGGTTACAATCTTTAGGGAAAACTTCACAGGAGTATGGCCATTAAATATATCATTCTAGGCATTGTTTTTTTAGTCGTTTCTCTTATTATAATTCCTAATTATTCTCAATTTGGAACCCTCCCCAAAGGTAAAGATCTTCAAAGAGTTCAAAAATCGAAAAACTTTAGTAAAGAAAAAAACCAATTTGTTAATAGAAGGCCTCACCTCTTACAAGAGATGAGGAAAAGAATGGAGTCTTTACCCTTTTTGGTAAAGTGGTTCTTTTTTGATGATAACCAAAGAGTTCCAAAAAAAAGACTTCCTGAAACTGTTCCCAATCTCAAAAGTTTTTTAGAAAAGTCTGATCATTTAAAAGTTATTTGGCTTGGTCATTCCACCCTTCTCATAAATTTAGGAGGAACCATAATTCTTCTGGATCCAATTTTTTCTGTAGCGGCTTCACCAGTCCCCTTTGTTGTTAAAAGGTTCCAGCCACCTGTTATAAAACTTACAGACCTTCCTCATATCGATTATGTTGTTATTTCTCACGATCACTATGACCATCTTGACAGAGATACAGTGAAGTACTTTAAAGATAAAAAGACATTGTTTTTGGCTCCTTTAGGAGTCGGTTCACACTTGAAAGGTTGGGGTATTAGTAAAGAGAGAATTACGGAACTTGATTGGTGGGGAGAAGTTAAACGAGATGGTATAACCTTTACAGCAACACCCGCACAACATTTTTCAGGTAGGGGGCTATTCAATCATAACAAAACACTTTGGGCCGGATGGGTTTTGGAAAAAGGACCTCATAAAGTTTTTTTTAGTGGGGATAGTGGATATGATACTCATTTTAAGGCGATAGGAGAAAAGCTTGGGCCCTTCGAATTGGTCTTCCTGGATATTGGCCAGTACAATAAACTTTGGAAAGATGTTCATCTTTTTCCCAACGAAGTGCCTAAGGCATTCTTAGATCTCAAGGCAAAATATCTCATACCGATTCATTGGGCGATGTTTGAAATAGCAATGCATCCTTGGTTTGAGCCGGGAGAAAAACTAAAAATAAATGCAAAAAAAAATAATATTAATCTTTTGACTCCTAAATTTGGTCAATTAATTGAATTAGGCAAAGACCAAAAAACAAGTTTTTGGTGGGAACCCTTTATAGATAAGTCTATATAGAAAGAAATTTTAATCTAGGTGCCGGGGGTTCTTACTCCTCCGCCACCTTCACCACCACCACCACTATCATCATCAGGATTAGGAGTTACGTTACTATT
>JAOMEV010000154.1 GCA_028346125.1 Bacteriovoracales bacterium | reverse complement strand
CTCACTGGAAAACCTGGCCAATAATGGAAAAGTATATGAAATTATTGGGAAATCTATTGAAAATATTAATAGAAAGTTAAGTAACCCCGAAAAAATTAAGGGTTACTTTGTTTCCACAGAAGAATTTACTCATGCATCTGGTCATTTAACAGCTTCACAAAAGCTCAAAAGGGATTGGCTTGAGCAAAAGTACATAAAAGAGATTAACGAACCGCAAAAAAAATAAGTTTTTTTTTATTTGATTTTGACATTATCTTTTGATTTAAATATATATGTGCTTTGAGCAATTATATTGAGGAGTCCTAATGGCAAGAATAACAATTGAAGACTGTCTAGAGCAAGTAGAAAACCGTTACGAACTTGTTCATTTAGCCGTTAAAAGAGTAAAGCAAACCAAAGAAGGTGCCGACTTCCTTATTAAAAGTAAAAATAAAGAAGTTGTTACAGTCCTTAGAGAAATCGCTTCTGGCAAAGTGAGCCACGCTCCTGTAAGCGAATACGACGCTGACGAATTCTAGATAATATTCTGCTTTTTTAAAAATAAAAAGGGGAACACTTTGAGTCCCCTTTTTTTATTTCTTCGCAATCGCAATCTTCAATACTTCATCAAAATGCTCAACTGGAAAGAATGATATACCCTTTCGATGCCTGTCAGGAACCTCTCGAAGGTCCTTTTCATTCTTTTTAGGAAGAATAATTTTTGTAATTCCTGCCCTTTTTGCTCCTAATACCTTTTCTTTAATCCCTCCAACAGGGAGAACTTTACCCGTCAAACTCAACTCACCAGTCATCGCAAGGCCTTCTTTGACCCTTTTATTACTGGCCAAGCTATAGAGGGCCAAGGCCATAGTAATACCTGCACTAGGCCCATCTTTAGGAGTTCCACCTGCTGGTAAGTGAAGGTGTATTTCATGGGAAGCCAAATAATCTTCAAAATCTGGGTTTTCTTCTTCTTTAGAACTCCCCTTCTTTTTTAACTCTAATTCGTTTTGCAGTAACTTTTTTACGAGGCTATAGGCTATACTAGCCGATTCATTCATGATGTCCCCAAGTTGGCCAGTTAACTTAAACTCTCCTTTGCCTTTTAGAGGTAGGGTTTCGATAAAAAGAATCTCACCCCCAAATGCCGTCCACGCCAGCCCGGTCACAACACCTGGCTTCATACCTTTTTGAATGATATCCGACTGAAACCTTGGACTTCCAAGTAATTCTTCTAAGCCTGAAGAGTCTGGTAAAAACTTCTCAGATTTTTTAGGCTGGCTTACTTTTTCATAAGCTGCCCTCCTGCAAAGTTTCGCCATATATTGTTCCATCATCCTGACACCAGGCTCCCTCGCGTAGTCAGCAATAAGCTTCTTAATAGTCTTTTGGTTGATTGAAAAGTCTCCTTTTTCTAATCCATGCTTTTTGAGCTGCCTAGGAATTACCCACTTTACAGCTATAGAGACTTTTTCCTCGAGGGTATACCCACTCAATTCAATAATCTCCATTCTATCTAAAAGAGGCTCAGGAATAGCCTCAGTATAATTTGCAGTCGCAATAAACAAAACTTTAGACAGGTCGAAAGGCACATCTAGATAATTATCAATGAAGGATGAGTTTTGCTCTGGATCCAAAACCTCAAGAAGCGCTGATGCGGGATCTCCCTGAAAGGATTGTCCCATTTTATCAATTTCATCAAGCATTATAACTGGGTTATTTACATCCACCCTTTTCAATGCCTGAACTATTTTACCAGGCATGGCCCCAACATAAGTCCTTCTATGACCTTTGATTTCTGCTTCGTCTCTTATTCCACCCAAGCTAAATCTATAAAACTTTCTTCCTAGTGAGCGTGCTATACTCTTACCTAATGAAGTTTTCCCTACACCTGGAGGGCCAGCAAGGCAAAGTATCGTCCCGTCGTACTGAGGTTTTAACTTTCTAACCGCCAAAAATTCCAGTATTCGTTCTTTGGCCTTTTCCAGCCCAAAATGATCTCTGTCTAATATCCTTCTGGATTCTTCGATAATTATGTCTTCTGTGGTTTCTTTGTTCCAAGGAAGGTCTAGCATCCAAGTTAAGTAAGTACGTGAGACATTATATTCAGGGCTACTGTCTGGAATAACTTCCAAGCGATCCATCTCTTCTTTTATGGCCTTCATGGCCAATTCTGGGAGACCCATTTTTTCTAATTTGGTCCTCATTTTCTTTATTTCACGGGTCTTATCATCCTCTTCCATTCCTAGCTCAGAACGAATAACTTTCAACTGCTCTTTTAAAAAGTATTCTCTCTGGTATTTATTTACCTTATCATTAACCTCATCAGATATTTTCTTCTGAATGTCTGCAACATCTTTCTCCCTCTTTAAATAAACAAGAAGCTTAGCAAACCTTTTTTTAACAACAAGAGTTTCCAAAAAGTCCTGGGCCTCAGGAATATCTAAAGACAAAGCAAAGGCCACAAGGT
>JAOMEV010000153.1 GCA_028346125.1 Bacteriovoracales bacterium | reverse complement strand
CCCAAATCCTGAAGCGTTTTTTCCAGCCTGTAAGGAGTGTCCATAACAACCAGAGTGGACTTCATTTCTAAAAGCTCTTTCCACCTTTTTTGACGAAGCTCTTTTTTGGCCGGAAGGAAGCCTTCAAACCAAAAGTTTTGATGTGAAAAACCAGAAAGTGAAAGGGCCAAAGAAATAGAATGAGGAAAAGGGGTACTCGTCACCTTAATCCCTGAACGATGGCATAAATCAACAAGGTCTCTTCCAGGGTCGCAAAATGCAGGTAGCCCTCCATCACTCATGAGGAAAACATCTTTTCCTTTCTGAAGCTCATTTAAAAGCTCTTGAGAGGCCTCTTTATGAGTATGCTCGTTATAAAGAGTGAAATCATTAACAGCTTCCCGGGGAAGCCCCCAGCGAATCCAGCGGCGTCGTCCAGCTTTAAGATCCTCTATAGCAAAAATAGTTTTTTCATTTTTTGTTTCAAAGGCCTCTTTAAGAAGAGAAAAGGCCACTTGCTCGAGGGGGTGCTCTTCATCAATCGGTGTTGGAACCAGGGTCAGCTTGCCTTTCACGTAAATCCTCCACAATCTTTTCAGGGAATAACCTAATCCCCAGATAAAAGGACAGTAATGCCATAGGAAAGGCCGCCAGTAAATCTAAAGTATAGTGGTAGCGGAGTCCCAAAGTGGCCAACATAATTGAAAAAGTGACAAAAAGGCAATATTTTAAGTGGGGGTGCTTCATTTTATAGAGCCATAAACAAACAAGGACAGCAATTCCCGTATGTCCGCTTGGAAAACAGTCTATTTTTGTGTATTGGCCATAATGAACAAGAGAATAAAAAAACTCTCCGACAAAGCTCATGGGCATACTATCGGTAAAGAGTTCCCGGACAAAATACTGCGGGCCTGTTACTGGAATAAAAAGATAAAAAAGAAAATTAATTCCATAACAAACAACAATTGTGGAGTAATAAGAAACCATTTTATATTTTTCATGAGAGGGCAAAAGTTTGTAATAGAGAACTCCTGCATAAAAAGGCAAAAAATAGTAGCTCATATAGCTAATAACAAGGTAATCATAAAAAACTTTTTTAAAAATTTCATTCCATGAAATTACCAATTGCTCAAAATATTGTGCCACTTGCATTCCAAATAACCATTTATCAAATTCAACAAAAAGAGAGTCTTGTCGAGGAAGAACTCCGGCCATAACATCAATATGGCCAACTAAAAGGTAATTAGCACCAATTGAAATGGCCAAAGGAGTGAGAGACATCAAAAAGGTAACCAAAGGTCTTTTACTTTTTTTTCTAAGGCAAAAAAACAGAAGATAGACACCTATAGGGATAAGACAATAAAAATTATAGAAGCCAAAGACAAGACCACTTAACAAAAATAAAAGGGCATTATAGGAAATAATGACAAGCCCCATGGCCCCTAGGCCAAAGTCGAGTTTATATTCTTTCCATAAATTAATTATATTTTTGACCATTCTGCCTACTTGATGTAGCCAATTTGTATCACTATTATAAAGGCCATTTGCCCTATGACGAAAAAACTTTTTCATTTTTATTTCATAATTCCACCTGGATTTGAGGATCTGGCCGAAAATGAGTTATCACAGAAATGGTCCCTATTTTTTGATGGCCCTTTTCCTGAGGTCAATAAAAGCTTTGGAGGACTCGAAGGTGAGTTTTACTTAGAAGATGGACTTCTTCTTAACCAGGTTTTAAAAATACCCACAAGAATTATTTTGAGGTTTGCCGAGTTTAAATGCAGAGACCTGCCTAAACTCTTTAAGAAGGTAAAAAACTTAGATTGGTCTCCTTTCCTTTCAGGACATATGCCACAAATAAAAGTAAGTGCCCATAAATCAAGACTCTTCCATACTCAAAAAATTGAAGAAACTATTATAAAAGCAATCAAGACTTATTATAAAGCTTCGCCACCTAAAAAGAAATATTTTGAAGCTGCAGAAGGCCTTCCTCCTCAAACCCTCTTTTTTAGATTTTCTGAAGATACCTGTACCCTAAGTATCGATACGTCTGGAGACCCTCTATACAAAAGGTCCTATAGACCTTTTAACGGGAAAGCACCTTTAAGAGAAAATTTAGGAGCCGCCTTATGTTTTTCTCTGGAAAAAAATATAAAAGAAGAATTGCATCTTATAGACCCTATGTGTGGTAGTGGGACTTTTCTTCTTGAGGGTAAACATTGGTTTTCGACCAATCAAAATAGAGACTTTTCATATCTCTCCTTTCCCATTATTCAGAAACTTACCCCTCAATTAAAAAAGACAGTTCCTTCAAAAGGGCTCTTTAAATCTTTTCAAGGTTTTGAAAAAGATCTTAAAGTTCTTGAAGGACAAAAAGAAAATGGCCCTTTAAAGGACCTTAAAATAAAGGCCCATGATTTTCTTTCTGAAGATAAAATAGATGAGCTACCCTTAGATAGCGCCCTTCTTGTTAACCCTCCTTACGGAAAAAGAATTCCCTTGGATAAAAAACCAAAAGTTTACTATCAGAATCTTTTTAATAAAATTAAAAATAAAATTGGACCTA
>JAOMEV010000152.1 GCA_028346125.1 Bacteriovoracales bacterium | reverse complement strand
AACTTTTCCCCTATCTGTAGAATACTCTGAAGGCCATCTGAAAATTGATGGAAAACTTATCTCATTTTTTACAAAATCTGACCCTTCTGAGATCCCTTGGTCTACTCAAGAAGTTGATATCGTTATAGACGCAACAGGTATTTTTAAAGACAAAGAGGCCCTTGGCCGCCACCTAAAGGGCAGCGTAAAGAAAGTTATTATGTGCGCTCCTGGCAAAGACCTCGATGGAACCTTTGTTGTGGGTATCAACCATGAAGCTTATGACGAAAAGACACATGACGTTATTTCAAATGCAAGCTGTACTACTAACTGCCTAGCGCCTATTGCAAAAGTTATTCACGAAAGCTTTGGTATTTCATCGGGTTTCATGACAACTGTCCATGCTTACACTTCCGACCAAAAGCTACTTGATGGTGCGCACAATGACTTTAGGAGAGCGAGATCAGCAGCTCTTTCTATGATTCCAACAACAACTGGGGCTGCCAAAGCTGTTGGTATTGTTATACCCGAGCTTCAAGGGAAGTTGGATGGCTATGCTGTCAGGGTACCAACTCCTAACGTTTCTCTCGTTGACCTTACCGTTGTCCTGGAAAAAAAGACCACAATTAAAGAGGTCAATCTGGCCATGAAAGAAGCCTCAGAAGGAAGCCTAAAGGGCATTCTTGGCTATACAGAAGAACCCCTTGTCAGCATTGACTATGTTGGAATGAAAGAGTCTTCACAATTCGATGCAACAATAACAAGCCTTATCGACAAAACACTTAAAGTTGTTGCGTGGTACGATAATGAAGCTGGCTTCTCCAATAGAGTTATAGATCTTGCATCTTATATCGGGAGTAAACTCTAAAATGGCCTTAAAATTTGTAGATGAAATTGAGCTCCAGGGAAAAAGAGTTATCGCAAGGTTTGATTTTAATGTTCCTTTCAAAAAAACGAGAGGTCCTTCTGGAGAAAGGGTTATATCTGACCCCACTAGGATTGAATCATCTCTAGAGACAATCAAATACCTACTAGATCAAGGGGTTAAGACGATTATTGTCATGAGCCACCTTGGAAGACCAAAAGGAAAGGCCAGCAAAGATTTAAGCCTTGAGCCTGTTGGTAAATATTTGGCCGATAGCCTTGATACCGATGTCATACTTACGGAATCCTGCCTTGACCTTAATATCAAGACTCTACTGGACCTAAACACATCGAGGATTGTACTACTTGAAAACCTTAGGTTTCATCCTGAAGAAGAAGAAAATGACTTTGAATTTGCTCGAAGACTTGCCAGCTACGGCGACATCTACCTGAATGATGCCTTTGGAGCTGCCCATAGAAAACATGCCTCAACCCATGCGATCAATCACTACTTCAAAAGTAACTCCGTGGGGGGCTTTTTACTTAAGAAAGAGATATTGGCCCTTGAAAAAGTTACAGAGAAGCCAAAGGGCCCCTTTATGGCCATACTTGGCGGCGCGAAAGTATCGGATAAAATACAAATCATCGAAAAACTGCTGCCCCTAGTCGAAAGACTTCTTATTGGTGGTGCTATGGCCTACCCCTTTCTAAAGGCTCAAGGTCACTCAATTGGCAAATCTCTTTGCTCAGATGGGGACATCAAACTTGCTGAAAAAATCCTTGGAGGCCCACAAAAACAGAAAATTACTCTCCCCCAAGACCATATAGTCTCAGAACAGTTGGACGGAGCTCCTGAAGTCTCAGACTCTCTAGATATTGAGGACAATAAAATTGGCCTTGATATAGGAGAACGAACAATTTCACTTTTCAAAAAGGAATTGAAAAAAGCAAATACAATCTTTTGGAATGGCCCCATGGGACTCTTTGAAAACAAATCATTTTCCAAAGGTACATTTGAAATTGCATCGGCCCTTTCCGAAAGCGAAGGATTCACACTTATTGGAGGGGGTGATTCTGTAGCTGCAGTTAAAGAAGCGAAGCTGGAATCACTTATTTCTCATATTTCAACTGGTGGCGGTGCCTCATTAGAATTTATTGAGAAGGGCAGTCTTCCAGGTATTCAGGCACTTAAGTTTGGAGTTACCCTCTAAAAGAAGCAATGCATAAAGAGCCTATATTGACCAATAAACTTCTTATGACTTTACTTGCCAAATTTACCCAATGAGGATAATTTAACAGCCGCAAGGTGTATTTGGTTTTCTATATAAAGGTGGAAAATAGCATGATTCAGACTCTAATGATAATTCAGGCCGTAGTCTCTCTTCTTTTAATTCTGGTTGTTCTAGTACAATTTGGAAAAGGTGCAGAAGCTGGTCTTATGGGTGGTAATACAGAAACTGTTTTTACAAGTTCTCAGCAGGGAAATATTCTTAGTAAGATTACAATTGTACTTTCAGTGGTTTTCTTAAGCCTTTCAGTTTATCTTGCTCGACTTCAAGGTAAGAAGTCAAACGCATCACTCTTAGACTCTGAAGCTCCAATTGCGGCTCCCTTAAACTCTGACTCTACAGAAGCATCTCTACCAAAAGCTGAAGAAAAGCAACCTGTGGAAAAGAAAAAAGACAAGTAACTTTCTTAAGCACTTTTCTTTCTTGAGTTTTCTTTCTTATCTTGGCCAAAAATGTTTTCTGCCTGCTTTTTGGCTTTATACTTTTTAAAAGGAAGAA
>JAOMEV010000151.1 GCA_028346125.1 Bacteriovoracales bacterium | reverse complement strand
AATATGAGCTGGATAAAAAAAGAGGATGGTCACCATGAATGTCGAGTCTAAATTTGTTTGGCACCAGGGGAAACTCGTCCCTTATGAAAAGGCCACAATCCATTTTCTCAATACTTCTTTTCATTATGGGACAGGAGTCTTTGAAGGTTTGAGGGCCTATGACACTTCCAAAGGACCGGCCATCTTCAGGCTCAAGGATCATATGGAAAGGCTTCTTTCTAGTGCTAAAATTTTAGGCGTTAATAACCTTCCTTATGATTTGGACACTCTCATGGAGTCCTGTAAAGAAGTAGTCAAAGCAAATGATCTTAAAGAGGCCTACATCAGACCTATGTTTTATGCAAGAGAAGGTGGATGGGGTCTTTCACTTAAAGAAACCGTTTGGGACTACTCAGTCGCCGCATGGAGATGGGACAAATATCATGGGAACCAAGCTAAAAATGAAGGCATTAAAGCAAAGGTTTCTAGTTATAACAGAAACCATATCAATGTTTCTCTCACAAAAGGAAAAATTTGTGGAAATTACGTCAACTCTGTCCTAGCAAAAGCTGAGGCCCAGAGAAGTGGTGTACAAGAGGCCATTATGCTTGACTCAAATGGCTTCGTAGCTGAGTGTACAGGCCAAAATCTTTTCATTGTAAAAAAAGGACAGATAAAAACCCCTGTACCTCACTTAATTTTAGAAGGACTTACAAGAGACACCATTTTCTCACTCATTGAAGATGAAAATATTCCCCTTGAAGAGATGATTCTTACAAGAGACCACCTCTACTTAGCAGATGAGGTTTTTATCGTAGGAACGGCCAATGAAATTCTTCCGATGGTAGAAATAGACGGGATTACCATCGGAGATGGAAAACCTGGACCGACTTGTCGTAAACTACAGGAGCTTTACGAGAAATTAATTCATGGAAAACTTGAAAAATATTGGAACCATTTAGACTGGGTTTAAGAAAAGGAATTTAAATGACAAATGATAGGATTATTTTTTTTGATACAACTTTAAGAGACGGCGAACAATCATTAACATCCTCTCTTTCCACTGAGGATAAAGTTCAGATTGCTACGGCCCTTGAAAATCTTGGTGTTGATGTCATTGAAGCGGGCTTTCCCGTTTCATCGGCCGAAGACTTTCGATCGGTAAGAGAAATCGGAAAGGCCCTAAAAAGTACTGTCCCTTGTGCTTTGGCCAGGGCCCTTCCCATCGATATTGAAAGCTGTGTTCAGGCCTTTCAGAATGTTGAAAGGTTTAGGGTTCACACTTTTCTAGCGACCTCTGAAATTCATGTTAAAAGCAAGCTTAGAACCAATTGGAGTAATGTTTTAGATAGGGCCAAAAGCGCCGTAAAGATGGCCAGAAAATGGACTGATGACATTGAGTTTTCCTGTGAAGATGCTGGAAGAACCTCTTTAAAAAACCTTGTTGAAATTATTGAAGCAGTTATTAAAGAAGGGGCTACAACTATTAACCTCCCTGATACTGTAGGGTATTGTACGCCTGAAGAATTTGGGGCTATGTTTAAATTTGTGGTTGAAAACACCAAAGGGATTCATAAGGTTGTCCTTTCAACTCATTGTCATAATGACCTTGGTTTGGCCGTGTCTAATACCCTTTCAGGAATCAACTTTGGTGCCCGGCAAGTTGAGTGCACAATTAATGGTCTAGGAGAACGCTCTGGAAATTGCTCTCTCGAAGAGGTTGCGGCCATTATGTATACACGTAAGGATAAGTTTCCCTTTAAAAATAATATAAAAATGGAAAAAATTTACAAAACCTCACAGCTGGTTAGCAGAATTTGTAATATTCCAATTCAACCCAATAAAGCAGTGGTTGGAGAAAATTCCTTTTCCCATTCTTCAGGTATTCACCAGGATGGTATTTTAAAAGACAGATCAACTTACGAAATATTGGGGCCAGAAGTCATTGGTCTTCCTGGCCACAAAATGTTTATGACCCCACGAAGTGGAAAGCATGTCATTCAACATCAATTAAAAAAGCTAGGCCACCAAGAGAGTAGCTATAACCTCCCTAAATTTTATGAGCAGTTTTCCAAGCTTGCTGACAAACAAGGACATGTTCACGATTATGATCTGGAGGCCCTTTTTTGGCTAGGTCATGAAGGTGAGGAGTTTTACTCTCTTAGTGACTTAACAGTAAGCTGTGGGACCAACAAAATTTCTGTTGCGCAAGTTGCTCTCAAATCTTGTGAACATAAATATCAGACATCCGCATCCGGATTAGGACCTATAGATGCTTCTTTTAAGGCCATAAAAAAGGTTGTTAATAAAAACATAGTCCTTAGTGATTATAAGATAACCAGTAAGGGTAAGGGCTGTGACTCTACAGGACAAGTCGATATCTCAATTCTTTTCAACGGAAAAACCTATTTTGGAAAGGCCATAGGAGAAGATATCGTGGAGGCTTCCTGTCGTTCCTTTATTCAGGCCATTAATAACGGACACCGAGACGAAAAAGTACAAATGAAAAAAATTGAAAATGAAATTAAGGATAGAGAATGCTTCATCTAAAAAAACAAAAAATGACAATTACAGAACAAATTCTTGCTAAAAAATCAGGAAGGTCCTTTGTAAAACCTGGCGACATCATTTGGTCCGACATTGACTTTTTAC
>JAOMEV010000150.1 GCA_028346125.1 Bacteriovoracales bacterium | reverse complement strand
CCGGCATCTTCCCATTGGTTATCGAAGCTACCCTCAAAATCAAGACCTTCTCTTTCGTAAAGCTGATAGGCCATCTGATTAAAACTTTGGTCAACACAAAAAGATAATCTCTCTTGCCAAAAAAGGGCCTGATCAAAGTCACCAAAATATTTATCCAAAAAGCTTCTGACTCCTCCACTCTTTGTATTTACAAAGGCATTAGTTTTACAGAGCTTAAGGCTTAGGAGGTATTCCTTTTCATTAGATAGAATAAGTAAGTCGGCTTCTTTCAAGCTTTTTTTAGTGGGTGCTTCAATGCTTTTTCCCACAACAAAGATATTTTTAATATCTTGAGGAAGGTATTCCAAAACTGTATTGGCCGTTTTTTCCGAAAGAATGGGGAGACTTCTAAGAAGTCCAGGATCAAACTCTCTTAGCCACCTTTCATAACCAACCATCTGTTTTTTAAGCGGACCTTGAAAACGACTTAAAAAAGCCGCTTCCCCACCATAAAAGCGCGCTAACCATTGGCCGACAAGAAATTCAAATAGATTTCCTTTAAATTCATTGATCGCAGCTTCTTTTTGACTTGTCGTATAATCGCCCCGCCCTGAAAAATGTAAAGGCTTTTGCACTTTTTGGACCTCTTTTTAAAAAACTTGTTTGCAATCCTAGGACCCTGTTTTAGACTACGCGGAATTGAATTTCCAGAGAATGGGCATTAAAAGTCCCGAGGATGAGCTGATGGAGCCTTTTCCACTTATTTTGGAATCCGTTAAGGACCTCTCAAAGGTTCAGGTTCAAAGTGTTTTCAAGCTTGCCCATCGTTTCAAAGTAGGCGATTTTTCCTCAATTCAGCATAAAAATTCCTCTCAAAGGCCTTTAGTTGCCACTTTTTTTCAAGAGCCTTCAACAAGAACAAAGAACTCCTTTGCTATAGCTGCTAAAAGGCTCAATTTTGAACACGTAGACCTTTCACCTGAAAATTCGAGCTTGAAAAAAGGTGAGGACCTTGAACAAACTTTTTTAACCCTTAAATATCAAGGGGTTAACCTGCTTGTTTCACGCTCACCTCAAGAAAGAATGATTCAAGATATAAAAATGCCTAAAATGGCCTACATAAACGGTGGAGATGGTAAAAATCAACACCCGACGCAGGCGCTCCTTGATGTTTTTACAATGATTGAAAAAGGGTTAGACCTCTCTAAAACAACTGTTGCAATCATTGGAGATGTCCTGCACTCAAGAGTGGCCCACTCTCTTATGGACCTCATTCCCCAATTTGGAGGAAAAATCCTTCTTTGTGGGCCTGATGAATGGCTTCCTAAAGGCGATTTAGCCCCCTTTATAGAAAAAAGTAACTCTTTAGAAGACGTCATTTTGAGATCTGATGTCCTCTATCCTTTACGAATTCAAAAAGAACGGCACCTTAAAAAAGGTCAAGTCGACCACCAATTTAGCGACCGTTACAAGATAAGCTTGAAAAAGTTAAACCAGCTCAAAAGGTCCCCTCTCGTTTTTCATGCGGGGCCCTTTAACATCGGAGTCGAAATCGACAAAGATATCCTAGAGTCTCCTCTTTTTCAGGCATATGAACAAATTGAAAATTCAGTACACCTTAGAATGTCTCTCATCCAAATGATGTTAGAAAGTCTAAGACAATCCTAAAAGGTTAAAACAATGTCAAAGTCGAAAAAAAATTTTTTAGAGTCTTTAAATAGGACTCAGGCATTTCTCCATTTTGATGATGGAACAAGCTTCTCTGGAACGATTAATCTAGAAAAAAGTGACCCTCTTTTAATAAAAGGAATTTGGGGTGAGTCGGCCTTTACAACTGCCATGACGGGTTATCAAGAAACGATTACAGACCCTTCTTTTCTGGGACAACATATTATTTTTAGCTCCCCTCATATTGGAAACTACCCTCCCAATAAGAAGGTCAATCAATCTTCAAAAAGTCACGCAACTTCTATTATAGCCAGGGACTTTTTTCCAAACTCTTTTTTGGAAAACTTAGATACCCCACTCTTCACCTGTGATGATACAAGGGCGTTAGTTCGATTTATAACTCAAAAGAAGGGATCCCACATATCGGTTATTACACCCAACGAGGTGGCCCCCTCAAAAGAAAGCTTTGAAAAAGCACCGGTCAAGTGCAACCAACTTGACCTTGTTGGAGAACAGGAAGTTGAAACAATCGTACCTGGAGACTCTCCTATAGTTTTGGTAAATTACGGTTGCAAATCAGCGATAATTAAAAATTTAAAAAAGTTAGGTTTTCCTCTTGTAACAGTTGGATATAATACAACCGCAAAACAAATTAAATCCTTAAATCCCAGACTTATTTTTCTTTCTAATGGTCCTGGAGACCCTAGACATTACACTTTTCAAATTGAACAAGTTAAAGAGATGCTCTCTTTTGAGATTCCAGTAAGAGGAATTTGCCTTGGACATCAATTAATTACACTCGCATTAGGAGCATCTATTATTAAACTTCCTTTTGGACAAAGAGGCGTCAACCATCCCGTTATCGAGCATGAAACTGGAAAAATCCTTATTACAAGTCAGAATCATGGCTACGCCTCCAATAAAGAAGAGCTCACCCAAAAATTGAAAAACAACATTCTTAAAAGAGAAATTTTTATTTCCTACA
>JAOMEV010000015.1 GCA_028346125.1 Bacteriovoracales bacterium | reverse complement strand
GATGTCTATGAGAGATTAGTAATTGCTCGGGGAAAAGTGTCTGCTTTAGATAGCAATTTAATACAACTAAAAGAGGGTAAGAGTGGTAGTGAAGAGCATACTGTACCCATTGAAAATATTAACTGTTTAAAAACTGAAATCATAAAGTTATTACAAAATAAAAAATTGTCTTTAGATGAAGTCGAAAAGGCATTTGGTAAGGTTGACGATGGTGAGTCTGTTTACAAAATAATCAAATCTTTTGAAAAAGTCGTTTCTGAAACATGCAAAAAATTAGGTAAAAAAGTGAAGATGGGTGTAGATGGTAATGACCTTCTTGTCGATCCCACGGTTGCAAAATGTCTTCGGGAATCACTCATTCATCTTGTGAGAAACTCAGTAGATCACGGTATAGAAAAACCTGATGATAGAGTTAATTTTGGAAAAAATGAAGTTGGGTCATTAAAAATTAGTTTTAGAAATGGGAGTGGTCAGCTTGTATTGGATGTTAAAGATGATGGTGGTGGCATTGATGGAGAGAGATTGTTTGGTAAGGCCTTGGCCTCTGGAGTTGTTGAGGATTCAGAGATGACTGATGAGGAAAAGCTAGACTTACTCTTTTTATCTTCTGTAAGCACAAAGGAAGAAGTCAGTGATGTAAGTGGGAGAGGAGTTGGGATGGATGCTGTTAGGTCAGGTCTAGGAGCTTTGGGTGGTAAGATAACCGTTAAGTCAAAGCTTAGGGAAGGAACAACTTTTACAATAACTATACCTAATAAATAAACCTTGAGGAGATTATAATGGATAAGGTTTTACTTGTTGATGATACAAAATCCTATAGAGATAAAATGGGAGGGATTTTGCGGGAAAATGGGTTCGATGTCGTTGAAGCAGCTTCCTCCGAGGAAGCTTTAGCCGTTTTAGAGAAGGATGGACAAACCTTCAATTTAATCGTGAGCGACCTTCATATGGGAAAAGTCAGTGGATTGGATTTGGCGAAAATTATTAAGAAGGAAAAGTTGACCGAGGTCCCGATAATGATGGTTACAACTGAAACGGATGATCAACTCCGAGACGAAGGGATGAAGGCAGGAGTGCGTATTTGGTTAATTAAGCCCGTTGGCGATCAAAAATTTTTAAAAACAGTACAAATGCTCTTGGCAGCTTCAAAAAGATAATATGGAAAAAATAATCATTATTGATGATTCTGTTACGTTGAGGATGCAACTAAAAACTAAGTTTGAGTCTGAAGGTTATGAAATCATCGAAGCTGAAGATGGTTTAATGGGTTTAGATACCATACTCCATCATCTAGATGCTTCTTTTATTATTAGTGATATTAATATGCCGGGGATGGATGGCCTGACAATGTTGGAAGTTGTTAAAGAAAAAAACTTAGCCTCCAGTGCTCGTATAATTATTCTCACGACAGAAACCAGTGATAAAATGAAAGAGAGAGGTAAAGCTGCAGGAGTGGCCGCATGGTTTTCCAAGCCAATTTCTGAAAAAAGAATGGTTGTTCTTTTAGACCTTCTGGATAAGTTAAAACCTTAAGATATCCAATGACATTATTAATTAAGAACTAGACTCTTCGCTGTGAGAAGGTTATTGAAGAGTTTTTAAAAGAGGTTATATATGCGATCTTGGTTCTTATTGGGTTCAGTTTTTTTATTCTTGGCCGTAGCTTTTGGGGCCTTTGGGGCACATGGGCTAGAAAAAAGTCTTTCACTTAAGGCCATCGAGACTTTCAAAACAGGTGTGACGTATCAGTTTTATCATGGGTTTGGGCTTCTTTTTATCGGGCTTCTGGGTCATATGAACGAAGGTCTTTTAAAGAAGGCAGGCGCCTTTTTTGTTGTTGGGATCCTACTCTTTTCTTTTAATTGTTACCTTTATGCTCTGACCCAAGAAAAGGCTTTTGCCATGATTGTCCCCCTAGGAGGCGTTTCCTTTCTCTGTGGCTGGGGTACTCTTATTTTTGCTTTCTTAAAGAAAGACTCTACAAAGTAAAGGAGAAGTTTTCGACGATCATTCCAGGAACGTTGACTCCTCCAACTCCTCTTTGACTATAAGTTCCAGGCTCAGGAAAGGTTTCTGAAAAGTTTGTCAAACCAACTAGTTGCTCTCCCCAGAAATTATAGAGGGACTCATCAAACCTAAGGTCTTCTATCGGAGCGACAATTTTTCCATCTTCAACCCAGAAGCAAGCAAACCTTGTCATGCCGGTCATTCTACCTCCACGCATATCACTCCAGTTTAAGTAGTGGAGGTTAGATAAATAGAGACCAGTTCCGAGAGTTTTAAGTATGTTTTCTTTTTTAAGGCCACCCGTTTTTATGAGGGGGCTGCGTAGACCCTCACTTTGATTGGCCCCATTGCTTTTAAGATCATATTCCTTAGCTGTCTTTGAGTTGGTGAGAAGATTTTTTAATTGACCATTTTCAATTAGGGGAATCGTATCGTTTGAAAGTTCTCCATATTCATTAAAGGGTGGACAGAGCCCTAATTTGAAATCCTCTAAAAGTGAAAACTTAGGAGAAAGAGACTTTTTATTATTGGCCAAAGGTCCAAGGGCCGATTCACTTTTTTTAAAAGAGGCTGCGCTAACTCCTCCCCAGCTCATCATTGTTAATATTTCTGAAACAGCAGCAGGTGCAAAATAGGTTCTATAAGATCCGCGAGAAACTTTTTTTCTTGGCCTTTTCATAAGTTCAAGCTGTTCTTTGGCCTGGGATATTTTTTGATTATAGGACTCTTGGTCCCATAATTGGCCGCCATAGTAACCTTTAACGGCATTTTGGACAGCATCGTAAAGAGAAAAATCGACCAAAAAGTTTGTGGTGGAAAACCATTGCTTTTGGCCTTTGGAGTTCATATTTGCTCGAATATTTCTTCCTCCAGAATATATACCCACTAAGTCCAAATCTTTTCCGGGGTAAAGGATAGAGTGAACAAGTTCATCATCTGGTGGAAGAGTTCCTTCATGGTCTTTTTCGTAAGGGCCATTGTTTTGGGTCTTTACGAGAAAAGGGTCTTTAGGGAGAGAAGCCGCTTCAGTCCTCAAATGCCCAAGGGCCGTGGTCATTTTTTCCAATGTTTGCTCGAGGTCTTGCTGGAATGGAATAGACCAAGAACATGTTTTTTCCTGGGAAGTAAAATTAAGATTAATATTTCCCTGGATGAGATGGAGAGACTGTCTGACTTTCGCCTTGTTAAATCTCAAATAGTTCGTTTCTTCTCCCACGAGAGAAAGGGTGAGTTCTTCATGATCTTTCAAAGAGGAGAAGATTTTAAGACCTAAGGAGAAAAAAATATTTTTTGTTAGTTTGTTTTCCATTTATACTCCACCAAAAACTTCTATGCCGTTAAAGAGGCAAACAGAAGATGCATGACCGACTTCTATTGCTTGGTTAGGCTCACCTTTTCCACAGTAGGCCGTTCCAAAGATTTCTCTTGTTGGAAGACTTCCAACTTCTTTTAAGCTATGCCAAAAAGGAGTTGATATGCCTCTGTAGTTGGGGTTTCTTAGGGTTTTAGTTATCCTGCCATTTTCAACAAGTTTGGCGTACTCACAGCCAAATTGAAATTTATTTCTATAATCATCTATCGACCAACTTTTGTTGGTTGCCATAATAACACCTCTTTCCATAGAGCTCACCATTTCCTCGAAGTTGCCTTCTCCAGGTTCGAGGTTGAGATTGGCCATCCTGTCGATAGGAGGTCTATTCCAAGAAGAGACCCTCCCGCAGGCCACGCCTGGGACATTGGACCGTAACTGACTTTCGAGAGACCCTAAACCTCTTAGGAGTTTACCTTCTTTAATGATGAACTCTTTGGTGGCCATATGACCAGTGTCATCCATTTTGTACGAGGCGACTTCTTTCTCAACGGTGGGGTCAAAAGTCACGTTCAGTGCTTTGGAGCCATATTGATAATTCCCAAAATCAGAGAGCTTCACAAAGCTTTGGCCAGCATAATTTCTTTCATCCCCTAAAATTCTGTCAAGCTCAAGGGGGTGGCCAATTGATTCATGAATTTGAAGGATCATTTGGTCTGGCATAAGGAGAAGGTCCATTTTTTCAGAGGGACATTGCTCAGCAAAGGAAAGTTCTCTTGCCTCTTTTGCAATCCTTGTGGCCTCTTTTTTGAAGAGCTCCTTTTGAAAATACTCAGGGCCTGCCTGAAGGGTATTTCCCCAAGTCCGTGTTTGAACCTCTGTACCTTCTTGAGCGATAGCTTTTAAAGAAAAATCAATTGTGTTTTTAGAGCTATAAAACTCTTCATCACCAAGACCTATATGATAGGTTTCCGTTTCTTTTAAGGCGGCATATCCCTCAGAGTGTATGAGGCCTTTTTCTTTCTTAATAGAGTCACAAGAAAGGCTTAAAACATCATGGATTTCTCCACTTGTTGTTTGATTAAAGTCATGAGGAGAAGGTTGATTTTTGAATTGTGGTCTAGTCTCCCTGGTAAAAGGGAATATAGGGTATTTTGAAGAGCTCTCTGCGAGAAAGAGGGCCTTTTCATAGGCCAGTTTTATCCCATTTGGAGAAGTATCTTGGGTCGAACTGTAGGCAAATTGTCCATTTTTCAAAACTTCAATTTGGACACCCTCATCTTGGTAAATTTTGTTTGAAAGGGGAAGGCCATTTTTGACTGAGTGAAACTTTATTTTACTTGTTATTTTTTTGAGGCCGATCCAATCGGCTCCTTTTGAGGGAAGTGACCTAAGAGTTTTTTTTAATTGTTCGTGATTCATTTCCGGCCTTCTTAAATTGAGTATAAGCGGTGAGGATAAAAAAGTTTTAGGTGAATTGTCTAGTTAAAATGGTGCCTAAATAACTCACGTAGTAGATTGTTGAATTTTTTTAGCTCTTCCTTAGAGTAATGGCCTTTATGCCTTATGTAGGGGCCAAAGTAAAAAAAGAGATCTTGTTCCAGGTTTTTTTTGAAGTAAACCTTCTTATGCTTTTTGAGGAGCATCTTGAGTTTGTAGTGCTCTGGAGCCTTCGCCAATATTTTGTCTGGCGCAGAAAGCAAAGAGGGCTTTTGCAAAACGGGCCTAAAGCCCTGTTTGGACTGTACTTCCAGAGGAATCACAAGTAAAAACAAGGCGATAACTGCCAAAAAAAGTTTTTCAAAACTAAGATTTTTCATAAAGCTAACCAAAATTTCATTATATACCCTATTAAAACATATTAATTTCATAGAATTATCAGGGCTTTGTTCGAATAATAACGGAGTTTCATTTTAATTTTGTCGATACTCAAGCAATAAATTAAATTGAAGGGGGGCACTTGACCGAAAGAGTCAGATAGAGAACCTTTGGTGAGGAGTCTGAACATGAAATACAGGTTTAAGTACTTTTTATTCTTCTTCTTCATTTTGATAATTTCTTCATATTCCTATGCGAAAAAAGAGTGCTCCAAGAAGTGTTACGACGAGATGCATGCCTGTCTTATTAAGGGTACAGACCTAGATAAGAAGGGTTGCTATAGCGAAAATGTTTCTGAAATGCTGCTATGCCTTGACAGCAAAGGTTTAGGGAAACTAAACCGCAAAAGAGTGTGTTTTCGCGAAAATAAGACTTGCGTCAAAAATTGCAAATAATATTTCTTCACTTTAATATCTTTAATTATCATTGAGTTAATGGCATAAAATGCTATAGAATTTCACCGTAAAAAGCCTAATATATAAAGGACCGAATTTATGAGTCTTACGCATTTAGTTATTGTCGAGTCTCCAACCAAAGCAAAAACAATCAAAAAGTTTTTGTCTAAAGATTATATTGTTGAGGCCAGTATGGGTCATTTAAGGGACCTTCCTCAATCAGCTGCTGAGATCCCAAAAGATCTCAAAAAAGAAGATTGGGCCAAATTAGGCGTTGATGTCGATAACAACTTTGAGCCCCTTTATGTTACCCCCAAGGGAAAATTTAAGTTTGTCCGAGAATTAAAAAAGAAATTGAAGTCGGCCGATGTTCTCTATCTCGCAACCGATGAGGACCGTGAAGGAGAGAGTATTTCTTGGCACTTGACTCAAATCTTATCCCCGAAGGTTCCAGTTAAAAGAATGGTTTTTCATGAAATTACCAAGCAAGCTATTGCAGAGGCCTTGGAAAATTGTCGTGATATAGATATGCAATTGGTAAGGGCCCAAGAAGCAAGAAGGGTCTTAGATAGAATTTTTGGTTATACCCTGTCACCACTATTGTGGAAGAAAATTTGTTACGGGCTTTCTGCAGGCCGTGTTCAGTCTTCTGGCCTTCGCCTTATTGTTGAACGTGAGCGTGAAAGAATGATTTTTAAGAAGGCCGATTACTGGGGAATTAAGGTCGAAGGTCTGTCTTTAGAGGAAGGAAAGGCAAAATTCACAGCAAAAATTACTCATAGTGAAGGGCTAAAAGTAGCTGTGGGTAAGGATTTCGATGATAAAACAGGAAAACTTGTTTCCGATAAGGGACTTAGAGTTCTTACAGAAAAAGAGTCCCTAAAGCTTGTAGAAGAGGGAAAAAAAGAAGATTGGAAAGTGGAAGCGATAAAGGAAACTCACTCTGTTTCAAGACCTCTACCTCCCTTTATAACATCAACACTTCAACAGGAAGGAAACAGAAAGCTGGGAATGAGCACTCGAGAGGTTATGGGAGTTGCCCAGAAGCTTTATGAAGAGGGTCTTATCACCTACATGAGAACAGACTCCCCAACTCTTTCCAAGCAGGCGGTCAAAGCTGCTAGAGATCAGATTCAAAGCCTTTATGGTGAGGAGTTTCTTTCGCCTGAAATAAGGCAATTCAAGTCAAAATCTAAAGGTGCCCAGGAGGCCCATGAGGCCATTCGTCCTGCAGGGGATACTTTTGTCCTCCCTAAGGATTGTGGTTTTTCAGGGAAAGAGGCGTCCCTCTATGAACTTATTTGGAAAAGAACCTTAGCATGTCAAATGGCGGAGGCGAAAAAATCTTCACAAGTCGTAAAAATTAAAGTGGGAGAATCAGATTATCAAGCGAATGGTACAAAGATACTGTTTCCAGGTTTCCTGAGAGTGTATGTTGAAGGAAAAGATGATCCAAATGCAGCACTTGATGATAAAGAAGTGATTCTACCTCACCTTGAAAAGGGTGACATTTTAAGTAAAGGTACGTTGAAACCTTCTGAGCACTCAACAAAACCACCTGCCAGATTTACTGAAGCTTCCCTTGTTAATAATTTGGAGAAGAAGGAGATTGGGAGACCATCGACTTACGCTAGTATTATTAATACTATTTTAGACAGAGGGTATGTTAGAAGAGTTGGTAATACGATGGTGCCTACCTTTACAGGCCTTGCGGTTATACAGCTTTTGGAAAACTACTTTGAGAACTTAATTAATTACGAATTTACCAGGACTATGGAGCAATCTCTAGATGATATTGCTTATGGTGAGCTTGACCATAAAAAATACCTAAAAAAGTTTTATTTAGGAAAAACTGGTTTGAAGTCCAAGGTTGAGGAGAATGAAAAAAAGATAAAACCTGAAGACACAAGAACAATCTCTTTGCCTCATATCAATGGGAAGAAAGCTGAAATAAAGGTCGGGCGTTTTGGACCTTATATAATTTCAGATAAGAAGACTGAGGCAGACGATGAAATTAGGGCCTCTATCCCTGAAGATATCGCTCCGGCAGATTTGAAAGTTGAAGATATTGACCAGCTCATTGAAATGCAAGAGAAGGGTCCTGTTCCCATAGGTGTTCATCCAGATAATGGGGAAAATATCTACTGTCTTATTGGGAGATATGGCGCCTACCTTCAATTAGGTGAGAAAACTGAAGAAAACCCCAAACCGAGAAGGTCCAGCTTACCAAAAAACCTAACTCCACAAACTGTGGAGCTTAGTGATGCTTTAAGAATTCTCTCTCTTCCAAGAGAGCTTGGGGCTCACCCGGAAAAAGGTGAGCCAGTTTTGGCCAATGTCGGTAGGTTTGGACCATATGTTATGTGTGATGGCGAGTTTAGGTCTTTGAAAAAAGAAGATGATGTGTATGAAGTTGTCCTGGAAAGGGCCTTAGAGCTCTTGGCCCAGGAAAAAAAGGCCTCTAGAAGAAGTAAGCTTCTGAAGGATTTTGGGGATAAGTCAAAGTTGAAGAAAAAAATAGGTATCTACGAAGGAAAGTATGGGCCTTATATTAAATTTGGTTCAAAAAACATTGGCCTTCCTGATGATATCAAAAGTGATGAAGAGAAGGTTTTGAAGCTGACTCTTAAGGAAGTTGAAAAGATCATTGAGGAAAAAAAGAAGAAGTAATTTTCAAGGGAGCTAGAAATGTCATCTCTTTTTTCAAAAATTATAAAGGGAGAAATCCCTTCATTTAAGATCTATGAAGATGAGTATACTTTTGCTTTCTTGGATATAAACCCTATCAATTTAGGTCACACCCTTATTGTTCCTAAAGTTGAGCATGATCATTGTCTTGATGTACCTGAGCCTTATTATAGTGCAGTTTTCAAAGCCGCGGTCCCTATTGGAAAGGCCATTATGAAGGCCACTTCTTGTAAGAGGATTGGGTCAGTTATACTTGGCTTTGATGTTCCCCACTTTCACTATCATGTTCTTCCTTTGTGGGACTCGAGTGATGTCAGTTTCAAGAAGGCAAAATCGAGAGAAACTCATGAGATGGAAAACATTCAAAAGTCTATCGTTGAAAATTTAGCTTCTTAGTTTTTTAGTCGTCGTCACTTCCGCTTGTGTCGGAAGACATGTAAACGGGAAGATGGTAATAAGTTTCTTTTGGGGTTGGAGTGATGTCAGCTTCAAGAAGGCAAAATCGATAGAAACTCTCGAGATGGAAAACATTCAAAAGCCCATCGTTGAAAATTTAGCTTCTTAATTTTTTAGTCGTCGTCACTTCCACTTGTGTCGCAAGACATGTAAACGGGAAGATGGTCACTAATGATTTCTTTGTAAAGGTGGTAATAAGAACGATCTTTCTTTTGAGATTGAAAGACTCTCTTTTTGTAGCCTGATACAAATCTTTTTATGTCTTTTGTATCTTTGACGACCTTATTTCTTTTAATAGTAAGCTTATTATAAAGTGTTTTTTTATACTTTTGAATAAGGGTGTTCATTCTTTTTTCATTTGAGGCGTTAATAGGGTAGGTGCTCCCTCTTTTTTTCGAAGATCTAACAATATATTTCTTTTTAATTGCAAGCCCAATGTCATTGTCTTCGAGAAAGTTGAATGCCTTCGCTTCACCACTACATTCTTTTGTGTATCCTCTATTGAGAACGATATGATCGTAATTTCTTGAAACGCCATTTGTTATAATTTCTTTGCCCCTCAAAAACTTGTATTTTTGATCTGTAAGAGTTGTAGGAGCGCTGTTTAAGACATCAGACCCTTGAAACTCATCTTGGATTTTTTTCCAGAATGGGTTTTTACTTTCAACGTTAAAGTCGCCTAAGAGGATAATATCTTCCTCATCGTAGTAACTCCAAAGGTATTCCATAAATTGAAATGTGATTTTTATTTCGGCAAATCGAGCATAGGTTTCAGTCGTTACACCTTTTCCTAAGTCTTTATAATTTTTTATTCCAAAGGCCTTTTTAACAATTCTCTCTCTCACCTTAGGATCGGTGGGAGATGTGTAGACCACGTGACTTGTAAGTGCGGTAAAATCAAAGTTACCACTTTTAAAGCTTGCTATGAATGGCCTTCTGGAGAAAATAGAGTTGGCCTCTTTTCCAATAGTTGCTTTGGTGAAGTCTGCCAAACAGCCTAAAGAGGGACCATCTTCATTATCGTAGTTATCTTCACAGAAATGGTTATCAATTGGTTTTACGGCGCTTGCTCTGTAGAAAAAGCCACCAAGCTCTTTTGAGTATTTTTCTTTTGCAGCTTCTGCTTTACTAGATACAAGGAGGGCCCAGGAAGGGTCAAACTTTCTCAATTCATTTAGGATAATAAGAAATCCCGGTATTTTATAATGTTCTCTGATAAGCTTCGCGGACGAGGCCCTAGAGGTCATGAGCATTTGGTTATGGTGAAACTCTTCCCCTTGACTAGGGACGAGCTCTTGGGCGCCAATGATATCCCACTTGTTCATCATTTTTGCGAGTATTTTATAGTCTTTGTATCTATTTCTTGTGTTACCTGGATAAAGAAGGTTGAAAGTTGCCATTTTTAAGCCGTTACGGATGGCATCTGATTTGTTGTAGTATTTTTTAATGGCCTTGGAATTGTAATGATGGAAATGGGGATTGCAGTCTATTTTGAAGGATGAGGTGGAAAGGAAGCTTTGGAGGTCTTTGCATTCTTTCCCAACGTTTTCCTTAGCATGCAGCTGGAAGCAAAACATCGAGAGGACCGCTCCTAAGCAGAGATTTAAGCTTAGCGTCCGTTTTGAAAACCACTTTTTCATTCAGTTTTCCCCTGTTGGGTTATAAGGAATTGAGATTTTTTAGCATAAAAGAGAGGTTTGTGCAGTAGTAAGCTAAAAAGTTTTCCTTGAATCTCATAAATGCTTATATAATCATGGGTTTACACAATTTTTACCTATATTGAAAAGTGGCCTCTTTTAGAAATAAAGTGGTATTTTTTCCAAAAAATTTTTTAGTGATTGACATCCTCCTATCCCCGAGTAGAGTGACTCTTTTGAATCTGTTCCGTATACTTCAAAATCTCCCTGGTTAGAGGCGATCAAATGACATACCAATCTCTTATAAAAGGACCTACAAAGGCCTTTGTGGATTATGTCGAATTATTCATGGAAAATAACAAGCTTTTCCCCCAATCAGGAAAGGCCATTGTTGCCGTTTCCGGGGGCATGGATTCAATGGCCCTTTTGGCCTTTTTAAAAGAAATTCTAAAGAGAAAGCGAATAAAGTCTATTGAAGTTCTCCACGTCAATCATGGAACTAGACAGGAAAATATTGAAGAAGAGAGACTTGTTAAGAAATATAGCTCTTTTTTAGGGCCCAAATGCAGAGTTCTGTCTCCGCAGCTGAATTTGAAAGGCGTCTCCAACTTCGAGGAAATGGCCAGGGAAGAAAGGTATCGACTCTTTTCCACCTATGTGGGCCCAGGTGACTTCCTTTATATGGGCCACCACCTAAATGACTCCTTTGAGTGGTCTCTTATGCAGCAGCTTCGCTCTAGTGAGGCCAAGAGTAGTTTGGGAATACCCCTGGTGGCAGGAAACGTCGTGAGGCCTTTTTTAAGTGTTACTAGGCGTCAAATATCATCTTTTGTGAAGTGCCTTCGTATTCCATTTTTAGAGGATAGCTCGAATAGGGAGCTACAATATGAAAGAAATTATATAAGACGTTCCGTGATCCCCCAGCTTGAGAGAAAATGGCCGCAGTACTTGAAGCACTACGCTTTTAGGTCGAACCATCTGGCAAAGGTTTTAGGTGTCCATAGAGTTCAAAGGAAAGGGTCTTTGAGGGTTATGAAGGATTCTTATGGAGGAGTTCTTCTCTTGAGGACGCCTTTTAATAAGGATTTTGACGGTTTTGAAGAAGAGATTAAAGAAGAAATAAAAAAGCTTTCAGTAAAGAAAAGAGGAACTCTTTCTCTCCAAGTCCAAAAGACTTGTGATGCTGCGAAAAAAAACAAGTTTGGGCCTCTTCTTTATTCTGGAAAAGTGTGGGGTTATCTTTTTCCTGGGTTGATTTATTTGGCGACGGAAAAGGTTAAGAATAAATGGGACCAGCTCGATTCCGAAATGGCCGAAACCTTGGAAATGTGTCTGAAATCTAAAAAAGTGCCTGAAAAAAGCGGTTTTTTGGCCAAAAAGGATATTTTACCTGAATCTCCCTTAGTCTTTTTTAATAAAAACGCCCAAAAAAAAGGACTTTTTTTAAAAAGCCTAAATCGGTCCCATCCACTCCTTCCAAGAACGACGGGTTTGGCCCTCGAAGTTGGAGTAGGGTTTCAGAGCCTTGGTTTGGTGAGGAGTTCGAAAGGGGAGTTCGGGGTGGATTTTCTTAATTTTGACCCAGTTTCGGTGCATTAGACGTCTCATGTTACCTTTTTTCAGCACTATGAGAGGCTTTTATATCTTTGTGCCCCTTGACTTATGTGAAGATTTCGAAGATTTTCCCCACAAAAAGAGTTATTTATAAGTGGGTCTCTTGAACAAGATTTCCCCATTTATGTAAAAATTTCTCTAGTGTTTTTCGCTCAAAAGCCGATGCAGTGCATAAATGGCTGCTATTGGGCCAGACTTTTGAGGAGAGAACTGCAACTTGTGGAAATTATTTAAAGAAAAGACGAGACGGTTCTTGATTCTTCAAGAGGACACAAATAAAATAATAGTATAGAGAAAGAGTGCGGCAAAGGACTCTAAATAATTTTGGGAAAATGAATGAAACCACATCAAAAGAATTTTACTTTATGGATTGTCATTTTTTTAATGTTGGCCGTAGTTGCTAAGGTTATTTCAGAAGGAAAAACCAACTACAAAAAGATCCAATATTCTGAGTTTGTTCAGGCCATAGAAAGTGGACATGTCAAAGAAGTGACCTTCAAGGGAAAAAACACCATTATTGGTCAGTTTAAAGAAGGTTATGAAAACCAGATTCGCTTTAGACTTACTGGCGATACTGGAGAGGCCACTTTTAATATTCTTAGAAAAAATAATATCACTCCCAACTATGAGGAAGAAGAGAAGCAGCCCTTCTTTACGACCTTACTTGTGAGTTGGGGCCCGATGATTATCCTCATTGTTATTTTCTGGTTCTTTCTGCGCCAGATACAGGCAGGTGGTGGTAAGGCCATGAGCTTTGGTAAATCCAAGGCAAGAATGCTTAATGCAAATGAAAAGAAAGTCACTTTCTCAGATGTTTCAGGTGTTGAAGAAGCAAAAGAGGAATTGGCCGAAATCGTAGACTTTTTGAAAGATCCAAAAAAATATACAGTCCTTGGAGGAAAAATTCCAAAAGGTGTTATCCTTGTAGGCCCTCCAGGAACCGGTAAAACTCTTCTTGCCCGAGCTGTAGCTGGGGAAGCGGATGTTCCATTCTTTACTATCTCTGGTTCCGACTTTGTCGAAATGTTTGTTGGTGTCGGGGCGAGTAGAGTAAGGGACCTTTTTGAACAAGGAAAAAAGAACGCTCCTTGTATTATCTTCGTAGATGAAATCGATGCTGTTGGTAGGCACCGTGGCTCTGGTATGGGCGGTGGCCATGATGAGAGAGAGCAGACTCTAAACCAACTCCTTGTAGAGATGGATGGCTTTGAAGCAAATGAAGGGGTTATTCTCATCGCTGCTACAAACCGTCTTGATGTTCTAGACCCAGCTCTTCTTAGACCTGGCCGTTTTGACAGACAGGTTATGGTAGGGTCCCCTGATGTTAGGGGAAGGCTTGGTATTTTAAAAGTTCACACAAAGAAAACTCCTCTAGATGATAATGTTAACCTTGAAAATATTGCCAAGGGAACTCCTGGCTTTACCGGCGCTGACCTTGCGAACCTTGTTAATGAAGCGGCACTTGCAGCTGCAAGGTGTGAGAAAAAAGAGCTTGATAACAGTGACTTCGAAGAGGCCAAAGATAAAGTCTTAATGGGACCTCAGCGTAAGTCCATGGTTATTTCTGATAAAGATAAAAGAAGGACGGCCTTTCACGAGGCAGGGCATACTCTTGTTTCTGTAAAGCTTCCTCATTGTGATCCTATTCACAAAGTTACAATCATTCCTCGCGGTGGGGCCCTTGGTGTTACTCAGTCCCTTCCTAGTGAGGATAAGTTGAGTCAGACTGTTGACGCCGCTAATAACTTTATTGCTATGGCAATGGGTGGTCGTGTTGCTGAGAAACTCGTCTTTAATGAAATCTCAAGTGGTGCTGCTCAGGATATTGAGGTGGCGACTAACCTTGCTCACAGAATGGTCTGTGACTGGGGAATGTCTAAAGTTTTAGGGCCTGTGAAATATAAGAAGGTTGGTATGAACCCTTATGCAGCGGCTCAAGGCGGTACTTCAGAGTACTCTGAAAAAACTGCCCAAGAAATTGATGATGAAATTAAAAAGTTGCTGAATGATAACGAGGCCCTTGCAGTTAAGCTTATTGAAGATAATAGAGATGCTCTCGATAGACTTGCCGAGGCCCTGATTATCTGGGAAACACTGGACGCTGATCAGGTTAAGAAGGTCGTCAATAATGAAGATATTGGGCTTCCTCTTAATCCAAAAGAAGAAGTTGTCAGTGAAGCCAAAAAAGAAGGGCCTTCAGAGGAGACTGCTGAAGGAGAAGAAGGGACTGGGTCGAAAAAAGACGATCATTCAGATGATCCCGTTATGGCCTAAGCTTATGGGGGTTTTGAATATAACCCCCGACTCTTTTTCCGATGGTGGCTCCTTCGCGTCCCTAGAAAATTGCTCCCTTAAATTGTCAGAACTCTTGTCTTTTGGCCCTGCGATGCTTGACGTCGGTGCTGAGTCGACAGCTCCCTTTAATTCGCCATGCCCAGAAGAGAAAGAAAAAAGCCGATTTTTAGATATATTTCTTCCCGTTTTTATTGAATGGGGAGAAAAGAATCAAAAGCATCCTTTTTTTTTAAAAGGAACTCTTTCTATTGATACCTATAAACCGGAAGTTTTTTCGTTTGTTGTGGGAAAATTGAAGCCTCACTTCCCCCACCTAAAGTTTCTTTGGAATGATGTTTCAGGTGTTCTTGATAAGGAGGCCCTAAGAATTTTAGAAGAAGATCCAAAAGTTTCTTATGTCTTTTGCCATAATTTGGCACCGATGAGAAAAGATTCTTCCCATCATATGAACTATGCTTTTAAAGGGGACCAGCAGGCCTTTTTAGATCATTTAAAGAGCTATTTTCAACAAGGTCTTGATTATTTTGAAGGGTATCAAGAGAGAGTTTTTTTAGACCCTTGTTTTGGATTCTCTAAAACCTTAGAGCAAAACGATTTTTTAATTCAGAAACTTCCTTTATTCATTCGTTCCTTTCCCAAAGAAACTCCTTGGATTATTGGAGTCTCCAAAAAGTCTTTTCTCCAAAACGCAGTCAAAGAATATCGTCAATCTCCTCAGGATTGGGCGCCAGTAGAGTGTTTACATACAGGACTTTTATCATTATGGTTTCAACGATTGAGAGGGCATCGGCTTACTATGAGGGTTCATAACCCCAACGTTTTTTACGGCGCTCTTAAGGCACATACCATGTTGAGTGAGGAAAGCACCATTCTTTAGGGAGAGTCTTGTGGAATTAGTTATAGAAGGCGTTGTGGCATGCTCCAAAAGAGTAGAGAGAAAGCAAATCCGTTTTAATCAAGAAACAGGGCTTATTTTAGACATTGGCGATTTGGGAGTTCCCCAGGAAAAGGTCGATTTTTACTATGGTGATGATTGTCTTATTTTTGCTGGAATGGGTGATGTTCATATTCATGCAAGAGAAGATAAGTCTCAAATACATCTTTATAAGGAAGACTTTACCTCTGCTTCAAGGGCCTCTTTGAATGGGGGTGTAACTCATGCCTGTGATATGCCCAACAATCCAGTTCCACCTATTGATGATGAGAGTTACAGACAGAAACTAGCATTGACTCTTAAAACAGGCTTTCCTTTTTTCTTGTATGCAGGAGTGGGCCCAGAAACAAAACCTCTTTCTTTTTCAGTTCCTTATAAGGCCTATATGGGTCCTTCTGTGGGTGAGCTTTTTTTTAAAAATGAAGAAGAACTCGAGAGCGCTTTGAGTGCCTATGAGGGAAAATTTGTAAGTTTCCATTGTGAAGACCCAGTCATTTTAGAAGAATGTAAAAATAAGGAAACCCACGAGCTTAGACGTCCTGTTGAAGCTGAAACGATCGCTACAAAAACAGCGCTGGAGCTCATAGAAAAATTTCATTTAAAGGGCAAGCTGTGCCACTATAGCTCAAAAGATGGCCTTCCTAAAATACTTGAGGCCAAAAAGAAGGGGCTTCCTGTTGAGTGTGAAGTGACGCCTCAACATTTATTTTATAATCAAGACCTTCTAAGCGATAAAAGAAACTTTATGCAAATGAATCCCCCTATAAGGTCGAAAGAAGATCAGGAGTTCATGTTGCAGTCCTTTCTTGAAGGGAATATTGACTATCTGGCCACAGACCATGCACCTCATACCCCGGAAGAAAAAGAAAAAGGGACCTCCGGACTCCCTGGCCTAGATACTTACGGAGGCTTTGTCACTTGGCTTTTGGTTGATAAAAAAATGGACCCAAAATTAGTGTCTTTGGCCTGCTCTGAAAGACCAGGGAACTTTGTCAACAACTTCCTTCCTTCACTTAAAAAATGCGAAAAATCATTTGATCGTTTTGGTAAAGGGTTTGGCCTTCTTGAAGAGGGTTATGTGGCCTCTTTTACGGTTTTAAATCTTAAAAGACCTTGGACGGTTAAGAGAGAAAACCTTCAAACAAAGGCCAATTGGTCTCCCTTTTTAGATGTCACATTCCCAGGCTCCGTTGAGGACGTTTTTTTATTAGGTCAAAAGATTTCTCTTTAACCCGACAAACTTTCTTGAGAATTTTTCTAACCACTGGAAATAATTCCTAAGGCCATTATAATGGACTCGAGGGAAGATTTATGGTGTCTAAGAAAGTCATCTTAGTTGTTTTCTGTACTTTTTTTTTGTCCAAGGGCAAAAGCTCTTATGAAAAAGTTGTCTACGGAAAAGATAATAGACGTGACCTTTTTGAATTAAGCAATGAGAGATGGCTTGAAAACTCTAAAGGAATCGCGGCCCTTATTTTAAAAGAAAAGATAAAAAAGATTCGAGGAGAGTCAGATATCGTTCAGTTGAAGACCGAAGCTATGGATGAAGTTTGTGAAGATGAAAGATTTTATGATCAGGAGCAGATCGCAAGCTGTTCAGGGTTTCTCGTAGGAAAAGACCTTCTCGTTACAGCAGGCCATTGCGTAGAATCTTTGAAAGACTGCAAGAAAAACAAATGGGTCTTTGGTTTTGACCGTAGTGAAAAAGATAAGGACTATACAAAAGTTTTAAAAAAAGACATTTATGAATGTGTTGAAATTATTGATCATGCCTTAGATGAATCAACTGACTTTGCTTTATTAAGACTTGATAGGGATGTTGTTGATAGAGAACCTCTTGCTATTCGTGAAGAAGGAAAGGTGAAAACTGGAGAACGCATCTATCTTGGAGGGCACCCATCTGGTTTACCATTGAAAATGTCTGGTCATGCCTGGGTTCGGAAAAACCGTTACAAAAAGTACTTTTCGGCCAATCTTGATAGTTTTGAGGGGAATTCTGGCGGGCCTATATTTAATAGCAATGGCCATTTTGTGGAAGGCATTTTAGTTCGTGGAGAAGATGACTATATTTGGAATGAAAAAAAAGATTGCTTTAAGGTTAAAAAGTGTTTGGATTGGGCCTGTTCTGGGGAAGAGGCGACAAGAATGAGTGCTATAAAAAAATTAAAAGACCTAATAAATGAGGAGAGTTTTTATGGCCAAAGTGGTCGTTTTAGACAAAGGTGAAGAACTTTTTAAAATGGTTTCCCTTTTTATCGAATCCGAATTTGAAACGGAGGTAGAGTCTTCAGATTCTTTTGAAAAATATTTAAAAGAAGATGACTTAACTCTTTTTATTTGCGATTACACTTTTGTCATGGATTACAAGGAAGAGTTTGAGGGCCTTCAAAAAGGTGATATGAAAAGAAAGTTCATTGTTTTAGAGGACAATCTTCTTTTTGGTGATCAAGAAAAAAAAGAAGTTACAGAGACCCTATCTTTCTGTAAACACGGTTTTTGCCATAGAGACCTTGTAAAGCAAAAATTTCTTGAGTTGATTGAAGGTTTTATGGGCCAAAAGCTTGTAAAGGTAGAATCAGAATACAGTAAAGTGGCAATTAATTATTTTTTTAAATCTAAGCAGGCCCTTGTCGATACCTATGTGAAGATTGGGAAGGAAAAATTTGTTAAGATTGTTAACCGTGGAGAAGATATTCCCGATGAAGTGATGGAGCATATTACTAATAAGGGTGTTCGGTTTTTTTATGTTAAAAAAGTAGATTTTAAAGAATGTTTTAAATCCATTATTTTGGGGATCTCAGGAGGCGCCAAGGCAGGGGTTGAAGGAAACCTTTCGAATCAGTTTGACTCTGTTGAAAATGTCCATACCGCTCTCAAAAGTCTTGGGGTTTCAGAGCATGTTTTGGAACTGGCCGATGAAACTGTCGAGGTGGCCAAAAGGACTCTTGAAGAACAAACATCCTTACCTGAGTTTTTGAAGGCATTCTTGAAAAACAAAAATTATATTTCAGAACTAAGCACTCTAACATCTTATCTTGCAATATCCTGTCTTAATGAGCTGCCTTGGGGAAACCCAAAAACATTTGCTAAATTTGCCTTGGCCTCGATTTTACAAGATGCTGGGCTTCAGGATGAAAGGCTGGCAAAAGTTTGTCACCTTGAAAGTGAGGAATTTAAGGGACTCAATGAAACGGAAAAAAAGCTTGTCATAGAACACCCATCGAAGGCCGTGGAAATCTTGGATAGTCTTGATGGCATGGATCAGGATATTAAAGATATAGTTATGCAACACCATGAAAGACCTAATGGTAAAGGTTTTCCTTGGGGACTTAAAGATAACGAACTGAACCCTCTATCAAATCTCTATATTATATGTCACGAATACGCCCATCGGATTATTACCTATGGCCTAAATCTTCAAACAATGAAGGCCATTGATAAAGATTTCCGGGAGATGTTCTCTAGTGGTGCCTACGCCAAGCCTTATAAGGCCTTCCTCGATGTTTTTTCATCTAAGAGGTAACAGAGTGTAGGAGCTCCTGCCCGCGAAGTCCTAGGATAACATTTTTGGCCGCGATTGTGGCCATCTGATCTCTGGCCTCTTTTGTCGCCGAGGCAATATGGGGAGTAATAATAATATTCTCAAGGCCAAAGAGTTCATCAGTAGGCGGAAGAGGCTCAGGAGAAGTGACATCTAGCCCAGCTCCTTTAATTTTATTATTTTTGAGAACCTCAAAAAGGTCTTTTTGGTCGACGACTTCCCCTCTTGAGGTATTAATAAAGTAGGCCTCCTTCTTCATTAAAGAAAAAGTACGGCGGTTCATAAGATGCTTTGTACTAGAGTTAAGGTCACAGTGAATAGAGACCACATCTGACCTCAGTGTTTCTTCCAGTGAGCTTTTTTGAATTTTGTATTCCTCATTCACGTGGGGAATATCATTTCGGCTATGATAGACAATGTTCATACCAAGACCAAAATGACATTTTTTGGCAAAAGACTGGCCTATTCTTCCCATACCAATAATACCCAGGCTTTTTTTCTGAAGAGCGGTCCCGAGAAAACCGAGGGGTTCCCACCTTCTCCAATCACCTTCTTTTGCATTTTTAATTGAGGGAAGGAGGTTTCTTGAAAGGGCCAAAAGAAGGCAAAGAGCAAGGTCTGCGGTGGCGTCCGTGAGGACGTCAGGGGTATTTCCTATCGGGATATTTTTTTTGGAGGCAGTTTTGAGGTCGATATTATTGACCCCTACAGCAAAGTTACTAATAACTTTTAAATGGGAGCAGGATTCAAAAAAAACTTTGTCGAGTGGGTCACTAACCATTGAAATAATGGCCTGGGCCTTTTGGCCTTCTTGGATGATTTCTTCTTTTGTTGGAGGAGCAAGATCTGTCCAAGTATCCACTTCAATATTATTTTCCTTTAAAAGCTCGGTGGCCACAGAAGGAATTTCACGGGTGATAAAAACTTTGTCTTTCATAATTTTTTAAGGAGATAAACTTTTTGGATAATGTCCTTAATTCCCTTTTCCAAAAAACGAGGTGACATAGATTCTCTTTTTTCAGAGTGTCTCATTGAAATATGGAAGCTTTCTTTTAATGACTCTACGACTTCTTTTTCAGAAATAGAAAAGGGTGGGCCATCAATTTTTTTTTGATCATACTCAACAGTAATAAGAAAAATAGGGGCCTTGAGAGCTCTAAGTATCTTGTAGTAGTCTTGTCTCATAGATTGGGGAAGGGCCACAAGAGAGGCCCTATCATAAATTCCTGTAAAGGAGTCCTCAAGAGAAAGAATATTAAAAAAATCCCCCTCTAGGATTCTAAGCTTGTGATTATTGGCCTGCCAGGAAGTGTAGGGGCCAAGCTTTTCTTTTGTGTAGGATATGTTTTGTTCTTTGAAAAAATCCTGAATAGCTATAGAACTTAGTTCGACACCTGTAACCTGAAAACCTTGCTTAAGAAGCCAAATAAGGTCGATACTTTTTCCACAAAGAGGGATAAGGATTGAGGACTCGTGCGGGATAGAAAGCTCTGGAAAAAAATTTACAAGATGAGCGTTAATTTTATCCTGGTTGAAACCAAGATTTTTACTTTCCCAGCATTCAAGCCAAAACTTTTGATCCATTATGAGCACCTCGACCAAAAAATAATATAGACAGGCCTTAACCTTGGCCAGTTTTAATTTTTCAAACTAGACACATAGGTTTAAAAATTGTTTAATGACACGGAATTAAAAATTCGAGTTGGTTGATTCAAAAGGAAAAGGAATCAATTTTGGCCTTATTATTGACAGGTGGTACAGGATTTTTAGGGAAGCATCTTTTAAACAACCTTATTGAAGGGGTTGATAAGGTCTTTCTGTTGGTACGAAGGGGAAGCTTTAACAAGGCTGAGTCCCTCTATCGAAACAACTCCAAGGTGCATATCGTTTGTGGTGATATCTCCTTACCCCATGTTATTGAACAAGAAGATCAACTTAAAAAAGTTTGTTCAGAAACGACAATTCTTCTTCATGCTGCTGCCTATTCCAATTTGAGAGGGAATTATGAAAAGTGTTTTCTCCAGAATGTTGTAGGGACAACTAATGTTTTACATCTTGCCAAACAGATGAAAAATCTCCAATTTTTCCATCACGTCAGCTCCATAGCTGTGAGTGGTGATTTTAAGGGAGAGCTTAAAGAAGATGTTCTTGAAATTGGACAAAAGTTCACTAATCATTATGCGCAGACAAAATTTGATGCAGAGCTCTTGGTTCGAAGCTGGAATACTCAGATCAAGAAAAGAATTTATCGCCTCGGTGTGCTTGTTGGTGATTCAACTAAAGGGATGACACCTCAAACTGATGGCCCTTATTACTTTTTTGGTCTTCTCGATAAGCTTCAAAGAAAAAAACTTCTTCTTAATACCCTCAAATACCTCCCCATGCCTTTTGAAAAATCTTCTATTATTCCGATGATTCCGGTTGATCATGCCGCAAAATTTGTGGCCAAGGGTGTTTTGGCACCCAAAATGGGGAAAGGGACCAGGTGTTACCATGTGGTGAGTCAACAGTGCCCTACTGTCGGAGAGTTCGTACAGGACTCTTTTGACGAATTTGGCTTTTCTGTAAACGTTGTACCCTTACCAAAAACAAGGGCCAACAATGTCATTATGGATAAAGTTGGACTCCCAAAAGAACTACTTCCCTATACCTATTCAAAATGTCGATATGACCAAACGACCCTTTCAAAAGATTTTCCTGGCATTGAAACCTCCAGTTATGGCCATTACAAAAAGGCCATGTTTTCTTTCGTGAAAAAGGGTCACTCTATAGGGAAAAAAGATTAAAAAAGGATCGGGATGCTTTTAAAAAATCCCTACTTTTATGCCACATTGTCCATTCTTTTTTGGTCCACGGCCGCGACAGCTTTCAAACTTACACTAAAAACTGTCCCCTTTATGTTCCTTTTACTTTGTTCTTCCGTTATTTCTTTTTTAATTTTTTTTTCCACACAGAAGGGAACTTTTCAAATAAAGGGAATGTTAAACTCGGCCTTAATGGGGTTTTTGAACCCCTTTCTTTATTATCTCGTTCTTTTTAAGGCCTACTCTCTTTTATCTGCACAGGAGGCCATGGCGCTCAATTATACTTGGCCTTTGTCTCTTGTTCTTTTGTCCTACCCTTTATTGGGACAAAAACCCTCATCGAAAACTCTGCTAGGAATGGGCGTTAGTTTTATCGGCGTCCTTTTCATTGCAAAGATTTGGGAATCTCCATGGAAAGGAAGGCCTACAGAGTTTCTTGGAATGGCACTTGCTATTGGAAGTTCTCTTATTTGGGCCCTTTATTGGATTTTAAACGTTAAAGACAAAAGAGATGATAAAATAAAAATGGCGCAAAACTTTTTTTTTGGCTCTCTTTATTCGGCCCTTTTTGTTGCGACCTTTTCAAATTTTTACTGGCCAGAAATTCAAGGTGGATTGGGGATCCTCTATATAGGGTTTTTTGAAATGGGGTTTACTTTTTTATTTTGGCTAAAGGCCCTCAAGTTTTCTGATAACACCGCTACTGTGGGAAGGCTTATTTTCATTGCACCTTTTTTCTCTCTTATTTGGATTTCTGTAATTACAGGGGAAGTTATAAACCTAAGCTCTATTATAGGACTTATTTTAATTGTATTGGGGATTTTAGGCCCGGAGCTTTTTAAGAGGTCAGGTCATGGCAAATGAAGATGCGTTAAGGCTTTTATGCTTTATTGGTTTTTTTCTTCTTTTCCTTTTAGGTGAGGTCATCTTTCCTAGAAAAAAAAGTTTTATCCCCAAGAAAAAAAGATGGTTTGGAAATATGGCCCTCATTATCATTTCCCAGGCCTTAATCCCCATTTCCTTAGTTGAAGCTTCCGTAATATTTAAAAATAAAGGTTGGGCCCTTTTAAAAGACTGTCCTTTAGTTCTAGAAATCGTGATTCTTGACCTTGCTATTTATTTTCAGCACCGCTTATTTCATAAGGTAGATTTTTTTTGGCGCTTTCACAGTATTCACCATTCTGACCTTGAACTTGATACGACTTCGGCCCTTCGTTTCCACCCAGGTGAAATACTTCTTTCTTGGGGTATTAAGCTTATCCTAATTCTTAGTTTCGGAATTTCCGCTTTAGGCATTATTATTTTTGAAGTCCTTTTAAACACTTCCTCGATGTTTAATCATTCCAACCTTAGAATACCCCGGTTTTTAGAAAATATTTTAAGGGTTTTCATTGTCACACCGGATTTTCATCGCTCTCATCACAGCATGAGAAAAAATCAATTAAATAAAAACTTTGGATTTAACCTTTCTTTTTGGGATAGGGTTTTTAAAACTTATCAAAAGGTTTCTTACGAGGACCAAGAGAGAATCGTTTTGGGACTTGTCAAAAAAAGGGACATTAAAGACCAGCGTATTTGGAGCTTACTAAAAGGGCCATTTTATTAAGAGGCGGCTTTGTCCTCCGATTCATCAGGGAGATTTTCCTTTAAAAAGCTAATGAACTTCTTATTAGACCTTTCAACGGGAAGTGCATTGGCCTGACTCAGTTCTTTGTGGAGTATAACTTTAATGATACTTTCGAATTGGAAAGTATATTTATCAATAAAGTTTTGTTCTTTTTGAAAATCAAAAGTAGCGACACTTTGTTCTATAATCCAGATAAAATTACGTAACTTTGGGATCATTGTAGAATCAATCGGAGAAATTATGGGTAGATTTTTATATGGTCCTTTTTCGCTTTCTGTAACGAACCTTTTTATAATATTGTTTAAAAGAAGAAGGTAATCTAATTCACTTATAAAATCTTTTCGTCTTTTTTCAATTCTTTTGTGAAGTTCGGACTCGATATATTTGGCCTTTTCTAAAACCTCTTTATAAGGTTTAATAAGGTTGTGTTGGAAAATAAGTTTACTAATCTTTGAACTTTCAGGCATTTGCTTTACAAGAAAAGATAGTTTTTTATAGCTTAAGGAAAGTTCATCTTCCATCATTCCTTTGAAAAGAAATGAAATCAATCTTGATCGTTGTTCTATTAGAGTAAGTGTTCGTTTAAAATCAGGGTAAAGAGCAACGTTTCTAACGGCCTTTTTAAAGTGCTCTTCTTTAATATCATTGACATCTCTTATTAAAAATACATACTCAAAAAAGTTTTTAAAAATAGTATCAAGGTCTTGAACTTTTTCACTAACATTATGTAAAAAGTCATGATCGAAGTTAAAGTTTATGGGAAAGAACAAGTTTACATCTTCTGAGTACTGAAATAATAGTTCAATAACATCGCAAATGACCGAAGATGCTTCAATTTGAATTTTAACTTTCTTCTCCGAGTTTTTTCCATCAAGGTCATCAGTAATCCAGTATAATTCGTCTAACTTTGTAATGATTGTTTCATTCTCCTGGAAATGCTCCATTGCGGAATTAATAATCATTTTTGTATTCTTAATAAAGAGTTTTTTATCGTAAGTATCCGAAAGGGGAGAAATGAAATCTTCTAAGGTTTCAAAACAAGAAGCTATGGAACTTTCTAAATTTCTACTGAGGGAAACTTTATCATGAGTTTTTAAGATTTCTTTAATGGTCTGCAAATGGCCTTTACTAGAGATTATTTCCGTGTTGAAAATATTATCATCGGCCAATTCCTCGACGACAAACATAACCTTTTCTATTATTTCGTCATTATTTACAAGGGGTTTGTAGGAAACTTTTAATGTTTGGGCCCCTTTATAGGATGTTGGAGGCAAAGATAACGTTTTTGGAAGGCGATGCTCTAGGGAGTCGAATTGAATGAGGTCATCCTCAAAGGTAATGCTAAAAATAAAATTTAAATCGTTATGGACTCTAGTTCCTTCTCTCACATTAAAATAAAGAACTTCCCAAATGCTTTTTCCAACAATGTCGACACCAAAGAGCTCTTCTGAGTATTTAGAAACAGGCGGTTGAATAATTAAGTCGCTTTGAACAATAAAAATAGATGATTCAAGTCTATCGAGAATATCTCGAGTTTCTATGGCCTTTGATATATTATTTTTGAGTTGAATCATATTTTTGACGACGTTAAGAAGTTCGTTTTCGTTAAAAGGCTTTCCTAAGTAGGCATCAGATCCAATTTTTGTCCCTTCCCTACGACTTTCTTCATCACTTTTGGCCGTTAAAAGAATGGTTGGGATGGAGCTAAGATTTGGTTTTTCTTTGATAACTTTTATGAATTCCGGACCTGTCATTTTGGGCATCATCCAGTCGAGAATAATAACATCAGGAATAACATTTTTTAATTTTTCAAGAGCATCTTTACCATTATTGGCAGTAAAAGTTTGGAAACCTTGTCTTCTAAGGGATCGAGAAATAAGGTCCCTCATATCTTTCAAATCTTCTATAATAAGTATTTTTTCTCCAGACAATGAAAGGTCAGGTTCATCATCTTTTTCTAAGTCAACATCAATTTCATCGGCATCGCTAAGTTGCCATCCTTTAAACTTGAAATCTTCTTGAAGATTGAGGTTACTTTGTTCAACATATTTTTCCATTATTTCAACAAGCTCTTCTTGATCCCAGGGTTTAAAGATAACCTGGTTAACCTTTCCTTGGTTTATCGCTCTTTCAAGCATCTTATCGTGGGCATTGCCAGTTACAAGCATCCTTTTTGTTTGTGGAAAGTGGTTATAAATATGAGTAAGAAGGCTTGCTCCATCTTCTCCCGGCATAGCGGCATCAGCAACAGCGCATTTAAATTGATGATTCGTTAAAAGAGCGCGGGCCTCTTCAGCATTAGGGACTATTTTATAGGAAGTGATTTTATCAGAATCTTCGAGAAGGGTTTCATAAATTTCACAAATATCCTCTTCATCTTCGGCAATAAGAAGATCGACAATATCAAAATCAAATTTTCCAAACTCTACAAAGAAGTTGCTTCCTTCTCCCTCACTACTTTCGATTCCAACTGTACCATTCATTTCGATTGTCAGGTCTTTAACAAGCGCCAGACCAAGCCCAGTTCCTTCGAAGTCCTTTATAGATGTTTCGTCAACCAGGGAGAAAACCTGGAAAAGGTTTTCTTGATTTTCTTTGGATATTCCAATCCCATCATCTTTTACCGATATTTTTACTTTTTTATTTGAGGAAGAAAGGTCTAAATGGATTTGACCTTCTTTTTTAGAATACTTAAGGGCGTTTGAAAGGTAGTTAAAGACGATTTTTTCCAAGGAGTCAATATCTCCTAGCATAAAAATACCTTCGTTTTGTATTGTTTCGTTAGTAACCTCTTTGCCATTTAATGTAAAAGTGAAATTTGTTTTTTTGTATGTAACACTCACCTTAAACATCTGAGCACAGTGATTTAAAAATTTTAATAGGTTAACGGGGCGAAGCTTTAATTCCTTTTTCCCCGCTGCAAGTTTTTGAAAATCGAGAAGTTGGTTGACAAGCCTGTAAAGCCTTTTTGAATTTTTAAGAGCGAGTTTAAGGTCGGTTTCATTTTCAAATTTTTTAACGGCCTCTTCGAGAGGGTTCATAATGAGTGTAAGTGGAGTTCTTAACTCATGAGAAATATTTTGAAAAAAATGAGTTTTCTTTTGGTCAAGCTCTTTTAGTTTTTCATTTTGATCCTGGATTTCCTTTGTTGCTTGCTTTATTTTATCTTCAAGGTTTTCATTATGATCTTTGAGCTTTTCATGGGAGGCATGAAGATTATTTTTCATTGTGTTAAAAGAAAAGACCACTTCTTCTAGTTCATCGGCTTTCTCATCATGAGGTCTTTTGAGTTTTAAAGGTGGCCCTGAAAGATCTTCCAAGTCGAGTGATTCAGCATATTTTGACATATCCGCAAGGTGTGTGGAAACAAGTCTTTTAAAAAGGAAAAAAACAATAATGGTAACGATGATGAACTGAAGAATTTGAATTAAACTAATAAACTGGATTTGGTTTATAATAAATAGATATGTCCCCGAGAGGCTTGCTATGAGGGTTATCTTTCCAACGAGTGTTTTATCTTGGCCTTCTTCAGAATAATAAAGATCCACTTTTTTAGTAAGGGAGTTTTCTTTTTGGAAAGAGCCTTCTTTATATTCTGGTTCATCATCTTCTATGCCTTCATAAACTCGAGTTAGTTCCAGATAGGCGATGTCTTTATGTCCAATAAGGCCTTTAATATTTGTTTTTATTTGATCGTCATCTTCATCGAAAAGTGCCCTAGCAAGTGAGGGGAGGGTTGTCTCTTTAAGTTGGTCAATATTTTTATTAATGTCTTTTTTCTTTTGCTCATAGTCCTTGTACAAATAAAAACCAGAAAATGCCAACGCAACGAGAAAGTTCGCTGGAACAATATAGCTTATAAGCTTTGTGGCTATGGATGATCTTTTCTTTCTTTGCATTAATCAAAGTTCCAATATTAAAAATGAAGAAATTCTTAAATTTCTCCCATCAAATAATCGGTATAAGTTATTGAAAGAAGTAAACTTAAGAGCATTCAAATTTTTTTGGGAAAAAAACTCTACTCTTAGTAAAAGGTCGGAATGTTGCTTTTATATGACCAATTAACTTTGTTTTTTAAGGCCTTTAAGTATTTGTTATTTAAAATGTAAAATTAAATGTAAAAAATTTATTTAAACCTTGTTTCACTAACCTTCACTTAAAAATTAAAAATAAAATTTATAAAAATCGTTTCTTTTTAAATAGGTCATGTTTTTCCTTTCTAAAATAATGTTAAAAAAGGTGACTTTTTTGGTCTAAAATATGGATTTCATAGTAAAATTCAATAACTAAAATGGTCGGCTTCATTATTGAGTGGGTCTTTTGTTGTGAAAGTGTGGGATAAGATTAAAACAAAAAAAATGAGTCATATCGTCGTCACGTTGGTGTCATTTCCTCTTTATTATCTTATCTCTGTTCTAATGAGTGTATTTTTTAAAACACCAGTAATACCTGTCTATTGGTTTTTTCCAATTGTATTGATACTTTGCGGTTTAATATATGGTTATCTTGAAAAAAGCTTAACGGTTAGGCCATTCCCATTTTTCTTCTTTATTTCAACTTATGGTATTGCACTTTTTAATTTTACTTCATCGGGTGCTTATAATTCCTTAATGTTTTCCATCGTCTACATTTCTTTGATGTTGTTAGGTCTAAGTACATTGAGGCCAAAAGGTTTTACCTTTTTCCAATTTTATTTGATTTTTTTGGAGGTCGCTTTTTTTATAATTATGGGTCGTGAATTTGGTTCTGATGAGAAAATGGCTTTGCCAATCGTTTTAGGAACCTTTTTATTTTTTTCTTTACTAAATATTTATCTCTATAGTGTGAAAAAAAGTTTAAAGGAGAAGGTGGTAAATTTAGAAGAGTTTACTCAAAGGCTCAATGAGTTAGTTGAAACTATGACATCTGAAGTTCATAATCAGAATAAAAACTTCAAAATTCTTCTTTCAAATATTGATCACGGCTTTCTCGTTATTGATAAAGAAGGAAGCGTCGTCGGTGAGACAACAGATGTTACAGAAAAAATATTTATGGTTAAGCCTAAAGGCAAAAAAATAAAAGAAGTCTTGCAGTTTGACATAAATGAAAATAAAAACTTCGATAGATGGTTAGACCATGTTTATAAAGGAATTGTACCCTTTAATGATATTCTTGATTTAGCACCAAAAACATTTACAAAAAACCAAGGAGCCGTGGTTTCTTTGGACTTTAGGCCACTCTACCAAAATAATGGAAATAATAAAGTAGATAAAATAATATGTATAGCTACAGATATAAAAAATAAGGTTCATTTAAAAAAGAAGGCGCTCAAAGAAAAAACTAAACTTTTCTCAATCTTGGCCATAATTGATAGACCTTTAGAGTTTCTGGATCTTGTAAGTGATGCGGAAGATATTATTTTGAACTATATGAATAGTAATGCTAATAATTTAGATATTGATATTGTTTACCGCCATTTTCATACTTTGAAAGCAGGATTTGGCTCCTTTAAAATAGATGACGTCGTTAGAAGAATACATGAATTAGAAACTTATTTTAATCAATATAAGGAAAAAAATAAAACGTTACACAAAATTCCAAAAGATCTTCTTTTCTTGATTGAAAATATTAATAGGGAGTTAAGTTATTTTATTAAAGAAAATAGAAAAATTATAGAACTAGTAAATTCAAACCTCAGTTTTTCTGAAGACTTTCAGGAAACCTTGTCATTAAAAAAAGAGGTCCAAAGCTTTGTAAGTAATTTTCACCGAAATTTTATATTGAAAAATATTGATGTCTATTTCAAAAGGTATGTCCCACATATTGAGGAGCTCAGTGCTAGACAGGATAAAGAGGTCATTTATAAAATTAATAAAAGTAATATTTACGTAAATCTTGAAGGCTATAGAAGACTTTTTTCAACACTGATCCATATATTCAGAAATGCGATAGATCACGGAATTGAGACTCGTGAAGAAAGGAAAGAAAAAAAGAAAAAAAGGGCCGCCACAATAGAAATAAATTTTAAAGACTTTGATAACGGACGATTTCAAATTATTATCAGTGATGATGGGCGAGGAATTAACCCTACGGCAATTAGAAAATCCGCCTCTGCCAAAGTTTTATTTAAAAACCTAGATGTAAATTCCATCCCTGCTAAAAAAGTTATAAACCTAATTTTTGAGCCAGGTTTTTCATCTAAAGATATTGTTACGGAGGTCTCAGGTCGAGGCGTAGGAATGGACGTCATTAAAACCGAGGTAAAAAAAATAGGAGGTAATATTAGTGTAGAAAGTAAAGTAGATGTTGGAACCACATTTATTATTGATTTACCCAAAAAAACTTAGGACGTGTCTTGAAAAAGTTTGCCTTTATACTTCTTTTTTTTACAAATGTTTACTCGGCAGAGGTTGATAACTTTACAGGAAGATTTCAAAGTAATTTAAATGACTCTACAAAAATATTTAATAACAAAACAAATGAATATTTTAAAAAAGGCCTTAAAAATGCTAATTTTGGTCTCTTAAGATGCAATGAAAGAAAGCTTTATTTTCATCTCCAAAGGTATTTAAATAGTACGTTCTTTGGGAAAATAGTTAGATGGGTTAATGAAACAAATACTCTTGATAAAAATTTTATTTCAGTAGATAAATCCATTTATAGAGATTTTGTTTTAAGTGAATCTATTGTGTTGGGTTTTATTGCTAAATTAAGGTCAGTTCACTCCCCAAATTTAAAAATGGGCGACGTCTACTTGGGGAGTGACAAATTTGAGCATTTCTTTTCTTCTGGTTTTAGGTACTTTACGTCTATGTACATTAAGAGAAAAGGCATTAAAAAAACACTTATGATAGGTCTTAAGGAAGAATATGGTATCTTGGGGCGCATACCAACGGGCGTAATTTCTTATGCTGATTTGGCGGCGGACTTTAATGGAATGCGCTTTTGGAATCATGTCCTTCAAAAAAATAATGATATTTTAGGAAAAAAATTTAATTTTGGTCCCTATGTAAAGTGTAAAAGGAAAAAATGGGTTCTTGTTAAAAAGATGGATTGGTCCAGGTATTTGGATCACTCTATGGATGAGGCAATTAATTGCAGCCAGTTTAAGAAACTATCAATGGTTAAGAAGGTTAAAAATAGGCTTAAAGGTATAGGAACTTTTGAAAAAAGAGTCGTAAGTTGCCCAATAGATAAAAGTAAATTAAAAGAAATGGTTGAAAAATACAAGCGATTTGCTCCCTTTTTTATTAATCAAGAAGGTCACAGGGTTGTTGATATGAAAGATAACCCTCTGGTAAAGTTAAAAGATATGGATAAGTTTTAAGCGGCTTTTTTCAATTTAGGTTGAAGCGCAGTTCTCAAGTCATAAATTTCGAAAAGTTTCCAAATCACTGCAGGAATCTCATTTAATTGATCACCTGAAATAAGACCGTATTCGCCATCTGTTATGGCCCTAATATCACTTATAGGCATTTTTGGAAAAAGAATTCTTTCTTCACGGCAAATAGAATTCTTTTTTAGGCTTTCTAAAATCTCCCCTTTGGGTGACATAAGTGCAAATTCGCCAGAAATAATAACAACCAATTCGGGACTATCACCAACTGGTATTTTATTATTTTTGTGTATTTGTTTTCGAGTTAAGGCCTGGGAAAGAGTATTAATGATGTAAGATGAGGCCATTTGCTCAAAAATAGGCAGATTGAGAAGGATATTCTTGTTTGTTCTTCTTTTCAAAATATGCTGCAAAAGACGATGTTTTTTAATAAAGTCTTGATAAATGATAGCGGGAATTTTTAAGGCCCATACATGTCCTTGGGCAACATAAGTTTTCTTTCTTGGCTCTGAAAGAAGGGCCGCCATTTCCCCAATGAGTGAACCGGCAGAGACCATTTGATGAAGGTTTTTTTTGGACTGAATCATTTCCACGTTGCCAGTCAAAGTGAGATAAAGGTAATCATTTTTTCCTGACTGCTTAAGGAGAATTGAACCAGCATTAAAATCGACAATCGGACAATTAATAATGTCTCGAAGTTCATCAAAGAGTTCTTCGGGGAAATAATGTCTTAGGTATTTTTGAACATAAGAGGACATTGGGTTTGCATTGGAAGGGATGAGTGTATCGATCATCCCAAAAGAGGCCCTTTCCCCGATCTCTTTTTCCTCGGGTGTTAAGTTTCTATTTGTATGGGAAAGAATAATTTTTTTCGATTTATCATTTAAAAAGTCTTTGGCCATACCATGAATCATGCCTCCGCCTATATCAATTTTTTTGACATCGGCTTCGGCCAAATAATTTTCTTTAACTTTATCAAAAAGTTCCTTGGATGGCCCATCATCCCCTTTTTTACTACTGACCATATTATTCAAAACATTAAAAGAAGCAATGTCGGCCATATGGGAATAAATTTTATAACCATTTTCTGAAATCACCCTAAATTGAAAATTTGTTGTTTCTACAGGGTGAGGTGAGTAGAAGGGCTTAACTCCCATACCTTCAACATTATTCCATTTCTCCCTTTCAAGGTCGACAATATTAAAATAACGGTTCATAAAATCTTCAGGTCTTCCTAGTAGAGCCGAAAGCTTTTTACTGACGGAAGATCTCACAGCAGGAGTGGCATAATAATCTAATTTATGATCAGCTTGAATAAGTGCTGTTAGACCTGAAAAGTGATCATCGTGACAATGGGTGTGAAAAATACCTTTAATTGAACTTACACTGATGCCAAGTGAATTGAGTGTTTCCAAAATATTGGGGCCAGTATCAATAATATACATATTTTGGTCATAAGTAATTATACTGGACATACAGGGGCGATGAATATCCCAACCATCACCTTCTCCTGAGTGAATAACTGAAAAGTACTCTCTGTGAACTTTATAGAAACCTAAGTGATATGAGGGGGTGAAACTTTCTCCAGGTTTTAGGTCTAGAGAAATAGAAACCTTCTCTCCCTCGTATTCAATAACATAATTATTAAATTTTGACCTTTTTATGAAAACATTATTTTTAACTTCGACCCTTTTATTTTCTATAACGAGTGTATCGAGAAAGTTATCAGTATGGGCAATTTTACCAAAAGCAAACTTGAGTTTAACTTTCATCATATCTTCGGCAAGTTCTTTTGCAATACCGGCGGACACGATTTCTTCTACAGAAGTTAATCCATAATTTCCTCGATAAATATAAGAAAGTTGGGCCTTAACCTGCTTTTTTGTTCCCATTAAAAGAGGTTTTTGTCCCTTATTGTTAGGGTGATTCGGGATAATCATACCTTGCTTATAAAGCATTTGAAGAACTGGAAATTCGCCCAAATTTGAGAACTGACCATTTTGAATACTGGTATCAGAAAGCAAAATGACATTGGGGCCACTTTCAAAGGTCGCACCATTTTTTTCAATGGTTTTGATCATACCATTTTTAATTAAATGTTTAACTGAGTCTGCTGGGCATCCACATAATATATTAAGACCCGCATCTGGGACTTCTACCCAACTAATTCCTGGTGCAACTTTTATTTTTTTTATTTTTCCCATATAAACCTTATAAGCTTCCTTCGGTTTATTAATTTAAAACTCTTAATGGAAACTAAAATAATTTTGTCGTTTTTAAACAAAGTTTATTTCGATTTGAATAAAAAATTTTTAGAAAAATTAAAACTAAGAATTTTTATCAAACTTACCGAAAAGCTTCTAGATAACAGAAGTATGAAAAATAAAAGGTAATTCCCCATGGCGGAAGAAGAAAAAAAGACAAAAGGTAAAATTTTAGTTGTAGATGATAGTGAAGATATCAGGATGCTTCTTAACTTAAAGTTAAAGAAGGCCGGTTATGAAGTTGTCTTGGCCAATGATGGGATGCAGGCCCTTGAAAAAGTTGATGAAAATCCGGATCTCCAACTGATTATTTTGGACGTTATGATGCCGGTTATGAATGGTGTTCAGGTAATGAAGTACCTTCTCGATAAAATAGATAAAAAAGGTGTAGGAAACGGGGATGGAGAATCAGAGGAGAAAAGTGGAAAAGAAGAAGATGAAGAACAAAAAAATGAGAGACCGCCTTTAAAAATTTGTTTCTGTACAGCTAAAACTGATCCCAAACAAATTAATTTGGCCATTCAGGCAGGTGCTCACGATTATATAACAAAACCAATTGATGAAAGTATTCTTCTTCAAAAAATTGATAGGTTGATGGGTCAGGATAACGCTCAAATGTTTGCCATTATGCCTTGTGACCTTGAAATAACAATCAGAGAGCATTTAAAAGAAAAGCCAAGTAAAATGACAGAGCTTTCGGAAGTCCACGCCAAAATAGAAACAGGCTTTTTTATTCCTGATGGATCTGAAATAACTGTTGATTCAACTAAACTTAACGAGCTTTTTAAAGTCGAGGTTAATTTAAAAGGTGCCGTTATTTTTTCCGAAAAATTAGGGCCAGATCTTTACAGTATAGAGTTAACCTTTCAGGGACTCACTGAAGATGATAGAACCGAGATCCGTTCTGTCACGACAACGAAAAGAGAGCTTAAAGATCTTGATGAGGAAGAGGAAGGCGAAGGTGAAGGCGAAGAAGCATCTGAAGGTTAGTTTTTATTCATTATCTTCTTTTTTCCATTTTAAATAATCTCCTTCTATAAGACCCCACAAATATCTTTGTGGGGCCTGACCTTTTTTGGATGCAACCTTTTTTAATTTATCATAGAGGTCTATTGGAACAGGAACGTGTTCATGAGTTTTTTTTTCTTTATTTTCCATTTCATGTCTCCTTTCCAGTAGGTTAATCCTTCATCGGTTTTTTATATGTTGAACATTAATAGCTTGACCTAACAACGTTTAGTCTTCGAAGATATTTGAGACTCCTCCAAGTAATGATCCCTCACCTTGTTGGTTTCCTCCCACGGAAGGAGCATTGGCAATAATACGGTCTGCTAGCCTTGAAAAAGGCAAACTTTGTAACCAAACAGATCCGGTTCCAGCAAGTGTTGCCAAAAAGAGTCCTTCTCCTCCAAACACCATTGATTTTAAACCGCCAGCGCTTTGAATATTGTAATCAATACCAGGAGTAAAACCTACGATACAACCAGTATCAACCATGAGTCTGCTATTTTTGAGTTCTTTTTTAATAATTGTCCCACCGGCATGGATGAAGGCCATTCCATCCCCTTCAAGTTTTTGAAGAATAAAACCTTCCCCTCCAAAAAAGCCAGAGCCAATTTTTTGGTTAAAAGCGATGGAAACTTTTGTTCCCAAAGCAGCGGCGAGAAAACTGTCTTTTTGACAGATGATCTGTCCACCAACTTCTTTCATATCCAGTGGAATAATCTTTCCAGGAAAAGGTGCTGCGAAAGAAACTCTTTTTTTACCTTGTCCTTGGTTTGTAAAGTGGGTCATGAAAATAGATTCACCTGTAAGAAGCCTTTTTCCAGCACCAAGAATTTTTCCAAAAAAACCTTTTTCAGGTTCTGATCCGTCACCCATTTTGGCATCGAATGTAATGCCATCTTCAAAGTAGTTCATAGAACCTGCTTCGGCGACAACCGTTTCACCTGGATCAAGTTCGACTTCTACCATTTGAAGATCACTTCCTATAATTTCATAATCAACTTCGTGACAATTCATTTTTAACTCCTCTTTATTTAATTGGCCGGCATTTTACCTTTTTTTCTTGAAAAGCAAAGTGGCCCTAAGTCTTTATAATGTGATGCTAAACTTTACTTTTTCTTACCATGCAGAACCCAAAACGTCTAACTTATTGAAAATACACCATTTTTTACCATCGCCTATTTGGAAATAAAAGAAAAATCCTATAAACCCTATCTATCAGAGGGCTTTTCCTCTGGTATACAAAAAAGGAGAGGATGATGAAAAAAACAATGATGAAAATGTTTATCCTCTTGTCTCTTTTTGTTGGGTGCAATCAACCTTCCCAGGAAAAACTTGCTTTTAACCAGGGAAGCCTTTTATCCCAAGAAAAGATTCGAGGGGAACTCGAAAAAAGTGTAGGGAATTCTTCCTTACCGCAAGATTTAAAAAATATTGGCGGCCTTGAAAAGCGTGATCTCAAAGACTATTGGCTTTTTGGACTAACCGTCACTAATACAAATAACTTTTTTGGTGGAGTGATTTCCGCCCATTCAGATGCAAAAATTGTCAAAATGATTCCTTATAAAGGAAAGCTTTATCTTTATGATGTTTTAGCAAAAAAAGTTGCTATGAGTTTAAAAATGGATAAGAAGGATGGATTAGAGCTTATTGACTTTGCTTCGGCCTTGAAAAATAAAAACATACAAGATGAGCTTAAGCTTCAAACTCAGATGAGAACACAAGTCTTATCCTACGTTTCTCACGGACGATCACAGGTTTTAAATACCTATATTGATAGTGACCGCGTGGTCCTAGATCTTCGTTACCCGATGACAGGAACTATGAAAAAAAATGGGGAAACTTTAAGGAAGTCAGGAAGCGTTGATTTAAGGGTTTTTCTTGTAAGGCGTTCAAGTCTTCCTTTAGAAAGAACAACAAAAACTGTTGCTCAAAGTATAAAGGATAAGTATGCCTTCTTTGGTCCGACTTCAATGACGAAAGATGAGGAAACTCCTATAAGGCGATTTTCTCTCAAAACAGGTAAAATAACTTTTTACCTAAAGGATTTCCCCGAAGATATGGAGAGGCCAGCGGCCGAAGCTATCCTTTCATGGAACTCTGCCTTCGATGGAAGCCCAGTTGAAGTTAAATTGGCGTCCAAAAGCATGGATATCGGTGACCCCCGTTACAATATAGTGAAGTGGGTAAAAAACACGGATAAGTATACAGACTGGGCAGGAATAGCTGTTCCCGTTTTTGCAGACCCAGTAACAGGGACAATCATAAGTGGAAGTCTTCTTATCAATGGTGATTTTTTAAGGTCTGATTACGCTAAAAGATTCTCTTACTCAAAAAGATCCTCTGATGTTTTAAAAGCAAAATTTGGATCCTTAACACTTTTCAGTGGCCGTGGTGAAGTTCCTGTTATCCCGCACTTTACAGGAGCAACGTCTTTTGAAGAGTACATAAAAGGATATTATAAGGAAACAATATCTCATGAAATTGGACATGTTTTAGGTTTACGCCATAACTTTAAAGGAACAGTTCATGCAGAAAATGGTTACACAAACTCTGTTATGGATTATCTCCCTAGAAAAGAAAGGGCCATCTTTCATGGTGTAGGTGGTTATGACAAAGGTGCCATAAGATACGCTTACTACGATGAAAGAAAGAACCGTGAATTTCCTTTTTGTACAGATGAGCATGTTCAACAAGAATACGATTGTAACAAAGGTGATGTCGGGGATCCTATCCTTCATGCTTTCAAGGCCCTTAAGGATGGATTTGAAACCGTCGCGACAGTTCCTCTAAGACCAAATGATAAGGGAACATTAAGTCCAATTGGAAGTGTCCTGATGAATGCACTTAAAATCTCTCTTTTGAAAGATCAAATAGAGGATGATCAGATGAGAAACTTTGTCGAATCAGCGGATTTTAGAGAGTCCATCGACAAAATCTGTGATGTTAATCCTTCTTACGATCTTTTGTCCCACGAGACTGAAATCGTGAGGGAAAATATAAGCTCTTTACGAAATGGATTTGTTAAAAGAGTTTTATCCCTAAAGGGCTATCCCGGTATGCGTTACCAAACCCTTTACAGTGATTATGTCTCCCATCTTCAAAACAAAAACTTACTCAGCTGTTTCTTTGAGTAATCTACAGGCCGCCCCTAGGGGCGGTCTCCTTTTATTATGATTTAAAATAAAAATTGACAGCTCTTATTGGCCTTTAGAAAAAAAATCATATTCTTATTAATTTCACAAAAACTTTAATTAAGGTTTTTTAGGTGCTCCATGAGTTAAGTCGAAGTGAGCGTGGTCAACAAGTCCCTACTGAAAAAAAAAGTGAAACAGGTATATAATTTAGAAATAATTTTAATAAAAAACGAAAGAGGTATTAGTGATTCACACTTTAACTAGAATAATGATCTTTTTAAGTCTACTTAGTTTCATTTGGAAGGGGCAAGCTGAAGATTGGATGCCGGATGGAATGGTAGTAGATAAAAATGGTAATGTCATTCATGTTGTAGAGATGCCTGATGATTTTACTGGGCCAAAAAAAACTCTGACAACTTTAGCTTATATTGCAGACATAGAAAAAGGCCAAACTATTGTCAACCTTTCTAAAAGCAAAGCTTTTGAAGTTAACGAAAAATTCGAAGAAAATGCTCCTCCTCCAAATGATGGATCAGGTTTTCTTGTGACAAAGTATCTTAGGGTTGGCGAAAAATCTCTTCCTGTCGATCTTCTCAAAGGAATTGGGGCCATTAGCTCGGGTGGGGTACTTCCTGTATCAGTAGGACCTCAAGTTGGGGTTATGATCAAAATTGATGGTGGGATGATTGCAGACCTTTATGCCAAAACATATCAGGATATTAAAAAATTACCAAAGTTTGGTTTTGTTCCTCATAATATTAAGTCCCTCAATAAATACAAAGTAGGAGATGCACTCAGCTATAGTGTTAGAGGAGGTCTCGGCCTTATGGTGGGTGCAGGAGCAGCAGTTAATTATGGTAAGTTAGGTGCAGGTATATCTGGAAATATAGGAATCGTTGCTGAAGGAACATGGATTTGTAATGTTAAAAAAACAGGACAGTTCACTGTTCAGGCCAGGTATGTAAAAAGAAAACTCATAAGGTTAATGGCATACGCCAGTTTAAAACTTGTAAAGACTTTGGGTGAAGCAGAGGCCAGTAAATTCTGGGGTAAGGGGGTAGGAGCATTTTTCGAGTTTAATTTGGCAGATAAGGAAGGTTTAAAAGCTTACAAGCGTTTTTTAATGGGTAATGTGTCTTATGCCCAAAAATTAGCGATGAAAATTAAAGCTGCTAAAGCTTTCACAAAAGGGTTAACAAAATTTAATAAAATTCAAAGGGCCCTAATGAAAACTCCTGTAAGACCTTTAATGGATTATAGTTCTACCTTAACAGGAACAGAGAAAAAAGCTCGTTTAGATATACCTGTTTTAATTGGCCTGAAGGCAAAAAGGGGCGAAAATTTTGTTGTCAGTAAGACAAAAATGGCAGACTCAGGTTTGACATTTAAGACTCATTTAGGCGTTTGGAAAGATGAAAGAGAGACTTATGGGCTTTTAAAAAGAAACAATTATAGATTATCCATGTTTGCGGGGAACTTTCAAAGAATTTTTAAGCAAACCCCGAAGGGAGAATCGTTATTTCAAAGTCGATTTGGCGGAAATTACAAATACCAATACCATTCTGAAAAACTACTAGAAGGGGAGTTAGAAGAAGAAATTTTTAATTTATCTAGAAGAATAGGATTTAAAGATAAATTAAGTAAATTAAAAATACAGCAAGCAGCAGTTAATATTAGGAAGTATTTGGAATGGAAGGGAAAAGAAGTTCTTATAAAAGGTAAAAAAGTACCCATGGGTCTAAAAAGTAAGAAAAAGACTTTAGGGAGTACAAAAATTTCTGCAGATTTAATGATAGGGATGACGGCGGTCAAAGAGCTTATAGGTAAAGCTATTTCATCCGGTAGGAGTTGGAAAGGAAAAGGAGAGGGATTGGCCCAAAAATGGTTTGATAACAAAGATAACAAAAGATGGGAAGTTTGCACGGTTTGGATAAAAACAAAAAGAAATGTGTTAGGAAGAAAGATTTGTAAAAGACAAATTTTAAAAGAAGTAAAAAATGGGATGGACTTGGCCTATAAATCACTTGTGAGGATGCAAAAAAATATTGCTGACCATGATTACAAAAAGTTCTCTAAGAACTTTGCTGAATTTGGGAAAGGAATGACAAAAAATAAGTTCACTTTTAAAACGGTTATTGATCAGGTAACAAGTGGGGACCTTCATTTGGTTATTCAGTGGGAAGGAGAGAGGATTCCAAAGGGAGAATTGGTTTTAATTAATTCAAAGAAATTCCGTTTTAAAGGTTTGAGAAGAGTTAGAAAGAACTGATAATATCCTTATCCTAAAAATAATCTGTAAATACTTTATTAAAAATTGGGGGCACATGACCCCCATTTTTAATTTAAGAAAGCATCTTAAATAATTTTTTTGACGGACAAAGAAAAAATTATAATTAACTCTGAGGCTTTTTCACACTTGCACAGTTGATAAAAACTATTTACCTTGGGCCCTATGGTTGAATCAGGAAAAAATGATTTCCTTTATTTGAAAGTCTTATTTATTTGCTCCAAGGATGATTCAAAAACCTGACTAGTTGCATAGGGTTTAAGGAATATGTGAAAGTAATATACTAATAATTTTTCGTTTAAATTTATAAAAATTATTTCTTACCTAAAAAAAGAACTATATTTAAGTCATCCAAAGCTCGTCCCAAAAGGGGCTACAACTATGATTATGAAAAAAAGAAATTAAAATTATAATTCGGAATGGAAGGGGTTATGATATTTATCAACTCTATAATTTTAATTTTTATTGAAAAATATATTAAAAAAGGTTTTAAATAAGGATTTCTTAACTTTAAGGTTCTAATTTTATTCACCTTTTAGGTCTTTTTAAACGATAGGGGAATAGGGATTTAACTATAGTGACCTTTGGAGAATAAATGGTCTTGTGGTTATTTAAAAAGTTAATTTTAATTACTATCCTTTTTAATAGTTATGCTTTCGCTGTTGAAGTATCTTCAGTTGTATTAAATACTGAAAAAGAATTTGATGTAGATTCACGTTCATTGGAGGTCTATCAGGATTATTCTGGAAAGTTAAATATAGAAGATATCTTAAAGAGATCTAAAGATTTTAAAAAAAATAATAAGAGGGTTTTAGGGTTTGGCTTTTCGAAGGCCACTATCTGGATCAAATTACCAATTAAAAATAAAAGTTTAATTAAAGACTGGGTTCTTACAATTAATTTTCCAGATTTGGATGAACTCATCTTTTATAAAAAAATAAATGGTGTTTGGGTCCAGAACTATGCTGGAGACTCTATTTCTACAAAAAAATGGGAGTTCCTTCATAAAGATTACGCTTTTAGTGTTGATGGGGAAGGCATTTATTATTTAAGGGTTAAAAGTCGAGGGGCCCTTAGTATTCCGCTTAAATTAATGACTAAGAAAACCTTTCTTGATTTAAAAATTAAAGGCCAATATTTTTATGGAGGATTTTTTTCTATTTTTGGATTTTGTATTGTTTATAATTTAATAATGGCCCTGTTTTTGAGATCAAAATCCTTCTTATATTATTGTGGTTATTTGTGTAGCGTAACATGGATGACGCTTATTCTAAGTGGGGTGGGACGAGCTCTTTTGATAGATTCAGTTTGGTTTTCAAATGAAGGATTTGTTTTTTCTTTAATTTTTTTCTTTTTCTTTTATCTTCTTTTCACTAAGGAATTTTTAAATGTTAAGGAAAACTTTAAAAAAATAAATAAATACTACAATCGTTCTCTACTTTGTATTGGTTTATTTTTATTTATTGCTCCTTTTGTTCCTCTTACCTATAACCTTAATTTAGTTGCTTTCTATGCTATCCCTTCTATTGGAACAACTTTTTTTACAGCAATTTTTCTTTTCAAAAAGCATAGGGAAGCACGCCTTTATGTTTATGCCTTTTTGATTCTCTGTACAGGGGGGGTGTTTAAGGCCTTAAATGCCTTAGGCGTTATACCTTCAACCTTTTTGATAGAGACCTTTATTTTTGTGGGCTTTATTACTCAAGTGACGATTTTAAGTTTTGGATTGGCAGATATAATAAATACCCTTCTGGAAAAAACAACTCTTGCAGAAAAAAAATTGGTTGAGTCAAACTTCGAACTGGAAGAACGTGTTAAGGAGCGAACGAAAAGTCTTCAAGATAGCGTTGAGAAAATAAATCAATTACTTAATAATATTAAACAGGGCATATTTTTAGTGGATCAAGATAATAAAATTGGAAGTCCTGTCTCAACTTTCACCAAGGAAATTTTTGAAGAAAATATTGAAGAAAAAGATATCTTCAAAACAGTTTTTAAAGATATGAATAAAAAAAGCAGTGAGTATGGAGACTTTAACTTTTCTATATCCTGTGTTTACAACCAAGACATTTTACAATGGTTAGTCCTTAAAGATTGTTTTCCTGAAAAAATTCATTACACAGCTAAAAGTGGAACAAGAAAGAAAGTTAAACTAAGCTATAATCCTATTTTTGTTGATGAAAAAATTACCAATATTATGTATATCACTGAAGATATTACAGAGCTTGAAAAATTACAATTAGAAGCAGAGGAAATAGAAAAAGAAAGGGGGCGATACGTTGAAATACTTCAGGAATTATCAAACAATAAAAGAGAATCCTTAAAAGTTTATTTTGATAACTCCTTTAAGTTAATTCATGATTGTTTAAATAATTTAAATAAAATTTCTTATGAATCAGATATTAACGATAATAAAGAAAATTTTAATATGGTTCTTAAAAGGCTTCATACTCTTAAAGGGGATTCTTTAATATATGGCCTTAACTCATTGTCTGCATTTACCCATGACGTGGAAACTGAGGTCGTTGATGTAAGTATTGAATTTTCAAAAATGAAAGACGTGAACAAGTTAGAGTCTTTAAAACGAAAGATATTTGAATTAGAAGGCCTGTTGGTGATATACGCTCAATGCTGTAATGATATTTTTAAACTTAAGTTTGAGGATGTTGAAAAACTCTACCAAAAATTTCATAGGGAATATTCTTTAATAGAATATTCTCTATTTAAATACCTCGGTTCAATTCCAAAAATTACTGTAGACCCAGATGTTTATAGTTCTTTTCTAGAGACTGAAAATCGAGGAAAAATAAAGGAAAGGTTAATTAAAGAACTAAGAGGGTTAAAAAATATTTGTATATGTTTGAATGAAAAAAAATTGATTACAAATATATCAGGATTTGAAAAAAAGTTAAATGATAAAGAGTTTGAAAAAATAGAGACCTTTGATGATTTTAAGGACATTTTTTCAAGTTTTATAAAGAAAATTGAAATTGAAGTACGAGGTAAGGTATTAACTAAAAAGGAAATCCAGGCCAAAAAAGTAAATGATAAAATTTGGGCGGAAACTGTTTGTACCTTTTATAATCTTTATAAAAACCTGGATCGTTTTAAAAACCAAGATTTTACAATTTTTTTGGATATTTTAAAAGATTTAACCAAGAAGACAGAATCTTCTTATTTAGAAATGACAGTCGCTTTAATAAGATCGCTCATTCTGAGGATGGATCTTAAAGTTAGAGTATATCTTAAAATTTTTATCAAAGAAGTCTTTCTTTTTTTTATTGTTATAATTCATTCTCAAAAAGATGGGGAAATAATTAATTTGTTTTTAAAAATGTTAGAAAAAGAAAACCTAGAAGTCGAAGAATTTTACGGTGATATGGTGAATTTAATAGGGTTGGACCGAGATGAAATTGTGATATGTTTTAGTAATTCTCATGAAATATTTTATTTTTTGGAAAGATTATTTCGTCGGGTTAAAAATGGTTATCCTGAAAATGCCCTTTTAAGCTTAATTGGTGAGCAGGTCATAGAAGATGAACATGCTATTTCTAAGATTTTGAAGGACTTTTTTGGTGAAGAGAGGTTTCGATGGGGTTCTTACATTGGGCAAATAGAGGTCGTTCAATTTTCAAAATCATTTTTTGAAAATTATAATTCAGAAGATATTGTTAAACCAGAGGTGTTTGAGGCCCTCCCTGAAAATTTAATGTATGTCAGAAATATTCTTTTGAAAAATGGTCAATTATCAGATGATCATTTGGCAAGACTTTTTAATTTTTTATTTGAGTCCCCGTTAAAATATTCTCTTAACAAATTTAAAAGTATGATTAATCAGATTTCTTCAAGCCTGGGGAAGAAAGTTGAGTTTAGGCTTACGGGAGATCAAGGTAGCCTTGGTAAAGAAAAACTGGTCCTTTTAGAAGAAGCGATGGTTCATATTATCAGGAATTCAATCGACCATGGCATAGAGGATCCAAGTGAAAGGTCTAATAAAGGGAAAAGAGAAAAAGGCCTTTTAGAAATTTCATGTAAAGAAGAAAAGGGTAATATATTAAAACTTGTCATCAAAGACGATGGAAAAGGGATCAATGTCGATAAGCTTTGTGAAAAGGCCATTTCTACAGGAGTATTAAAAGCTGAAGAAGTGGAAAAATTAAATGAAAAAGAAAAATTAAATATGATTTTTTTACCAAGCATGAGCACTAAAGAAAGTGTGTCTAAAATTTCGGGACGTGGGATTGGTATGGATGTTGTTAAAAATAGTTTGGAAAATATAGGTGCGAGACTCACTCTTGAATCGGTAATGGATGAAGGGACCACATTCACTATTGAACTCCCAAAAAACTTAAAAATTGATAATACCTGATTATTTATTACTCCCTAAAAATAATGAGAAATCCTAACCATTTGTGTCTTAATTAAAAAATTTTAAAATTAATTTCAATTTTAAGTGGCAAATAATTCCTTTTTCAAGAATTATACTCAATATTTTAGGCCAATTTTATAGACCTTCGATATTTATTTTAAGAAGTTTAAATCTTAGAAGAGGTTTTTATGAAATTACTTTCTATTATTCTCATTATTTTAAGTATTATTTTCGCTCTTTTTATAAGTGGCAATATAAGAACATTTATTGATATCCCCAGTCTTCTCGTCGTTATTCTACCCGTAATTGCTTCAATACCGGCCAGGCATGGTTTCCATGGCCTTCGGGCACTATTAAAGGAAAGCGAGGAAAGGAAGGATATTCTTCACTCAATGGGAGCGACAGGGATTATCGCTGGAGTGTTAGGAACCCATATTGGTGTTGTTATCATGTTAGGTAGTTTGAGTGACCCCTCTAAAATAGGTCCCTCAATGGCCGTGGCACTTCTTCCGACTTTTTATGGAGTTTTTATCTTTCTTTTAACGACTGTCTTGTCTCACCTAAATATAGGAAAAGAGTTATGATTGTTAAAAGTATTTCAATCACTTTTATCGTCTTATGTTTTGCTTCGGCCATATTATTAGGCTCAAAATTTACATCTTTTATAGATGTTCAGGCGCTTTGGTTTGTGGCAGTTCCGATCATATTTCTTTTTGCGGTTGGCAGTAAAAGAAAAGAAAAAATGACTGAACTTATAAAAGGTAGGGGGATTACCTGGTTTGAATTTATTGGTTATGTCGCTGTTATTTTGGGTGTTATAGGTTCTCATATGGGTATGTTTATTATGCTTATCAAGTTAGGTGATAAAAATCCTATTGGCCCAGCCATTTCTTTTTTAACTTTGACCTCTTTTTATGGAATTCTTGTCTTTTTATTTTGCTTTCTTTTTGGTCAACATAAATTAAAAAAAGTAGCTGTATATTTTGTTCTCGGTCAAGTTCTTATTTTAATGCTTAATTTTTTAAGTATGCTCTACTTCGGTGTTTTTAAGTATGCTCTACTTCGGTGAATGAAAGAGGTAATTTATGAAAATTATATGCGTTTTATTTTTTGTTCTTAACATTATTGGGTGGATAATGGCCTATCCTGATTTAGCACTTATTCCTTTTATAGATATTCCCTCTCTAATTATAGTTTTTCTTCCAATCTATATGGCCATCGCTTATAGGTATGGATGGAAATCCCTTTTTGATTTAAAGTTCCACACAGATGTCTGGGTCAAAAGTGGAAAAGAGCAGGATGATCTATTGAAAACGATAGCTTATACAGCTTTAATGACAGGAGCTCTTGGTTCGTCCATCGGGTTAGTGATACAGTTTTTTAATTGGAATAATCCAGCCGCCATTGGACCGGCCATGGCGATAAGTCTACTATCCGTAATATATGCGCTTCTTACCTTTTTAATAACTGTATTAATTTATTTTGTCGGAAGGGAGAATGAATCATGATTGAAAAAAGTACAGCTCTCCTTATTCTTCTCGGCTCTATTTTGGGTGCTATTTTATCTAGTTCTAGATTTATTGCTTTTATTGATGTTTCAAGTATTCTTATTGTCGGAGGGCCTCTTTTTGTCCTTTTCTTCCTTAAGATTTTCAATCAAAAGGGATCTTTAAATGATATTTCCTCAGGTAAAGAATTATCACACTGGGAACTTCTAGGTTCTACTTCCCTTCATCTCGGTATTTTAGGAGGATTTTTTGGGTTTGTGGTTATGTTGAAAAATCTATCGGATCCAACTAGCATAGGGCCGGCCATGGCGGTTACACTCATTTCCATGTTTTATTCTTTAATTGGCTTTTTGATTTCATTTTTTCTTGGAGACTTTAAAGCTAGACCTTCTTATTATTATATTCCTATTTTTCAATTAACTTTTGTAGTTATTACTTTCTATACTATCCTCTTGGCCTTTAAAAAAGGTTAACTCATTTTTTTTATGAATGCCTGAAACTTTTTCATGACAAAAGCATGAAAAACAGCTTGTGTATAAATATAAATAAACCAAGGCAGGGATGGTATATATTCATGAATGGCGACTAAGAAGTATTTTCCACAACTTGTTTCCCGAAACTCAAAACGGCCTCTACCTTGATCCTTAGAGGCAAGATACCCACCGGTAATATAAAATATTTGTCGATCTGGAGAACTTTGCTTCATGCTTAAAGAGAGTTCCAGAAGAGGTGTTTTGAAAAATGGTCCAACAAATGAACATACATTTTTTTTAATATTCACTTTTATAATAAAAGAAAAAAATTGAGGTAACCACTCCATATACTTTTGAGCGATCCAAGCAGAAGATTTATTTTCGGGGCGATGAAGCCTTTGAATTGAGCGTACATCCTTTCTTTTCAATTGTGTTCCCCAATATTTTGTTTTTCCCTTTATATTGATTCCAAAAGATGGCCTTGGGTTAATATCCTCATTATCTACGGAAGCTTCGACAGATTCTTTAAAACTTTTAAATTTATAGTTTGGAATTGATAAAAGCTTTTGTTTATCAGGTATCATAGGATGCTTTAAACTTTGAATAAGAGGGTAAACCAGATTTTTAGGTGTATTTGTAATAAGAGAAACCCAAAGTTTTGATAGGCCTGGACTAAAAAGAGAGACTTTGAAAAAATACCTCTTATGTCCAAGTTTTGCGGCCATCTCTTCAAGGAGTTCATGATAAGTCATGAAGTTTTGTCCACCTAGGTCATATTCTTTGTTAAAGGTTTCTTTATTTCCTATACAAAACTCAATAGATTTAATGACGTCCTCAATAGCTACTGGTTTAGAGGCATTCTGAGTCCAGGAGGGGAGAATCATAACAGGGAGACGTTCAACAAGCTTTTTTAAGATATTAAAAGATGAGCCTCCTCTTCCAATTATAATTCCGGCACGAAGAGAAGTCACAGGTATATTATAATGCCTTAGCGTTTCTTCTGTTTCTAATCGACTTTTAAGGTGGAGGGAAAGATCTTTCACTGGAGGGATTATGCCTCCTAAATAAATTATTTGCTTAATTCCCTTTTTTTTGGCCACTCTAGAAAAATTGTCCGCAATAATAAGGTCGTTATCCTGAAAGTTTGCTTGAACAAGCTTAGAGGTAGGAAGCATACTGTGAACCAAGTAAATAGCGTAATCTGCACCTTCGAGTGCCGTCTCGACATCGATCATAGAAAAGAGATCGCATTGAACCCACTCAATATTAGAATCATTTTTTTCTTCAACTGAAAGTAATTTGTTATCTTCTTCAAAGCTTCTAGTAAGGGCCCTCACTTGATAATTTTTAACCCTTTCTAGGTGCTTCATGAGGTGCCTTCCAACAAAGCCTGATGCTCCTGCTATAGCAATTTTTATTTTCTTTCCTTTTTCTGCCCCCATAATTTACTCCTTTAGTAACCAAGAGCTTTTTTATAAATGGAAAGTGCTTTGTGGTAAGCAGATTTATGATCTACAATTCTCTCCATGTATTGAGAAGTCCCAAGCTCGGGGACCCACTTTTTTATGTAATTAAGATTTGCATCAAACTTTTTCATTTGGGTTTCTGGGTTAAATATTCGAAAGTAAGGAGAAGCATCACATCCTGTTCCCGCTACCCATTGCCAGTTACCATTATTGGCCGAAAGGTCATAGTCGATAAGCTTTTGAGAAAAATACTTTTCGCCCCAACGCCAGTCGATCAAAAGGTGCTTTACAAGAAAGCTTGCGACGACCATGCGTACTCTATTATGCATAAATCCAGTTAGATTAAGTTCCCTCATTCCTGCATCGACTAGCGGATAACCAGTTTGTCCTACACACCACTTCTTAAAATGTGATTTGTTATTGGACCATTCAATATTTGAATATTTTTTCTTAAAAGGTCCCTTTTCAGCGTAAGGAAAATGGTAAAGAATTTGGATAAAAAAATCTCTCCAAATCAATTCATCTAACCATTTATTATTGATTTCATAACCTATTTTGGCGCATTTTCTAATACTGATTGTGCCAAAACGAAGGTGAAGACTTACCTGGCTTGTTATATTAAGACTTGGGTCCTCTTTGTAGTTTTTTACAATATCCTTATTTAAAGAGCATGCAGGATTTGGAACAGGGCATTCTTCAAATCCAAGGTTTTTAAGACTTGGCATTGAAAGGTTTTTCAAAGGGAGAAAATGTTTAAAATAATCTCTGTTTCTGACACTTTTCAGATCATCTTGTTTTAAGTGCTCATACCATTTATTTTTGTATGGAGTGAAAACAGTATAAGGTGTGCCATCCTTTTTTAAAATATCATCTTTTGCAAAGATACAATAGTCTTTAAAAGAAAGCATTTCTATGTCTTTCTTTCTAAGAAAACTCCTAACCTGGTTATCCCTTTTGATTGTACTTGGTTCGTACTCTTCATTGGTGTAAACACTTTTGACGTTGTAATCTTCTAAAACCCTTTTCCAAACCTGATCTTGCGTCCCAAAAAGAATTAATAAATCACTTTTATATGCTTTTAAAGTTTTCTTTAATTCGACAAGTACATTATGAATAAATTGAATTTTCATGTCCATTTTATCTTTAACTTTTTCTAAAGTAACTTTATCAAAGATAAAAATGGGTACAACAGGAAGACCTGACTTTAAAGCATAATGAAGACCAATATTGTCTTCGACTCTTAGGTCTCTTTTAAACCAAAAGATACTACATGGTTTTTTCACGCTACCTCTTTAAGTAATTTCAATTCTTTTGGATAAGGGTTAAAATAATAATTATCTTCAAAGTATTCTAGTTTATACTTTTTTACCAAAAATTGAATTAAGGTTATAACGGCCAAATAACTTTGAACTCCACTTCGATATTCATCAAAGTTGGCGATCAATTCTTTCTTGTCTTCACTTGAGAGAAATTTTTTAAAGTATCCCATTATATGAAAAAGGGTTGAGTATCGGTTATTCTTCTTAGGTTTTTTTCCAAGTATTTCGAAAAAAATTTCACCGTAATCTTTGTAAATTTGTAACGCAGATTTATTTTCAGGATTAGAAGCAACTAGACCTAATTTTTTAAGTCCCACGGGTGAATGCTCCATAAGGATATATTTATATTTTTTATGAAAATCTTGAATAGAAGATATTGATTTTTCAATCTGCTCATAGCGAAAGTGGGCAAAAACATTTTTCAAAAAATGCTCACGGAGCTCTGGTTGCTTTATTCTTCCACTTTCCTCTTTAGGTACAAGAGGGTAAAACTCATCTAAACTTTTTGTATAAAGCCCTTTCGAGAAGGTAACAGGGCCATCGCCACTCTTACTTACCGTTTTTACATTGCTAAGACCGCAGGTAGGCGATTTTTTCATAAGGATAACGCCATTTATGAGATGACGACTCATTTCTCTATTCATTCGATCATAGGTTTCTGACGCTTTGTCTGTTAAGTTCTTTTTACTGAACTTTGAATATAGTTGAACATTTTTTCGGTCATCATCTTGATAAACTAAGTGTATCTCTTCTCTTGGTACACCTAGACCCATTTCAACTTCTGGGCAAAAGGGATAAAAGTCCACGTATTTTTCGAGTTCTCTCGTTATCCACTTATCTCTTGTATGTCCATTGTTGTACCGAACATTATTTCCCAGTAGGCATGAGCTAATTCCAATTAAAGGACGCTTTCTTTTTTCCATTTCTATTCACCTTATAAGTTGGTTGTTAACAAAATTCATATTTCCTACACTTTCGTTAATCCAATATTTTTTTTAAATTATCACTTCTATAATTAAAAATTTTTCTTAAATCGTTTCTAACAAAAGAACCTGCAACTAAATATCCTAATAGGCCAAAGGGGACTTTATAGACAACTTCGTCTTTAATAACAGTTCCTTTGTTTAGAGGAATAAAGTCATGAGTGTGTACCCATTTTGAGTACGGGCCTTTAACTTGCTCGTCAATAAACCTTTCTTGATCTTTAAAAGTATTTATTTTGGATTTCCAGCTTAAAGGTATTCCATGAAGATTAAGTTTGTAATCAATTATTGTTCCCTCCTGAATAACGTCGGTGCTTTTACTAAGAACTTTAAAGTTTAGATGAGGAGGAGTGATCTTTTCGAGATTCATTTCGTTTGCAAAAAAATTGAAAACTTCTTTTGGAGGTTTTTCTGTCCACTGATATTTTGTGAAGACCTTTTCTCCTTTCGTATCATATTTCAATATATTTCTTAAGGCCTTTTCTAATTCTTCGTATAAAAATATATAGCCTTCGGTCATTAAATTTTTCGGTAGCACTTTTTGGCTTCCCAATAGCATGTCTGCCATTTCACCAAAAAGAATTTTTAGACCAAATCTAGGTATTGGGATAAGGGTCGGCCTTTTTAGTACTTTACCCAAAGTTTTTGTGAAAAATTCATTTGTAACGGGGAGGGGAGATACACCATTATAAATCTTATAAGAGCAGTCCTTATCCATTAAGAAAATAATTTGGCCTATGATATCATCGATATGAACCCAGCTCATAAATTGCTTACCATTTCCAATTTTCCCACCTGCCCCAGATTTAAAAGGAGGCAACATTTGTTCTAAAGCTCCTCCATTATTGGCTAGAATAATACCAATTCTGAGAATGTGAGTTTGAACTTCTTTAATAGGAAAATTAATTATTTTATCTTCCCATTTCTTACAGACGTCGGCCAAAAATCCTTCACCAGATAAGCTTTCTTCTGTTAGAGACTCATCATTCCGGTCTCCATAAATACCGATGGCCGAGGCCCCTATAATTTTTTGAGGTTTTGTCTTTGCCTTTTGGATAGACTCCATCAAAAAGTTTGTACCTTGTGTTCTTGAATCCAAAATTTTCTTTTTCTTTTTATGTGTCCATCTTCCTTTTGCAACATTTTCACCTGCCAAATGAATCACTATATTCACATTATCAAGAGCTGTTGGCTCAATGTAATTGGTAGAAGGGTTCCATTCGTATAGTTCGACTGGAAATGGAAACTTTTTTTTGGCATTTTCTTTATTTCTAGAAAGAATCCTTATATCTGTATGACCTTTTAAAAAGAGGGTTTCCACAAGTTTCAAACCAACAAGTCCTGTGGCGCCTGTAATCAGTATTTTCAATTTTTACCTCCTCTAGAAAAATAGCTTAATCTGTTCTTTTTTTGATTAGGCTTTGATTAACTATTATGTTAAACTAAAACTAAGCATAAATCCAGTTAAAATTGGAAGTCGAAATGGAAAAAAAGTTTAGTATTAAAGTAATTTCAGATACTTGTGGTGTTCTTCCCCACACGATTAGGACTTGGGAACAACGATATCAAGCCTTTAGCCCAGAACGTTCTGAGGGAGGGCAAAGGTTGTATTCAGAAAAAGACCTTATTAAGGCCAAGTTATTGGTAAAGCTTGTTGAACAGGGAAATTCAATATCAGTAATTGCCAAGTATACAATTTACGAACTTGAGGCCATGGAAAAACTTCTTAGAAATAATGATAATTCTGGTCTAAATCATTCTGTGAGTACAAAAAAGCTATTGAAACAGTTATCCGGTTATAAAATTGACTTAATTGCCTCCGAGTTACAGCATTTTCGACTAAGTTTAGGAGTCAAAGAATTTATTTTTAATATTGTTCTTCCAATGATTAGAGAAGTTGGGTTGATGGTCTATGAGGAGAAGTATACAGTTACTCAAGAGCACATCGTATCAACACTTATTCGAGACCAACTTTCTCAAATTCACCTTCCAAATATTGGATCTAAATTAAAAGAGGTGGCCTTAGCAACACCCGAAGGCAATTTGCATGAGCTTCCTATTATCATCGCAGACATTTTATGCAGGGCCAACCGGGTGACGACACGCTATTTAGGAGCGGCACATCCTCCAATATGTCTTGGGCAGGCCATTAATGCCTTAAAGACACCTTTTCTCGTATTAGGTGTTTTATCTACAGACCATTGGAATTATGAAAGAGATATTATCTCTTATCTTAAAAAAGTTGATAGCTTCCTAGATCAAAAACTAACTGTTATTTTAGGTGGTGCCACGCCAATGGACTTTCCAGTATTTGAAAAAATAAAAGAGGTAAAAGTGATAGCAACCTTAGATGATTTTGATGGTTTTCTCGAGAAGCTTTAGAAAGGAATCTTTTTCGCATAATTAGGAGCAAAAAAATGACCTTAAAAATAGAAAGTAGAAAGATTCTTGAAATGGAAGATCGATATAGGGCACATTTTATTAATTCTCTAAGCGGGTTTAAAAGTGCGAACTTAGTTGGAACAGTAGATAAAAATAAAAAGGAAAATCTAAGCATTATAAGCTCCTGCTTTCATTTAGGTTCTGACCCAGCTTTGATGGGTTTTATTGTTCGACCGCATACAGTTCCTCGTCATACTTTGGAAAATATTTTGGAAACAGAATATTTTACTATTAATCATATCCACCAAGATATTGTAAAAAGTGCCCACCAAACGAGTGCCCGCTACGATAAAGAAGAATCTGAATTCACACATTGTAAACTAACGCCTTTTTATGATGAAAAGTTTAAGGCCCCTTTTGTTTTAGAGTCAAAAATAAAAATAGGACTAAAAAAAGAAGAATTTATAAAACTCAAAAATGGTACCGAACTAGTGATTGGAAAAGTTGAACTTGTTCTATTGCCAGAAAGTTGCTTAAAAGAAGACGGTTTTATTGATATTGAAAAAGCTGAGACCGTTTGTGTGTCAGGTTTAGATTCTTATCACAGTACAAACAAAGTCTTTAGGTTATCATATGCTAAAAAGGATAAAAGCTTAGAAGAAATTTAAAATTAGAATGAGATATGATATTTAAGTGAAAATGTAAAAAATAACGTTATTTTTTTTAATGCATTTTAATTTATAAAATCCAAGATAAATTTTAAAAGTTCACTCCTCGGCAAAGAGTAAAGGATTTTTCTTAGACATTTTATAGGGCCGTCTAAATTTTATTTTTTTTTCTAATTTTTCATTCATAATAATAGTAAGGAGGTTTTATGAAAAATTATATATTCGTTGGTGGTAGTTATGGGATTGGAAAGTCCGCAATAGAAAAATTGATAGATAATGATCATCAAGTTCACTTATACTCACGAACTCAAGGAGATTTCTCAGAGTTTAAGGATAAAGTCCATCATCATGTGTTTGATGCTTCCAAAGATGAATTTAGTATAGATGGTTTACCTCCTAGTTGTGAAGGCTTTGTTTATCTTCCAGGAACCATAAACCTCAAACCTTTTACAAGGCTAAAACCCGAAGATTTTATCCAAGATTTTCAATTAAATTTCGTTAATATGACAAAAATTTTAAGTAAAGTTCTTCCTCTTCTCAAAAAATCAAATCTTCCTTCTAGCGTAGTGCTCTTTAGTAGTGTGGTTGTTCAAAATGGGATGCCTTTTCACTCTCTTGTTGGCTCCTCGAAAGGTGCAATTGAGGGTTTTACAAAAAATATGGCCAGTGAATTTGCCCCGAAGGTAAGATTCAATTGCTTGGCACCCTCTTTAACTGAAACACCTTTGGCGAAAAATATTGTATCTAACCCTAAGGTGTTACAAAATTCGATTCAAAAACACCCTCTTCAAAGAATTGGTAGGCCAAGTGATTTGGGAAAAATGTTGTGCTTTCTCCTTAAAGAAGATTCTTTTATCACAGGTCAGATCATTCATATTGATGGGGGAATGTCTCTTTAAATACGGAAAAAATTAGTTGATTCTGCGAGGAAATTGGGTTTAATGAGTCAAGAAGGTATGAAGGCTGTTAATAGAGGTTCGTCTTATTTAAG
>JAOMEV010000149.1 GCA_028346125.1 Bacteriovoracales bacterium | reverse complement strand
GCGCTCTTTGAAATGGCAAAAAAAGCTGGGCTCGGCTATCAAGTAGGTGCCCAAGTTGGTGAAACGGCCCTTTTATCTTGCTTGGGAAGAAGCTTTGCTTACCATATTGATCCTATTGCCATCGAAGGGTCTGCGGGGAACCTCCTCCTTAAAAAAGATATTTCTGTAGAAAATATAAGGTTTAAAAAAGGCGGCCTGGCCGATGTTTTAAAAAACCAACCACATTTTGGCGTTACGATTAATAGTAATATTATAGAAAAATATGGCAACCTGGCCTTTGAACTCTAAAATCACACTTTTCTTTTAACTAAACGAAGGTGTATAGGTTTTTCCGTTCCAAGTGTAATGGAAGGACGCAATTTAAACTCTTCATTAACTGGGTAAAAATCAAAGTATCTTACAAGGTAAGCAATCGTAAGAGGAAGCTGTATTTGTGCATAGCCCATTCCAATACAAATTCTAGGTCCCCCACTATAGGGAAAAAATGAAAACGGTGGTCTTTTCTTCCAGAGCGCAGGTAAATGGCGTTCCGGATTGAAGCGTTCTGGATCTGGCCAATACTCTGGGTTTCTTTGAACAACAAAAGGACTCGTAATAAGCAACATTCCTTTAGGAATTTTAAAGCCTGACCATTCATCTTCTTCTAATGCCACTCGACCAAAAATAGGAACTGGCGGAAATAAACGAAAAACTTCGTTGACAAACATTTTGGTGTAATCAAGCTTTTCAAAACTAACGCCTTTTTCAACAAAGGCCTCATTGGCCTCTTTTCTTATTTTTTCAACTTCTTCCGGGTACTTTGCTAATTGGTGGAAAGCAAATGCTAAAGTATTTGCGCTTGTATCGACTCCGCCCATTAAAACAGTCAATAACTGGTAGCGAAGCTCCTCATCTGTGAAACTAGACCCAGTTTCCTCATCTTTTGCATTCATCAGTAATCCAAGTAGGTCTTCAAATTTATGGCCGGATTCTCTTCTTTTTTTTATTAAAGTTCCCAAAATAGAATGTAAATTTTTATTGGCGTTACTATATCTAATGTTTTCACCAGTAGGAAACCATAAAGGCAAGTTGAAGACCCTTGGTATTCGAAGATTTGCCACTTCATTGAGAACACCAAAATCTCCGATAATCTCTTTTGTTTCATTACCGACGGAGTCGCTAAACATTGTAGTAACGGCCGATTGAAGAGTATTTCTCATCATAGATTCGGTAATATCAATCGTATTACCTTCTTTTAATTTTAAATTCCATACCTGCCGAGTTTTTTCTGCGGAGTTAAGAAAGTCGGTCGAAAAGGCCTCGATTTTATTTTTTCTAAAGGCCTGTTGAGAAATTCTTCTTTGCCTTCTCCACTCATCACCCCATGTTGTGAGAAGACCATTTTTAAGGGCCTCTTTAACACGTTTTAGGCCTGGAGTATTTTTACTATAAATTTTACTTTTAGTTTTTAAAACACGTTCCACTAAGGAAGCATTCCGAACTAAGTATGCAGACCTTGGACCTAACCTTATTTTTACCAAATCGCCATATTCATCGACGCTATCTAAGAAAAATTCAAGAATATTATTTTTATATTCTTTAAGAGAACCTAAGAGCCAATGCCCTGAAGGTCCTGGAGGTATTCTATTATTAACCATAAATATTACCCATTTAATTTAGAGATGCTTAAGAAGTTCTTCAGGTTTTTCTAAAAGGTCTTTTATTGTCTTACCACAACGCTGGACGTCCATTCCATCCACTAAAAAATGGTCAACACAAAAAGTTAAAACTAGATTTTTTCTTATTTTTATCTCACCTTCGTGGACAGTCGGTAAATCTTTAATGCTCAAAGGAAAAAAGGTTGTCTGGTTTGCCGGAGAATGTGAGGCCACAAGACCAGAGTCTTCTTCCATAATTGAAGAAATGGCATAAGTACTTGAATTTTTGGCCGAATATTTTGGATTAGACCTAAATAAGTAATGAACAAAGGGAATAAGAAAGCGAGGAAGGCGTCTTGAACGCTGAAGCCATTCATAAGATTCTAACTCTTCTAAAGGCATTGATTTATTATCTTTTATCATCTTATGAATTTTTTCTATCGAAAGGTCATTTGCATTTTTTACAATAATCGGAATAACGACTTCTTCTCCTTTAGGATCAGTTCTAACTGCCGCCAGACCACAATTGATAGAATCGTAAGAAACCTCTTTTTTTCCAAAAAGACCATGAAATATCCTATTATTTAATCTCGGATGCTTTTCTAATGATAGGCTTGTGGCCTTCACAAGACAGGATACAAGGCCAATCGATTTCCCCTCTTTTTTTAATTCTTTTATCTTTCCGTAGAGATCGGTGACATCAAAATGAAAAGTACCAGACATTGGGCAATTAAATTTACGCATTCGACGAAGTAAATGATATATAAAGACTCGGTTATTTGAAAGAGAATTTGATGTGTACATAAGTTCCTTTAACATTATCTATTTTTTAAAGGTTAATTTTTTAACACTTAAAAATCAATTAAAATGAAAAGGGAGCTTTGATCACATTTTTTTAATCTTATCAAAAAGATCTGTTAATTCGGGAAGTTTTTCCTGAATACCTTGCATATCAAATTGGTCGACATACTCTTCGATTGTTTTCGCCCAAATGGATAGC
>JAOMEV010000148.1 GCA_028346125.1 Bacteriovoracales bacterium | reverse complement strand
ATAGCGTTAAGGGCATCTTTTCTTATTGGTTTTGGTATCCATGCAGTTACACCAAGCTCTTTTGCTTCCTTTTTTAAGTCCTGAGATGTTTCAGTCGTATGTATTAGAATTGGAATGTCTTTGGTTTTGTGATTTAAACGGGCTTCTTTGATAAATGTCATTCCATCCATTTCAGGCATATTTAAATCAGAAACGACCAGCTGAATATTTTTGTTCTCTTCCAAAACTTTAAGGGCCTCTAGACCATTTGAAGCCTCTAGAACTACGAATTTACCTGTAGAGAATATTTTTTTTAGGTTTATCCTTACAGTTTGAGAATCATCAACGACTAGTACTTTCATATCATTCCCTTCATCATCTCATACTAAATGGGCCACAAAGCTTTTAAACCTCTTCATTTATGGTTCAAATCAATCTGTGTTGGTTCAACTTTGGTTCAACTTATAAATTAAAACTATTTAATTTAGTGAACTAGACATGAACTTGACTAGGTTCGTTTGAACTCTTTTTGGACAACTTATAATGTTTTCAAAAATACAGTAACCTACTAATGATAAAGGTTATTTAAAAAGGTTTAGGGTTAATTAGGAGAAAATCATGTTGGCCAAGTTTGAGTTCAACTCGGTTAGTGAAGCAGAGAAAGTCTATAGTAAGGTTTTTGAGGAAGTAGGTTATAGAGGTGGCACAAGCAGGGAAGAGGATTGTATTGAAGTTTATGAAAGTTGTTTTGACCCAAATAAGGTCAGAGAAATTTGTACATCAAACGGTGGTAAGTGTAGATGAAATCTTTTTTAATTATTTCAGTTTTAATGTTGGCATCGCTCAGTCTAGGGCAATTTATAATGACTGGGGATATTGAAACAGTTCAGGTTGAAAATAAAGAAACCTATTCCGATACAATTTAGGCTTTAGCATCACATAGATAATTCCACAGGTTTTTTGTTCTCAAGGTCTTTTTGGATGGCTTTTAATTTAGAGTTGATTTCCTCATGCCAGTTTTTTCCATAATAATCTTCTAGAATGAATTCACCAAAACTCATAGCGTTAATAATATTTTTGATTTTTTGAATATCGAGGTCCAATTTTATTTTTTCGCTCATTTTCTACTCCCTTTTAAAAAAATGAATCTAAAAAAATTCTATCAAAAAAGAGTAGAGAACCTGTTGATAGTTGCTTTACTAGGAAAAAATTGCCTAGTCTTCAGCAATCCGGAGGCCCATGACATAAATATCGCTAGGGAACCTTCCATGCCTCCGACTACAACGGGCCAAATCTTCAAAACGCGTGAAGCTTCCACCTCTGGCAACTCGATACTGTCCTAAAGTTGAAGAAAGATCGTCTTGAATTGTTTCTTCTCCATAAGGAAAATAATCGTTGGAAACATACTCTTCCACATTTCCTCCCATATCCATGACACCAAAATATGAGGCCCCCTTTGGAAAAAGACCCACAGGAGAACTTTGAAAAAGTCCACTTTCCACTGTATTTGTAACTTCTGGGTGAAATTGATTACCCCATGGGAACACATTTTTTAAAGGTCCTGCCGCTGCAAATTCCCATTCAAATTCACTAGGAAGTCGAAAAGAACGTCCTGTTTTTTTGGAAAGCCAAAGGCAATAAGTATCGGCCGCTTCACAGCTTATAGTATAGACAGGACAGTTGGCCTTAGATGAGGGATAAATGCCAAATTCCCAGGATGTGGGAAGTTCAGGATATTTTGTATCTGTTAAAAATTCTAGGTATTCTATGTTTGTAACAGGATATTTTGCAATTTTAAAAGGTAGGATTGTCGCCGAAACTTCGGGTGTTTCTTTTTGAATCCACTCTTCTATAACACCTATTTTTTTATATTTTTCATAGACCTCAGAAACTTTGTTTTTGGAGAGCCCTATAATCACTTTTTCTTTTGTGTTGATCTGTATCATTTGAGGGTTATAACAATCAATGCGAGGGTCCCCCGAAGTTGATAGAATGATCCCTGCAGCGTAACGGTCGTAAAAATCTTTTTCTTTGGACTCTATGATTTGTGCAAGGACATTTTCTTCTAAACCTGAAAGACTTTTTATGGCGACCTCAAGCTTTTTTTGATCAACTCGGCCATTTTTATAATACTCAGGAAGTCCCATCGCTTCACGATGAGACATTTTGTTAATTTCTTTTTTTTCAAAAGGAGAAAAATCGAGCTCTACTTTCATTTTTTCTCCATTTTTACTGGATAAATGTTTCCATCATAAGAACTGACTAAGAACCTTTTTTGTTTTTCATCGTAGGTGATGGAAGAAATCCCAGATTGGGTTGGCCTTACATTTAGAATCCATTCTTTCTTAATATAATCAAAAAGGGCCACCTGACCGCCATAGGATCCTGTGGCAATATATCTTCCCGTTGTATCGGCCATAATACATTTGATAGAGTTTTCATGAGGGGTATCAAATGTTTCAGTCTTGTCCTGAGTAAAGACCCGTAATTTTAAATCTCTACTTATACTTGCAAAGGATTTGTCTTTAAGAAAAACACACCCATTGGCAATTTTTGAATGTGCACTCTTTAAAGAGTGAAGAGCATTTTCTTGATAAAAGAGAGCGTCACTATTGGCGCATACACTAAAAAGAGTCCCATTACCTGCCGATAGCCCCTTTATAGCATTATCGTGAAGTGGAATGCTTTTTACAAAGTCCAGGGAAGC
>JAOMEV010000147.1 GCA_028346125.1 Bacteriovoracales bacterium | reverse complement strand
TATATCAAATTAAAGGTTTAAGCTTTTATTTTTAATTTACGATAAAATTTAGAGAAGGTGAGAGTCATTGGGAGGGCTTCATTAAATATAAGTTACTGTCTTACACATTAAAAAATTTAGTGTTGCTGACTTTAGGTCTTACCTTATATTCTTGTGGCCCTCAAAAAGTTTATCAAACCGGTATTAAGTTTAACTCTACAGCCTATGCTTTAAGTGGAAATGCCCAAGGAGGTCTCATACTTGTCGGTGAGAGTAATGGCCAATATTTTTCCACAAATCTCACATTAAATGATGATAGTTCGACCACATTATTTCTTCCTGCAGGAAACTGGAACTTTTATTCTATGGCCTGGGATGGGTCATCAAATTTTACAGGTACAACACGCTGTGCTTCTGGTAGTGGTACATATAACATTCCCAATGACAGCAATAACAATATCCCCGTAAGCTTTAGCCTGACAACTTCAAAGTGTAATAGCGACGCTTTTGCTGCAAGTGTCTTTACCGACTCAAGCTCTGCCATAAAAATTCCAAAGCTCCGACTTATAAGTTGCTCAGAATTAGACGGGGTCAGCAATAATACTTCAGCTTGTAACTCTCCACTCTCAAAACTTGGGTCTAATAGTTTCTATAAAATATCAATGGGAAATATAAGATCTGACGGTTTGGGAGACCTTGCCTTAAGCCCTCTGGAGTCCGCTTGCCTTCCAGCAAGTGGTTCTTTTTCAGAAGCTGAATCGGTAATAAGCACAAATTTAAGAATTGGGCTTATGCCCACCAGCGCTTTTGGAGTAGAAGTTAAGGCCTATTCAGACAGTAGCTGCAGTAACCATGAGGTGACCTATAGCTTTCCTAGAGGTTTTGGTCAGGGTGGTGCAAGTTCTACAATTTATGCCTTTTCAGATTCTCAAGCGAGAAACTCAGTTTATCTCGCGGATAATTACACTGGTTTTGGATCTTCTGCCCTCAGTAGTCAAGTCCCGGCCATCAGCTGTAATAGTGGACATTGTATACCAGGAGCGACAGCAGCTCCAGAAATAGGTCGCCTCTATTATGGAGCAAAAACAATATTGAGTAGACTTCTTGGAACCTCAGATGCCAAAGACCCCGAAGACGCTAGCTCTGATAGGAGATACCTCGGGGCCATTGATCAAGCTGGTTTTTTCCTAAGTGGTCCCATAGGAACTCTTCTTAAACAAAAAAGTATTGCCTCCTGCCAATCCTCGCCATCAAGTGATTCTCCAACAGACTACATAGCTCAAGTTGGTCCTGGTAAATATGTTAAAATTAACTTCCATACACCCAAAAAAACCCTTCCCACGCACTACACTGGCGGTAGTGGAGGTGATAGGAAGTTTGAAAGACGGGTTAGTGCATCCCTAGGAACGTCTCCCAGTGGCCCCTGGCAACTGGTCCTCTTGTCAGAGTTCAACTGCACTAGCGATTACAGTAAGGTTGGCTGGCTTCGGCAAAAAGATGAAGATGGAAGCCAGGTAAAAGAAATGGAACTTTGGTACGATACGTCCCAACAGAACCAGGCCAAGGCCGAACTTTATGGCTACGAAAAACACACAGAGGACGGGGCTTCTTACCCTTCCAAATGGCGCTATATTGTAAAATTTAATCAAACATCAAGCACTGAGTACACCGCATGGATCACCGGAAGCGAATTTAAAGAGACTTCTGACGGTATTCGAAATTATGTTGCAAACTCTAACTACACATTTGGGACTCCTTATCTTAGTGTTTGTTATAACTTATCAGATGGGAGCGCAACAAGCTGCTCTTTAGGTTCTGGCAATAATCCAAGCAATAACCCTATAAGAGTTAATAACCTTAGTACTAATTCTCTTAATGATGGGAATTCTGAAGGATGGAGTGCTCTTTCAAGCTTTTCGACAAGTGACTCGGGAAGCTCAGTATCAAGTGGAAGTTCAAGCTCAGGCCATTACGACAACATGATGCGTTTACTTGTTAAAGGCACAATAGGATCTCCTTCAACGATGAACGTTGGCTACTATGCACATAATAGGACTTGTACTTTTCCATCATCACTTAACTCCAGCAATTATATCGCCGCTTGGTTGAAAGCTGGCACCAATATGACCCTCGATGGAACAAGCGTCGTTTCCTGGGGTGATAACTTCTCTGATTCTAGCGACGACATCATTTCACAATCAAATAGCGGCAAACGGCCTATTTACAATGCTCAGGGCATGAGCGGACAACCTACCGTCTATTTCGATGGTGAAGAAGATTTTCTCAGTGGACAAACTTTTGCAAACAATATTGGGCAAGCTTTAAATGGACAAAGTGGCTACACTCTTTTCATAGCTGCTTCACCACAAACAATAAATGGATCAAATGCCTCGAGAGTAATGCTTTATATGGGTACAAGTGGTACTCCAAAAATTAGGGCCTATTTAAATAATAGTAACAAATATCAAATCCACACAAGACCAAGAGGACATACAACTCAAAGGGTCAGCAATAATTCAAATGAGGCCATAACAAGTAATGCCATCTTTATTTCAAAGACTGACTTTGCAAACAATAGCGTTAACTTATTTGGCAACATCTCAGGTTCTACAACAAACATGAATTTTGGAGAAAGCTCCTGGGATTATACTTCTGGAAACTCAGACTTCAGATTAACTATTGGTATGCATTATGGTAACAATAATAATCCGAAATATTTTAAAGGTCATATTGGG
>JAOMEV010000146.1 GCA_028346125.1 Bacteriovoracales bacterium | reverse complement strand
AACAATTCTAGCTGTACCAGCAATTCTTTCGCCTATACTAATATAGGTAATATTGCCCTCTCAACAACATCGTCAAATCCTGGAAACGTTATTAGACCGTCCATAAATATAAGTGGTGTTCACACCGGCCATACGATCACCCTCTATTCTGATAGTTCTTGTAACTCTTCCAAAGGAAGCCGAACAGGTTCAGGGGCATTAACCCCTTCTAGTGACTTATCAATCGGTACCAACAACTTTTGGTTCAAGATATCCGATGGCAGTAACAATTCTAGCTGTACCAGCAATTCTTTCACTTACTCTAGGGTTCCTGCCGCCCCTAGTGGTCTTTCCAAAACGTCTCCCTCATCAAGCTCGGGTAACACGAACCCAACAATAAGGATAAGTGGGGTCAGTGCCGGAAATACCGTTAAACTTTATTCAGGAAGCAATTGTGTTGATGGAAATTACCTAACCTCGGCAACTGTTCAGAGTTCTCAGACTACTGTTGATATTACTCCTTCACTTATCAGTGGTCCCTATACATCCTTTTCCGCCAAGGCACTCGTTTCTAGCTCCGCTAGCTCGGCCTGTACAACCACATCTATCCTATATAGCAAAAATATGGTCACAAATGTCGTTGCATCAGCTTTACTTGATCAAAACGGCGCCTCTATTGATGGTAAAGAAAAATTAGTCAATGGCAATTTAAATGACTTCCCCTACATCGGGGGAGGAGCGACCTGGTACAACATAACTTATGGGACAGACATACCCGTCACAATGGAGTTTGAACTACCTGCTAGTTATACTGTCGACTCCATAAGATTCGCTATGGACTGGCATAACAAAAGGCCAAAATCAGGTAAAATCCAAAAATGGACTGGTAGTGCCTGGCAGGATGTACGTACTTTTAATCAAAGTGATATTCCTACAGGTCAAGGTACAGACTGTGGTAATGGGTCGAGCACTTTTGGAGATCAACAATGTAACTATAGCAATGGTAATAAATACGGATTCAAAACTTTTTCCGGTCTCTCTATGACCACAACGAAAGTTAGAATTATCATAGATACACTGTATGACAGTTGGTATGGTATCATTCATGAAATTCAGTTTTATGGATCTTATCAAGCTCCTCTAGCGCCAACTTCTCTTACTTTAACTTCACCATCCTCTAGCCCTGGAACAGATAGCACCCCAACTATAACAGTTAGCGGAGGCGGCGTTGTCTCTGGATATAAAGTCAAACTCTACTCGAATAGCAACTGTTCAACCTTAATCTCAAGTGATAATCCATCAGCTGCAAGTGGGACAAGTGTTTCCCTAGATACTAATACACTCTCCGCCGGAACTTATTCCATTTATGCCAAAGTTTTTGATAATCAATCTTCTCCTAACAGCTCCAGTTGTTCAACAACCAACGTCACCTATCAATATCAGGCCTCATCATTATCTTGGACAACAACCGGAGCTAGTGCCTGGAGTGCCTATAGCAGTAGTATTGCAGCTACAGCAGCAGGTGGTTCAACTGGAGCTGCAACATTTAGCAGTTTCACAAGCTCAGATAAAGGTTTTGCAGGTGGTGTTCTTGCCCCAGACGGAAAAATTTATGCTTTTCCTTATACCGCCTCTCCAAAAAATATTTTGGTTATTGACCCTTCAAATAATACCACAGAAACCTTTAATTTTAGTGATGTGATATCAAGTGGATATGCTGGTGGTGTTCTAGCCCCTGACGGCAAGATTTATGCGCTACCAGAATCCGGGAACCAAATATTGTGTGTGGATCCAAATACCGAAGACAAAAAGTGTAGTGGCTTCTCGTATCCAGCAGTTAACACAGTTAGTGGTAGTGCAACATACTGGGGCTCAGTCCTTGCACCTAATGGAAAAATTATTGGAATCCCCAAATCTGGATCTAAAGTTTTAGAATTTGATCCCACAACTGGTGCAATAGCAACTTTTGGCACCTCTAATTCATCAGGAAGTGGTTGGAAATGGGCCGGTGGTGTACTAGGTGCCAATGGAAAAATTTATGCCATTCCAGGATCGTCCAGTACAATTTTGGAGATCGACCCTGTCGCCCGCACAACAACGGATATCCAAAGTTCAATCGTCTCCGGAGGAGGTAGTGGTTACAAATGGTGGGGTGGCGCCTTAGCGCCTGATGGTAAAATTTATGCCGTTCCTTCCTATGCTTCTTCGGTCCTAATTATTGATACGACCACAAGTCCGGTTACTGTATCAAGCACTGGAAACCTTGGAACAAGTTCGTGGAAATACGCTGGTGCTGTTCTCGCCCCCAATGGAAAAATTTATGGGATACCTCTGAGCGCGGATAAAATTCTGGAAATAGATCCTACTGGTAACACTGTCCAATTAACAGAGACAGTAAATTCAGAATTAAACCGAAGTTGCTGTGAACTTCTCAGCGGGACTTTAGGACCTGACGGAAAGATTTATTCAATACCTTACCTCCTTCCAAAAATTATCGTTATTGACCCCAAAGCCGTAAATAACTTTAATGTGAACATTCCTCTTTCAGGCTATTTTAATAAATATTAAATTACCCCTTAATCAAAGACATCAATTCCTGTCTGGACTTGGGGTTTTTTAGAAACTCTCCCTTCAAAGAAGAAGTAACCATCGTCGCAGCGGTTTTCTCAACACCTCTGCAGGCCATGCAATGATGAGTGGCCTCTATGATACAGGCGGCGCCTGTAGGCTCTGCTATTTTCATGATAGCATCGGTAACTTGATTTCCGATTCTT
>JAOMEV010000144.1 GCA_028346125.1 Bacteriovoracales bacterium | reverse complement strand
GGATTGGCCGAATTAGGACTCTTTGGTCTGGCAGTGCCTGAAGATTTCGGAGGGCTTAATTTAGACTACACACTTTACTCACGGGTTTTTCAAGAAATTTCTAGTTCCGATGGTGCTGTGGCCACTACGTTGGGTGCGCATCAGTCAATTGGCTATCGTGCACTTCTTAATGAGGGAACTGAAAAGCAAAAGCAAGAATGGCTACCAAAACTTGCTTCAGGCGAAATTATTGCAGCTTTTTGTTTGACTGAACCTGGTAGTGGTTCGGATGCCTACTCAATTAAGACTAAGGCAGTAAAAAATGAAGATGGAACGTTTACAATTAATGGACAAAAACTTTGGATAACAAATGGTGGTAAGGCAGGATTCTATACCGTTTTTTGTAAAACGGATCACGAAGTAAATGGGAAAAAGCAGGAAAAAATTTCTTGTTTCATTGTTGAAAAAGAAAGAGAAGGAGTTAGCTTTGGGGCCAAAGAAGATAAAATGGGTATTCGGGCAAGTGAAACTCGGGCCGTTTATTTTGATAAAGTAGTTGTTCCTGAAGAAAATATAATTGGTGAATTGGGGCGTGGTTTTAAAATTGCCATGAACGTCCTTAATAGTGGAAGACTTTCATTAGGGTCAGGTTGTGTCGGAGGGATGAAAAATATATTAAAAATGGCCTCTAACCACGCTTATAACAGAAAACAATTTAACAAACGAATTACAGAATTTGGTCTTGTTCAAGACAAATTAGCTTCCATGGCCGCTCATTGCTATGCCGCTGAGTCAGTTGTTTATATGACGACAGGAAGTATGGTCAAAGGTATGCATGATTACCAACTAGAGAGTGCAATTTGTAAAGTATTCTGTTCGGAAGCGCTTTGGAAAGTTGTCGATCAAGGTCTCCAAATAGCTGCAGGTTGTGGTTATATGAAAGAATATCCCTATGAAAGACTTATGAGAGATGCCAGGATTAATTTAATTTTTGAAGGAACGAACGAAATTCTAAGAGCTTTTATAGCGCTTGCAGGAATTAGGGGGCCCTCCGAAAATTTGGCAAAATTAGGCAAAATAGCAGACGTTAGTAAGTTTCTTCAAGACCCAGTAAAGTCACTGGGTGTTCTCACCGATTTCGGTACTGATCGAATTTCAAAACTTTTGGGTGGAACGAATTTAACCAAAGCCCATCCACGCCTATCAGATTTTGCAAACTATTTTTCAGATATGCTAAGTGAGTTTGCTCTCCAAGTAGACAGAACTCTTATTAAATACAAAAAGAGTATTATTGATTTTGAATTGCCTCAAGGCAGATTGGCCAATATGGCCATCGAGCTTTACTTATATATTGGATTTGGACAAGAATTTTTCCTCATGAAAAATTTAAACTCATTTTTAAAGATTCATCTCACTTTTTTAGTTTTTTGCTTTCTCACTTCTTCTCAGGCCTTCGGTGAAAAAAAGAAGCTGATTTCTAAAGGGTTTTTTAGTTTAGGAAATTTAAGTCTCTACCCTAGAAAAGTACAAATAGATACTAATGGCACAACAGAAGATTTTAATTTTAACCCTTATCTTTCATTTGGTTTAGAGTACCCCTGGAAAAAATCCTGGTCCTTTTATCCCGAGGCAGGCCTTGCATTTACTGGAAATGGCCGACATAACGCCATATCGCGATACGGACTTTTTCTTCTTGGGGATATTGGATACAAGTGGAAAGATTTTACCTTTCAAACAGGTCTTGGTCTTTATTGGACTCTAATTGATGGTGATGGAGGTACCGAAAGTTTAAATAATGGGAATTCCACGACAAACTTTTACATCCCTGAGTTCACTTCTATATCTAGTAACTTCAACCTGAACCTGGGGTTTTCCTACCCAATAGGCCAACTTTTCAGCTTAAAAGCTCTTAGTTTAAAAATTGATAGCTCGGTCTACAATATAACAAACTCCTTAAAAAGGGCCATAAGCTACAGGATCGGCCTTCAATACTTTTTTAAGCAAAAACTCCTTGATTCCTATTTTAACAAAGACTAATTTTTATGTTTATAAAAACAAACTTTTCTTTTTGGCCTCTTATTTTTTTAGTCTCTTTAAATGCAGAGGCCTTTACATTTAATAATAATGGTGCCGCTGCCTTTGATAAAGACGAGATATTAATTAACGTCAACGATACAGATTGTGCGGGGGCCGATAGTGGACATTCAGTTTACGAATGCCAAAATAGCTTTTCTAGTCCTCAAGAAATCCTCGACCTTGCGGAAAGTGCGATTGATCGCTTTTGGAATAGGATCCCTACAACAAGGCTCACCTTAGTAAGAGGCTCCCTCATATCTTCAGGTACTGACTTTAGAAGGGAAAGTCTTTGTAACGAAGGGCTTTCATCTGGCGCGTGTACGGCCAATTCAACAATCAAAGTCTCCTCCGATATAACTATTTCCTGTAATTGTAGCAAAAATAACTTCGGTGATAGTAATTTGGGTATCCTTGGCGTCACGATTCCAAATAACTATGAAGGAAGTACAATCAAAGGTTCACTCATTCTTCTCAATGCGAGACATTCAAGCTTTTACAATTTAACTAAGGATGAAAAAATTAATGTCATCGGGCACGAAATCGGACATGCGTTAGGACTTGGGCACAGTCCCGTTAAAGACTCTCTTATGTATTATTCTAATATTGGGCAAAGAGATCATCTAGGCTGGGATGACCTTGACGGCATTTCATATCTTTACCCATCATCTCAGCCGCTTTCTCTGGCCTGTGGAACAATTACCTCTTCGAAAGGGCCGAAGTTAAA
>JAOMEV010000143.1 GCA_028346125.1 Bacteriovoracales bacterium | reverse complement strand
ATACACTAAAAGGTTATGCTGTAGACCTTCTAAAAGAAACTCTTAAAGTTTCTAAAATCCCTATAACGAAAGATACAATTAAAATCATTCCTTGGGCAAGAGGAATTAAGCTTACTCAGAAAAAAGGTCTTCACAATGTCCTTTTTACAACAGTTAGAGTACCTCCTAGAGAAAAGAAATGGAAATGGGTTGGTCCAATTGATAAGCCTGTTACTTTCGCAATTTTCGCAAAAAAAGGATCTCCAGCAATTGCAGATCTTAAAGATGTACTTAAAGAAAAAATTGCTGTTGTGAGAAAAGATGTTGGTGAAGGTACGCTAAAAAAGAAGGCCGAAGAATTGGGAGTTAAAGCAAACCTATTTCCAACAAACAAAAAAGAGCAAATGATCAAGCTCGTTAAAAATGGTAAAGTCAAATATCTTTGCTACGAAGAGTGGGGTGTTAGGTTTAAAATTAAAAAGATGGGACTTAATAACGAAGACTTTGTTAAAGTTCACACCCTTTTTAGTCTTGATGCCTACTATGCATTCAACAAGTCAATCAGTGATAAAGTTGCTAAGAAAATACAAAATTCACTGGATAAAGTCTACAAAGACAAAGCATTTATGAAAACGTTGAACAAAGAGTATTTTGAATAAACTTTCTAATCATGGGGCCTTCAACCGAAGGCCCTTTTTTTATAACCCACTAATTAAAAATCAAATAAAAAAGAGATCTTGTTATAGAAGTCATAAAAATGATTTTAGCCTAAGTCACTTTTTCTCGAGAATGCAGATAAGTGTTTGTGAATTCTAAACCGCTATATTCGGCCCGCCCTTTATGATTTTAAAACCATTGTTAATAGAGTTTCTAAGGAATTATTTGGGTGGGCCAAGGTAGGTAAATGCTTTAGGTATCACGTGTGTATAAAAGTAGACATCTTCAAAGGAGTTTTTAGTCGCTTCCTCCAATATCGCATCTAAAATTTCCTGAACTTTATCAGGAGAAAGTGTTAATTGAATAATCTCTCTTTCATTACTCAATTTTATTGAAGTATCTGCCAACGTTTTTTCTTCACCCATTTGCCTGCCATAGGCCACACTAGCCCCAGGGGCGCCGGCATTAAGAGCGGCCTTAATGAGTTTTTCACCCTCGCCACGTATAGAAACACAAGTCAAACGGATTAAATTTTCTAAATAAACTCGCTCTTGTACTTTTATTTGGCCATCATTTTTAGAGACCTCACTAATATCGGAATTAGATCGCCAATCAGTACTTCCCTTTATTTCATCTATGGCCTTTATAATTTGAGGAATTGATACTCCATGCAAGCTATCAGATAAAACACTTTGAACATTATTGAGACCTTTTTTAACAGGAATCGTATAAATAAAGCCTTCGCCAGGAACGTCCAAACGACCGACTCTTATCATAACGTCCAAAATCCGGTCCGCCTCATAGCGATTGGCCACAACAGACATAAGCTCTTTTTCAGGACTTATACAAACTCTTACTATCCCAAGCCTGTCTCGAAGTCCACGCCCGAAACCGTAAGATATTGTCGGACCTGGGGCCCCCGCTATCATTGCCTCTTTTGCAATTGCATTTGCCTTGTCAATTTGAACAATACAAATAATCGAAACTAAATCATCTCGAAATAATTTACCCGAACTTTCTTTAGGAAAATCCTTTTTTGTTTCATTCTTTGTTCCTTCACCAATAAACATTGCTTCTTGACAAGGAAAAGCGAAAACTCCTCCCGCACCATGCCGGTGAAGCCCCCCTTTCATACTCACCTGGGCCATCACATAGTCTAAATTGTGATTTGGAACTAGCATCTCCAGAATCTCTTGCTCTGGATTAATAGAAGGCAAGAAAGATTGATACCATTTGGGCCTTAGCAAAGTTCCCCTTGCCTTCATCACAGTTATTCCCTGACAACAAGACAAAAGTTCATCATCTGCAATCAACCGGCCTTTATTTTTTCCTACTATTGCCTTTACCAAAGAAAAGTTTTCATCTTTGTTTAGCTTAAACATTACAACTCCCTAACATTAGTTCCCTTTCTCCTTTTTGGGCTTACTAACAATTAACCCGACAGTCAAAACAGAAATGATAGGCATTACAGATGCCAAGGATAAAACCCCAAAACCATCAGTTACACCTGGAATATTTGAACCTACACCAAGTCCCATTGCTAAAACTAATGGGACTGTAATAGGTCCAGTTGTAACCCCCGCACTATCCCATCCAAAATTGACAAAATCTTCCGAAGAAAAAATTGTTAATACAATAAGAACTAAATAAGGCGGTATAAGGAGGTATTCCAAAGGTATATTGTAAGCTATCTTTAGAATTCCAAGAGCAATCCCAATTCCAACTCCTGTGGCGACTGTATTCATTAAAACTGACTTTTTGAAAGCGCCTACTGTAATTTTTTCAACCGTAGACCCTAAAGCGTTTAAAGCTGGTTCGGCCAAAGTGGCCCCAAACCCTAGAAAAAAAGCAAAAACGGCCGCCACCATTTTCCCTGAAAAGTCTCCTAACAAAGAAACTTTATAACCTTCCAATCCCCATGGCGTTATAGTCGTGAAAGTGCCTGGAATATTGCTACCTAATTGTCCTCCTAACGGAGTTAATCCAAGCTCAATGCCCAAAACAAAAATCCACATACCAAAAACAGCAAAAAAGATTCCAATAAAAATTTCATCGGCCTTAGGAACCTTCTCTCTTAGAACTAGCCTAAGTACTAAATAAAGAAAAATACATAATGGAACAATTGCTTGAATTGCTGTGATGGCCCCCTCTTTAACCTTCTCTATCATAGTAATTTTGGGGTCCCAATGCTTCAGTGATT
>JAOMEV010000142.1 GCA_028346125.1 Bacteriovoracales bacterium | reverse complement strand
GAATTGAAGATTCATCATTAGTTGCTACCTTTATTAACCATGCGACAGTCCTCATTCAATTAGGAAACATTAATATCATTACTGACCCCATTTTCAGCAAAAGATGCAGTCCATTTTCTTGGGTTGGGCCGCAAAGAGTAAGAGAACCTGGTATAAAATTTGAAGATCTTCCACCAATTGATGTTGTGCTAATAAGCCATAATCATTATGACCATTTAGACATACCAACTCTTCAAAAGCTCTCAAAAAGGGATAATCCAATCATCCTTTCAGGGCTTGGAAACGGAAACCTATTTGAACAAAACAATTTGAAAAATTATAAAGATCTAGACTGGGGAGATACGCTCGAAGTTAAAGGACTTAAATTTCACTTTTTAGCGGCCCAACATTGGTCAGGAAGAGGGCTTACAGACCGGCTTCAAACATTATGGGGAAGCTTCTTAATTGAAAAAGGTGATAAAAAAGTCTATTTTGCAGGAGATACAGGATATGGCCCGCACTTTAAAGACCATGGAAAGGCCTTTGCTCCCGTTGACCTTGCCCTTCTGCCAATAGGCGCTTATAAACCTCGGTGGTTTATGAAATATGCTCATATGTCTCCCGAAGATGCACTAAAGGCCCACATGGATTTAAAGTCAAAGATGAGTATGGCGATTCACTTTGGCACTTTTTCCTTGGGAGATGATGGGTTTGACGATCCTATCAAAGACCTAAAAGAGGCAAGAGAAAAAATGAACCTAAGTGAAAAAGACTTTATTGCTCCAGAATTTGGAGAAGTCGTAAATCTCGATCAAACTTAATCAAAGCCCGACCCTTTTGCCAGGGTTTAAATTGGCCATAATTTCAATATTTTAATTCACTTATTTTCAATTTTTTCGAAGAGGATAAGGGAATTAACTTTATGAATTTTTGGTTAAAATACTTTCTTATTTTTATTTGTCAAACTATGTTTTCCTTTGAAGGGAATTCAAAATCAAGTTTTTTAAAATTACAAAAGAACAAAGAAAAATACAACCTTGGTTTATTTGTAGATATTTATGAAGATAAAACTCAGAAATTGTCTTTTGAAAATATATTAAAACCCCACTATCAAGAGCTTTTTAAAAAATCAAAAAAAGAAAAACCTCATTTCGGTTATTCTCAATCAGCATTTTGGGTAAGAGTTAAAATTACCAACCCTGAAAAGATTAATTTGAATTGGGTTTTAACAGTCGACTATAGAAATCTGGACTTTGTAAATTTTTATAAAAATGAAAATGGAAAATGGAGAGAAATAGAAACAGGAGATCAGAATAATTTTTCAAACAGAGAATTAAACTATAAAGACTTATCTATTTCAATTCCTGAAGTAAAAAAAGCTACCACGACTTATATAAGAGTAAAAACAAATGGTCCTATAGCAATTCCTGTTAAATTACAGGAATCTAAAAGTTATTCAGAAAAGCAAATTAAAGAAGACTATAGCATGGGTATATATTTTGGTCTTCTTATTGCTATGGTTATTTATAATTTTTTCATATTTATATCTACCAAGCAAAAAAACTATTTGTACTATATCTTATTTTTATTTTTCACAATGATCGGAATACTTATCCTTAGAGGTTATGGTTTTCAATATATTTTTCCTAACTTTCCCTGGATGAATAATAAAGGTTTCTCTTCAATCCTTCCGCTATCAACATTATTTTTCAATATTTTTTGTAAAAATTACTTAAATATAGATTCTAAATTTAAAAACTTTTTAAATGCCTTCAATTCCTTGGCATTACTAACCATGATTAGCTTTTTATTATCGCTTGTTCTTCCCTATACCGTATCTCTCAGAGTGAATATGGTTTTAATAATTGCATCAAATATTTTGGCCTTTTACGTTAGTTTTTCTCGTCTAAAAGGCGGTTATAAACCTGCCAAATTTTTTCTCTTAGCTTTTGGATTTTTTATTGTTGGAATAATCTTAAGAACACTGGTTGGGTTTGACTTGGCCCCATCCAATGATTTAACCAATAATGGTTTAATTTTTGGAGTTGCTTTTCAAGCATTTTTACTCGCACTTGGTTTAGCTGATTTAATAAACAGCTTACTAACTGAAAAGATCGATGCGGAGAAAAAATTATATGATGCAAATAAAAACTTAGAAGAAAAAGTTAAACTTAGAACACAGGATCTTTCAGAGGCCTTAAGTAATATAAAGTACCTTTTGAATAATATGAGACAATCGGTTTTTACAATCGATGAAGAGGGAACAATTATGGCGCCCGTTTCATCCTATTCAAAAATAATATTTGATAATAATATCGAAGGTAAAAATATATTCGACACTGTTTTTAATTATTATGACTCTAGCAGCCAATTATTAAGTACACTTCAATTTAATTTAGCATGTAGTTTTGGAAGTGATGATGTTCAATGGGATATGATCAAAGAAAATAACCCTGAAAAAATCTCATTTAAATCAAATGACGATATACTTAAGAATTTAAAAATTTCTCTAACTCCCCTGTGGAACGACGATTCATTACTTGAAAAGATTATGTTTGTGATTGAAGATATAACTGAGGTAGAGGCCCTTGAAAAGGTAATGAAAGAAAAAGAATTGGAATCAAAGAAAAATGTCCAAATTTTACATGAACTAGGATTAAATAAAAAAGAAGACCTTAATATATTCTTTTCAAATAATTTTAACTTAAGTAAAAACCTAGTTAAATCTGCAAAAAATGTACGAAATCTTATAGATGTTCAAAGTGACCATAAAAATGAAATGAGTGTATTATTAAGAGAATTGCATACTATAAAAGGTAATGCCAGAGTCTTCGGATTAAATTTAATATCTGAGCATGCACATTTTACAGAATCGCATTTAGA
>JAOMEV010000145.1 GCA_028346125.1 Bacteriovoracales bacterium | reverse complement strand
TTGAAAGGTAATAAGACTGATCATTCTCTTTATCATTGGCGGAAATCAACATAAATTTCCCTGTTTTAATATTTTTCACCACTTTGGCATAATGCCCCGTTGCGATCATTTCAACCCCCAACTTCTTGGCCTTTTCCAAAAGGAGGTCAAATTTAAGAACATTACAATAAACACAAGGTGTAAAAGCGATTCCTGAAAGTCTCGCGGTAAGGACTCTATCCAGGATTTTTTCTTTATAAATGTCTGCAGCATTAACACCATAAAACGGTATTTCTATCGTTTCACAAATATTTTGAACCCTTCCAAGGTCTACAATCTGACAGCTGGCCAAAGAGTCTCCCTGTAAAGACTTTCCCGCATCTTCCTGATAGAAATTGAAACTAATTCCAATAGGGTCAAAACCTTGCTTTTTCAAAAGGTAAGCCGCTACAGTTGAATCAACCCCTCCAGTCATTCCAATAACAATTTTTTGTTTTTTCTTTTTAGAAACCAAAGAGAACTCCCTTATCGAAAGAAGTGGTCCCAAAAAATTATAACTCAAAGAAATAAATTTTCAAAAAGGGCAGAGCTTCTCAAAATGATTGACATGACTCATCCGTTAAAAAGATAATGTCCGAGCGATTAGGTTTGAAAATCCCTCCTTTTGGACACGACGAATGAAAAACACACCCAAAAAAGAAACACTCAACTTTCTAGATATCTTTTCCGGAGCCGGGGGCCTCTCATGCGGTTTGGAAATGGCAGGGTTGAGATGCCTTCTTGGTATTGAAATGGACAAAAATGCGGTTAAGACCTTTGGGCATAACCACAAATACGCCGAAACTTTTTGCGGAGATATCAAAGACCTGACCAAACCAGTCCTCAAAAAGCTCATTGGGGAAAAAACCATTCATGCAGTTGTGGGAGGACCTCCTTGCCAAGGCTTTTCCACAGCAGGACTAGGAGACCCAAAAGATCAAAGAAACTCTCTTTTTCTTCAGTTCGTCAAAGTTGTCAAGTTCACCATGCCCTACTTCATCGTCATTGAAAATGTAACAGGGCTTCTAGCAAAAAAAAATGAGAAAACCCTCGAGGCCATTTTTTCCAAATTTATACCTCTTGGCTACCAAATGGGTGTCCAAGTACTTTCTTCTCAACATTTTGGCGTTCCAGAAAGGAGAAGAAGAACAATCATTATTGGAACTCGAATCAATCAACAGCCACTTTTTCCCGTCCCAAGTTATGATATTGAAAAAAATGGGACTTATATCCCCCCCATCACAGTAGGGGATGTATTTCTTGAACTTAAAACCAAAAAGGGAGAGCTTCTAAATCACGATATTCCAATGGCGCAGATTTCAAATAAAATTGACCTTAAAAGGATAAAATGCATCCCAGAGGGGAAAGGCATTAGGTACAAAAAGGACGAGGATAAGTATCTAAAACCTTCTCTCAAAATGGGAGTCGATTGGGAAAATTTAAGGGAAAACAGGTTTAGACAAACCCGGCTTCAACGCCTTGACCGATCGAAACCCAGCCCAACCATAATGACTCATCGACACAGCTACTTTCACCCCTACGAGGACCGTTACCTCACACAAAGAGAAGCTGCCAAATGCCAAAGCTTTCCTAACGAATTCCTCTTTTATGGGCCTTTGACTTCTCAATGGCGGCAAATTGGAAATGCAGTTCCCCCTCTTTTAGGGAAGGCCATAGGCAAAACCCTTCTCACAATGCACAAAAAAGCCTCTAAAGAAGAGTCCTCACAAAAAAAGGGCAAGAAACTGATTAGAGAGAGTATTACAAAATCTAGAAAAAAAGCCTTTGTCTATAAGGCAAAATCCTAAAAATTTTCTTTCTCTTGAAAATTTTTCTGATGGGCCTTACACTGGATATATGAAGCATAGGGTTTTAGTCGTCGACGACGAAGAATATATCACACAGATCATCAAAGAAATTCTTACAGACGATTTAAGTCTGGAGGTTGAGGTTGCCGAAAATGGTATGGACGGATTGGTCTGTGCTTCAGAGACAGTTTACTCAATTATAATTACTGATATAAGGATGCCTCGAATGACAGGGTTGGAGTTTGTAAGAACTCTAAGGTCGAGGGAAATTCCTAACAAAAACACTCCCGTAATCATCTTATCTGCCTACTCAGACTCAATGAAAAAAGAGGTTGAGGGCATTCCCAATACCATCATCGCTGAAAAGCCCCTGGCCATAAGGAATATCCTTGATACGGTCGAGGGACTTATTAAAAAATCAAGCTAGGGCCTAAACTTCTATTGATAGGCATATTCCACTGAAGGAGTAAAAAGCTGCTCATCCTTTACTACTTGAGACTGAGAGCTTCTATTCTGTGGGAAAAGCGTCATCAACTTCTCCTCACCTTCTCCCCTTACAAGAGTTAACTCTACAGACTCTCCCGCAGGAACAGTTACAACTTCTGGCATTCCTCGATAACTCATAGCTTCAAAAGAAGGGTCGATTTCGTACCATTTTTCCGCATGACTTTTGAGGTAATCATCCATTTCCACTGTGTTCCCTGCTTCGTGGAGAACTGAAGCCTTTAAAGCAATCTTCCCTTCTTTGTTTCTATTCAGGAGGGATAAATCAACTTCAATAATTCCAACAGTTGACTGGTCATAATATTTCATTTCTGAGAGACCTAAAATCGCCCCCTGATAGTTTTGAGATGCTCCTTTTTTCCCTTCAGCAACATCTTTTTCAAATTCTTTTCTTAGTTCCCTGGCCTTCTTTGCATCAAGTAAGATTGA
>JAOMEV010000141.1 GCA_028346125.1 Bacteriovoracales bacterium | reverse complement strand
CTGCTTTCTCTTTGTTGACGAGGAACGTGTTACTCTATCTTCTCCTGTCGCGACAGGGATTATTAATTCCTACGATATGAACTTTTGGGATAAGGTAAAAGACCATGATGAAGATCTTTCTGAAGTTCTAAGCAAACTCATAAGTTACCTTGAAAGCAAAAACTTTCCTTGTAAGCTTATAGAAACTCAAGGCATGTTTGTACTAACCTTTTCAGAAAAGAAACCTAATTAACTTTGAGGTCCTTCATAGAACTCTTTGACGCCCTTGAAAGTTTTTCGGTGAATTGGACTCGGGCCTATCTCTTTAATTGCTTGGAGATGAAGTTTTGTTGGGTATCCTTTATGCTGAGAAAGCCCGTAACCAGGATAATGTTTTTCCCATTCATCCATTAAATGGTCTCTATATTCCTTTGCAATAATACTGGCCAAAGCAATAAGAACAACTTTGCTGTCGCCTTTAATGATCGGTGCGACTTCAGCATAAGGGTCTAAACCTGATGGAGAAAACTTTCCATCAACAAAGAGTAATCCTCTATCTTGCCCTTCTTTTTTTATGGCCTCTTTATCAATACTGTAAAAGAAGGCCCTTTTCATTGTGAGAAGAGAGGCCTGAAAAATATTTATTTTATCGATATCGCCCGGTGAGACCTGTTCAATAGCGAAACGAAAGTTTTTCATTTCCTCTAAGGGAAACGTAAAGTTCTTTTTAGATTTTAGTTTCTTAACATCTAACCCTAATCGTTCTAAAAGGGCCAATCTCTTTTTTTGCGTAAGGGCCTTGGAGTCCTGTACACCAAGTTGTCTTAAAAAAGAAAAAACCTCTTTTCCTTTTTCCCCTTCCTCTGATGTTTCCGGAGAAAAAGTTACACAGGCTCCAACGACTGGACCTGCGAGTGGACCTCGCCCAACTTCGTCACAACCTGCGAGAAAACAATGATGAAAATTTTTTAAATAAGGAAGCTCTAAATACTGGGCCTCAACCACAACGTATCCTTTTGAAAAAAAAAGGCGCTTTCTTCAAGCGCCCCTTTTATTAAAAATAAGATTTTTTTTTGAATTATTTTCTGTCGTAATCGATAGCAATACGAGCAGATTTTCCAGAACGCTCTCTGAGGTAGTATAACTTCGCTCTACGACTTTTCCCTCTTTGAATAACTTCAACTTTTTCAACATTGTGTGAGTGATAAGGAAAAACTCTCTCAACACCAATTCCACTAGACATTTTTCTTACTCTAAAGTGTCCGTTAATTCTTTCTTTTCTCTTGATAGAGATACAAACACCTTGGAAGATCTGGATACGTGTTTTAGATCCTTCAGTGATCTTTGCGTGAACAGCAATAGTGTCTCCTGTTCTAAAATCAGGTAGATCTTTCACTTTTGGGTTAGCGTGGACTTCGTTAACTACATCAATCAAATTCATTTTTTCCTCACAATTCTCTTTTGACCTTTTTTAAAAGAAACTTTTATAAAAGCTCCTTCGGCCGTTTATTTAAACCCAGAGGCACCTAGAAGACGATCCAAATAGATCGCAACCGCAGATCTCACAGATAAATGATTGTAACCGTCTGAGCTTGCGCCAAAAAGAGGTTCCAACCTAAAATCTGCTCCGTCCACGACAGGCGCAGTAAGTCCCCATCCTGTACCAAATAGCAGTAATATCGGTCTTTTGTCAATTTTCATTTTTTCTTTTAAATCATGTGTCATGCCATCATATGATTTAAAGTTCGCCCCCGTCACAACAACCATGACACCTTCAGCTTCTTTCTCTTTCTCGAGGATACTCTCTTTGGCCTCTTCAATTGAGGAAACACCACTGGCGACACTGAGAGCATCACTCCTATCTGGGTTGTAAACAGAAGACTTATCCTCGTTCCAATGGCCTAATATTCTCTCTAGAAGGGACTGTTGTGCCTGAAGAGGAGTCACAATGAAGTAACTTTTAACGCCAAATGTACGACAACTCCTTGAAATATCATGGATATCAAGGTTTGTGACCGAAGTTGTGACAACCTCACCCCTTTTGTTATTAATTGGGTGATGCACCAACCCTAGGTACACAGGGGGAAGGTCATTCTCTTTTGTCATTCTTTCTCCAGCAAGTCCGGCCTGTAAGCTCTAGTTATTCTTAGGGATTCGGCCTTTTCAAAGGCCTCTATTTTTTTATGATGCCCTGATAAGAGGACCTCTGGAACCTCTCGTCCCTCAAAAGTACGGGGTCTTGTATACTGTGGGTGCTCTAAAAGTCCACCATTAAAGGATTCCTTCTCAAAGCTTTCTCTATTCCCCAAAACCCCGGGTAAAAAGCGGATGGCCGAATCAATAATGGCCATAACAGCTAATTCCCCTCCTGTAAGGACGTAATCCCCAAGGCTTATTTCTTCATCAACATAATTTTGGATAAAGCGCTCATCCACACCCTCATAGCGCCCGCAAATAAAGACTAGGTCCTTGCTCTCTTCACCCCAGATACGCTTGGAAAAGTCTATACAGACCTCTTGATTCCACCTTTTTCCTCTAGGGCCAGGAAATACGACATGAAGCTTATCTTTATAATCTTCACCATACTGTCCTTTTTCAATAACCCCCTCCCAAAGGGCCTTTTTCAATATGTCGGGCCTCATGACCATTCCAGGGCCACCGCCGTAGGGAGCATCGTCGACGCCTTTGTAGGAGCTCTCTGAAAAGTCTCTCAGCTGAACGAGTTCTACTGAAAGGTCCACACCTCGTTTCCCTCTTAAGGCCTGACCGGCAAGCCCCGTTTCAAGGAAAGACTCAAAAAAGTCTGGGAAAAGGGTAATGATCCATATTTTATGCGTTTTTTTCATTTTTTAGACCATTTCAGGTTGATTAATTTCAATGCGGTAAGTCTCCCCAC
>JAOMEV010000140.1 GCA_028346125.1 Bacteriovoracales bacterium | reverse complement strand
AATAAGAAAGGGGACCAACTTTAGTATGCCTACAATGAAATAAAGAAGGCCTTCATGAATAAAAAAAACAATCACCTTGAAGGTGAAACATCTCCCTATCTTCTCGAACATTTAAAAAACCCTATTGATTGGTACCCTTGGGGAGAGGAAGCTTTACAAAAAGCAAAAAAAGAAAATAAACCAATATTCCTTTCCGTAGGCTATAGCGCTTGTCATTGGTGCCTTGTTATGGAAAAGGAATGCTTTAATGACATTGAGATTGCCAAAGAACTCAACCAATATTTTGTTTCTATAAAAGTAGACCGCGAAGAAAGGCCTGACATAGACGATATCTATATGACTTCTCTTCAATCAATTACTGGGCAAGGAGGATGGCCGATGAGCCTCTTCCTTACTCCAGAATGTGAACCTTTTTTTGCTGGTACATACTTTTCCAAATTTGATACACCCCAAAGGCCCGGCTTTTTGGCAGTCATAAGAAGTTTATCCAAGGCCTGGCAAAGTAATGAAAAAAGTCTGCGAACAAAGGGACAGAGTATTATTGAAAGTTTGAAAAAAATCATGATTCAAGACCTCCCCGAAAGTCCACTTCCTCCAGATATTCTTAATTGGTCACTAGAAATCATTGATCAAGAAATTGATGCCTCTGATGGTGGTTTCGGAAAGGCCCCCAAATTTCCAGGCTCCCTCAAACTTGACCTTTACTCAGAGTACCTCCATCAAGGCTACGACCAAAGAAAGAGTGACCGCATTTCCCATCACCTCGACCTCACTCTGACAAAAATGGCACTGGGAGGCATTTACGACCACGTTGGAGGTGGTTTTCACCGGTACTCAACAGATGATATTTGGCTGGTTCCCCACTTTGAAAAAATGCTTTATGACAATGCTCTTTTGGCAAAAACCTATTTTGAGGCATCTCAACTCATTAATCATTCTTTTCATTTGAGAATAGGCAAAGAAATTTGTGATTATGTCCTCGCTGAAATGGTCCACGAGCAGGGAGGCTTTTTTTCAACCACCTGCGCTGATAGTGAGTCTATCGAAGGAAAGTTCTTTCTTTGGTCTAAACAGGAAGTTGAAAAGACCCTAGGAAAAAAAGATGGTGAGATTTTTTGTAAAATATTCCAAATTATAGACCCCCATATCCCTTGGGAAAATATATCTTTTCGTGGAGGGACGCCTCCCCATGACTGGTTTTATGGAAAAGTTCTACATCTTAAAAGAGATCTCAAAGAAGACCTTAAAGAACACAATAAAACTCTCGATGACTTTTACCTCTGGAGAAAAAAGCTTTTCGACATAAGAAAAAAAAGAGTAGCTCCCCTAAGAGATGAAAAAGTACTCACCTCATGGAATGGGCTTATGTCTACGGCTTTGGCCAAAGCCTATCGGGTTACAGGAGAAAAAAAGTATCTGGAAGCAGCAGTAAAAAACATTAACTTTATCTGGAAAAGCCTTCAAGAAAATGGGCGGCTTAAATCCTCATGGAAAGATGGTATAACAAAGCATAATGGAACGCTGGAGGATTACGCCAATGTTGCCATGGCCTGCATGGAGCTCCAAAAAGTGGGTGCGGGTCCAGTATTTTTGGAAAGGGCCAAAATTTTAACCAAGAGTTGTGTCACTTATTTTTCTGATCAAAATAAGGGAGGTTTTTTCTATACTGCTCATGACAGTGAAAATCTCATTATCCGGTCAAAAAACCCCTACGATAACTCTGTCCCTGGAGGTAATGGACAAATAGCAGGAGTCTTAACGAGACTTGGGCACCTCCTGAGGCGACCTGATTACCTTAGAAAGGCCAAGGCCATTTTTCAGGAGTTTTCTTCGCCAATTGTTCAAAGCCCCCATGGCCTTCCGGCACTTATCAGGGAGTACTCACTTTTTGACAACGGACCTATTGAAGTCATTCTTATTAATGGAGATGAGAAACTTAAAACCCTAATACTCAAAGGTCTAAGACCTCAAGAATACTTTCTAACAGAAGATGATGCTAATCTTCCTTCTCTTAAGGACAAAATTTCGGATGAGAAAAATGAACCTGTTCTCTACCTTTGTTCACAAGGTATTTGCCAAAATCCGATAAAGGGAGAAGTAAAAATTAGGGAAAAGTGGAAGAAGTTCAGACCTCTCCAGGAATAACACTTCACACAAAAAATATGAGTTTAAAGTGAATTGGTAAAAAAGAAGGAAATCGTGTATCTAAGGAAATCAAAAAAATCTTAGAGGTCTTATCTCATGGGAAACTTTAAATCAAAAATCTGGAATAACTTTTACTACTACTTAGGAACAAAGAAAGTTAAATTCTCTTTTCCTAAAAAAGACATTCCAAATGAGGGAATCAACATATTTCTATGTGCTCCTAAGAATATCGTTGAGGAAAAACTCATTGAATCGGCCCTTTATCACTCGTCGGTTCCCATTCAATTTGCCAATAAAAAAGTAAAAGGCATTAAAAGGTCCGAGGCCCTTAACGTTGAAAACCTTCAATCTGGAAATTTTCTACTCCATATAAGAGAAAAGACACCTGTTGAAGAGGCTCCTCTAAAGGCCCTCACAGATATCCTTGCCCATGCAGGACAAAAAAAAATAAAAACAACAATTACCCCTATTCTTTTTCAATGGCATCCTCGAAGAGTTTTTGAATACCTTTTAATCAAATTATTTATACTCTTAAAAAGTGTGACTCTGATACGTTTAATGAGAAAATCCTTTTTGGGAAAAAACCTGGTTCTTAAAATTCTTGAAACATACCCTCTTGATGAGGAACTCCTTCATGAATTTGATGAAAATGAGCTTAAAACCTATTCTCAAGATTGGATCGACCAATTTTTTGCCAGACAATCAAGAGAAAAAAAGCTAATTCTTGGCGAAAGGTCTAAGC
>JAOMEV010000014.1 GCA_028346125.1 Bacteriovoracales bacterium | reverse complement strand
AGACTGCATTTATATTGTTATGTCCTAGACCATCGGAAGTGCTCTTATGAGTAAAGCTGATACCGCTATTTGTAGAAATTGAAACTCCCCCAGCAGTGGCAGCATAAATGTGACCTGAGCTATTGACGTAAACACCATGTACGGTATCATTTCCTAATCCATCACCTATTATATCTCCTGTAGTGTTTCCTGCAACATATACGTTGCTAGTGCCATAAACAGAGATATCTTTTGCATAATCGTCTTTGACTGTTCCTATCGTTTTTGTCCACTGTTTTGTACCGGTCGAATTATACTTTATTAAAAAAGCGTCATCATTACCTTGATTTAAATTTCCATCAACATCACCATCACTGCGGCCAGTTACATAAAGATTGCCTGAGGAATCAACATCACTTGCTAAAGCATAATCATTTTCTGCTGAGCCCATTAAAGAGCTCCATTGCTTCCAACCTTTTGAATTGTACTTTAGAATAAAAAAATCTACTCCCCCAGAATTTGTAAAACCATCTAAATCACCTTCAGTGCTACCTATAACGTAGATATCATCTGTTGAATAAATTGAAATATCTTTCCCTAAATCAAAATAAGAGGATCCTATTTGTTGAGTTGTAGTGCAAGAATTAATATTATTTCCATTACTTTCCCAGCAGTATGACCAATTATGAGGGGTTTCTTTACCACAAGAGATCAGAATAAAAAAAATGAAAACATATGAATTTATTTTAAGGAACTTTATAATTTTTCTCCTGAAGAGTTAAATTTAACTAAAAAAATATCAGAACCACCTTTATTTTTATTTCCATCAAGGTCTCCAAATGTGAAACCCGTAACAGAAATATTATCAGCTGAGTCAATGGCCAATGCGTTTCCATAATCTTCGTAAGGGGTTCCAAATTGTTTACTCCAAATTTGCTTTCCAAAGGGGTCAAGTTTTAATACGAGAATATCAGGACCTCCAATATTTGAAGAATCAGGAAAGGACCCTCGGGTGTGTCCAGTGATATAAATATTTCCTTTAGAGTCGAGGGCCATATCACTACCAAAATCTTCTTCAAGAGTTCCTATAGTTCTAGACCATATTTCTTTTCCCGATGGACTAAATTTTACAAGAAGTATATTTGATTTAAAACTTGGGAGTAATGAGGAAGAAGAGCCTCTAGAAGAGGGAATTGTAGTGGCCCCAAGGATATAGATATTTCCATTACTATCGAGGGTTATGGATTCTCCTGTATCTCGTGATGAGGTCCTGATTTTGCGGGCCCATTTTACTTTACCGTAAGAGTTTAATTTATATAAGACGATATTTTCATCTTCCCCAGATCTATTTGATGCTGTTCCTAAAATAAACACATTTCCACGTTTATCGCTTTTAATCCCGCTCCCAACTGCATTTGATCTGATATCTTTGGTCCATAATTTTTGGCCTGAACGATTATATTTAGCAACAAGAATGTGTTTTTCTCTTCTTTTACTATTTTTTGAAAAGGGACGATCGGTAGCACCAACAATATAAATATCTCCCCTGAAATCGACATCTAAAGCATAGCCGTAATCCGTTGATGGTCTCCAAAGTTGTTGGGACCATTGCCAAAGGCCATTTTTATTATATTTAACTAAAAAAATATCAGTATTTCCTGGACGAGATCCACCATCAATTCCGCCATCCGTAGAACCTGCAATATAGACATTGTTGTTATAGTCAACTGCTACACCATTCCCAACATCAGTAGAGGACTTTCCAATTAAATGTGACCATAGCTTTTTTCCATTTTTGTTATACTTAACCAGGAAAATATCGGCATCTCCGGCATTAGGTACACCATTCAAATTGCCTTCCGTATAGCCTGTAATGTAGATATTACTATAATCGTCTAAAGCAATTCCTCCTGCCTGATCATTGGCCAATGACCCCAGCTGCTTGGTTAAAATCTTTTCTTTAGGTTTAAAAAAGTCCAAGTTGAGTGAGACAGGTCGGTATCTAAAAGTTAAAGGAATACTTATTGCAATAGAGAATTCTTGATCCTTAACTTCTGAATTAATGGAAGAGGGAAGAGCACTCGATCCGATGTTGTTGTAAGTAAGGGATCTATAGTCAAAGTTAACCTTATACCGATCTAAAAAAACATATCCAAGGCCGACCCCAATACCCTTTCCTTTCAGTTTGTCATTAAGGTCACCAATGCCTACATTATTATCTTCGGTCAGTTTTTTTTGGGAACTTAAGTAATATGACCCTCTCAAAAAAAGATCTCTCCACCCAAAGGAAAGAAAAAACCCCAAGTTTGATTTGTCCCACTTATCACTCAAGCTGTAGCGAGTATTTACTTCTTTGCCTTGATAGTATTCTGCACCACCATCAATAAGAAACCGCCATTTTTCAAAAATTATATAGCTTAGTCGCGTCCCATAGGTATAGTCCCAAACTTTGGAATGATATTGTGTAGTTCCATTTTGGTAAGTATAGGTGAATTCTGAAGAGCCTAAACCTTGCCCACCAATGAAAGGGTCTAAGGTTATTCCCCAGCCCCATAGGTGTTTAGAAAAAAAAAGATAAAAAGTAAAAAAAAAAATGGTATTTTTTAGAAGCATTTTTAATCTAATGTTTTCCAAGGATACTTATCTCTTATTTTCCCCAATCAATGGTATGGGGTCAAACAAGAACGGAACGAGTAAAACCTTCCATATATTCAGCTAGACAGGCCTACTGCTCTAATACGTTTGAGTAAAACCCTTTTAATTGGCGGAGGGACTTTTGTTATTTGTCAGATCCGTAAACAATTGGGTAAGATTTCTTTTGGCCCTTTTTCCATAAATATAGAGTGCTTGGATTTCAAAGCTTCTTCCTTCAAAGCCTTCTCTTGCTACGACATCTGGAGTGGTTATATGACGTCCGGCGATTTTTTTTATTTCAAAGCCTACGTTTGGAAAGCTGAAGTGAATAACGTCTGAGCAAATAATTTTGTCTCCGTAAGCAAAGTCAAAATTAAAGTCGTACTGTTTCCCAACGTGGCCAATGGCGATTAATATTCTTTCTTTGATGAATTTCTTGTCAGGGTTTTTGATAAGTCCCTTATGTCTCATTAGAGAAACATCATCTAAGTTTTTTAGGAAAAAAGGAATGGTGGCAAGCCTTACTCCTGGTTTATCCGCTTCCAAGAAAGAGGCCCCTGATCTGATTTTCTTCTGGTAAGGCCTAATTTTAGGATGATGCCAAATTCCGAGGTCTTTCAAGTCTTTTTCTGTACCTATCCAAATAGCATTGTGAGTCCAAAAACCAGGAATGGCGAATGAGGAGACTTTATTCCTAATCCTTGAGTTCGCAATATCTAAAGGTCTGAGTATGGACTTCAAATGAGAAACAATTTCTTTATTTTTTTTAAGAGTACCTTCTCGCCATTGGTAGCCAAGAATGGTGTTCCCTAAAATTTTTGATACCTTGTTTACAAATTCATACCCAACAGTTCCTGCAAGATCCTTGTGATTTATAATTTTGGCCCTGTATTCCCGGGCGTGTCTGTTTAGATTTTTGAAGATTGATTTGTCGATAAAAAGTTCACCTTCTGTATACCGCCCTGATTTTGAAATAATTTCATCTAAAAATTTAGCGTCCTTCAATCGGAGAACGAAAGGGAGAGTTCTTTTAACTCCGTTATAAAATTTTGATTCCTGATCAATTTTTTTTCTTATGTCTCTTTGTGTGTATTTTTTTGTGAAACGAATGAGTTCGTTTTTCTTTGTACCAAATGTTTTATCACCTCGATTGATGAGTTTTCTTAGTCGTTTGTATTTATTTATTTTTTTAAGGGTATAACGATAATTGTCTTGCATAAGAATATGGGTTGATAAAAGGGCCATTACTTCTAGTAAGGTTGGAATATTTTTCATTTTAACAAAGTTTTTTTCAGCATCCTTAAGGTCAATGGAAATTTCCTCTAACTCTGATTGGACTGCTAAAATTTTGGCCGTCGTTAAATTAATTTTTTCATATAAATCAGCATCGATAATTTGATTTTTTTTTATGGCATCAACCGCTTTTTGATAGACTTCTTTTCCATCCGTTCTCATTTTTTCAATTTCTGGGATAATGTTTGTTAACCTAAAAATACTTTTCTTATAAATAGATTGGAACCTTAGTTGTTTAGCGGGTAATGCTTGGCAAAGCAAAATAGCGCTAACAATTAGAAAAATCTTCATAAGGTTCGCTCCTTTAAAGTTTCAATTAATCCATTCTAGCTTAAGGAACGAATTGGTTCAAAAGGCGGTTTTAATAGATAAATCTTTCTGTGAAAAGCCAAAAGATACGTATATTCCTTTATCTGTTGATTGTGATACATATAAAGTAGCGTTTTATTTCCTTAAGGTTGACTTATTTAATCTGATTTCGCCCCTTGCCGTTTTAATTCATTTTGTAGGGCCTCAATATTGAGGTTTTGAGTTGATTAATTTCGCAGGTGAGAAATAGCGGCCCGACATCAGGACTTTGCCCCGTTACCGTACAGGCCATCATAATGGGCCAGAATAGGTATTTTTTTTCAAGCTTTTTGTTTGTCACTGTGAATCCGTGTCGTGGATATAATCCAATTTATAAAGAGGAAAACTGGGCTTATGATACAATAAAGTTATGATTTTCAAAAATATTGGGCCGTTTAAAAAATTGTTTTTCTTATTATTTTTAATGTGTGGATTCGTCTATTTAATTTTTTATATTTATCAAGTTGAAGTCGGAAAGCTCCTCATAGACAAAGGAATATATGAAGACTGCAAGGGTTTTCATTGGCAAACTGCGAGTTTAGAGAATTCTGACCATAAAGTCGCACATTATCTCAAAAAGGAAGGGGTCGGTGTCCCCATTGTTATTCTTCCGGGTGGCTCTATGGAGGCCTCCATGCTTTGTCCTTTTGCTGAAGTTTTTAAAGATCATAAGCGTCCTCTTTTTATTTTTGAAAATCCAGGACATGGAAAGGCCAAGGTTGCCTCAGCAAAAATTTTAAGGGATGAGGTTTTATCTGGAAAACATTGGGTTCTTTCATACGCTAAGCATTTTCAAAACCTTTTACAGAAATTAAAGATAAAGAAATTTGACCTGATCGGTTATAGTCTTGGTGGGGGGAGTGGTGCTCTGTTGGTGGGCGAAATTCCAGATAAAATTCGAAAGGCCATTTTTGTAGCTCCTGCTGGGTTTAGTATGGTTTATACCAAAAGTTTTATTAAGATCATTAAAGAAGGAAGATTAAAAGAAACATATGCTTGGGAAAGTTTAGAAGAGTTTGAATCATTGCTAGAATATATTCATATGGACCACAAAAAAATTCCCACTTTTTTGAAAAAGTCGATAGTCAAAAGAAGGTTAAAGCAATATGGGGCCGGTTATTGGGATGCTTACTTCAATTCATATAAAAACCTTGATATTACCTATCCAGATAAAGTTCTAAAAAGTTTACTTAAGGATAAGAAACTTCCCCGGATTTTGGTTATTGGGTTGGAAAAAGATAAAATAATCGATATCAATAAGATACCTTTTTTTTCCCAATTATTAGATGCAAAATTTGTTAAGGTTATAGGGTCAGGGCATGCGGGCCATTCAAAAAAAATTCCTTTGATAAAAAGTTTTTTCTTAGGACTATCACCATTAATGAATAAATTTTTAGATAGTTCTGATGCTGAAATTCCCAAAGCTTTTGGCCCTATAAGTTTTTGAGGGCCCGATGTGAGGAATGAGAAGAAATATTACTTTTATAACAAACCCTAAATAAAAAAGTCTTAATTAATCTTATATTTAATCAATTATCATAAAAAATTTAACTGTAGAAATGAAGGTAAAAAAAATAACCGACCGGAAAAGTTTTTCGTTTTAGGTGTCGATAGACAGGGGTAGATTAATTTTTTAAGGGTTTTTTTATTAAAAGAATATCAACGGGCAATAAATTAATTTTTTACGTAATATCATGTGCAGTTTTAATAGGAATTGTTGGAATGACGATTTCTATTTACAACGAATATTCACTTTTTGAAAAATCCATCAAAAATCGTTTCAAGCAAATTGAAAAATCTCATATGAATTCTTTGTCATTGTCTCTCTATAAAATGGATATTGAGCAAGTTAAGAGTGTAATGGAAGGAATTATAAGTGATCCAGATATAAGTTTTATAGAAATTAGGGACGGCGAGCAAGAATACAATTTTCATATTAAGCTGGGTGAAAAAGAAGAAGATAGTTATTCTTTCAAAAAAATAAAAATAATGTACGTGGACTCTGAAAATGCTGAAAACCAGCCATTGAATATAGGAACGTTAAGTGTTCAAGCAACTCAAAAAAATTTAAATTTAAAAATTAAAAAACAGTTAACCTTTTTTGCAATTGTTCAATTCTTTCAACTTATTTTTATCTCTTTAATCATCTATGGCATTTTTAAACATTTAGTTGTTAAACACTTAGATAAAATAAGCTCGTATGTTGAGTCTCTTGACCACACAGATTTAAGCAAACCTGATTTGATCCTTGAAAGAAAAAGTAAACAGGAGAAAGATGAAATTGATGAAGTGGTTGTTTCGATTAATAAAATGAGGAAAAAGGTAGGCGCTTCCCACAAAAATATGGTCGATTTAAATTTAAATTTAAATAAATTGATTGGGGTGGCAACAAAGGAAATACAAGAAGAAAAATTTAAATTAAATGATCTTCTAAATAATATGAAACAGGCCATTTTCACTTTTGGTAAGGATTTTATAATATCTTCACCTGTTTCTAAATACTCGGAAGAAATTTTTGAAGACAATATTGTAGGGAAAAATATATTTGAACTTCTTTATTTTAATATAAGAAAAGGAACTAAAGAGCATTCTAGTTTAAAAAATGCCTTTGATTTTGCCTTTGAAGTCGATCGATTTCAGTTTATTGGGATAGAACATAGTTTTCCCGAGAAGGTCTTCTTACCTGGAAAGAGAAAAGGTAAGGGAATAAGTTTAAAGTTATCTTATGGAGCGATAGTAGATGCAAAGGGCCTTGTAAAGGCCATTCAATGTGTTGGGGAGGATATTACAGAATTAGAAGATTATCACCTAGATTCGAGTGGAGAATATTTTAATTTTTTATTTATTAAAGAAATTTCAAAAATTAAAAATAAAAAAGAATTGGCCAAAAAATGTAAAACAAGTATCCAAAATGTATTTTCTGTTTTAGAGAATTTCGTTTCACCTCTTTCTGATACATACGATAAGGAATACTTTCAAGAACACTTAATAACAACATTCACCGATTTAAAGCGCACGTTTTTCCTAGAAAATGAGCTTTCAATTATTTTAGATGAGCTAAAGTGGTCGATGGAAAATTTGTTGGACCCTTCGCAAAAAGTCGATTACCAAGTTGAGTCAACTAATATTGTTTGTGACATTTTAGATCACCTTCTAAAATATCAAGGCAGCTTGGCCCTGTTCATTAATATTGATTTTAGCTTAAATATTAAATTGCTGGATACTGTTTTGGAAAAGGTGGAAGATATTAAAACAACCTTCTTGAATCTCTTTGAATATGTTTTTTTAGTTAGAAAAGTTGAAAGTATTGATTCAGAAAAGCTTAAAAAAGTTGTTCAAGTTGCAAAGCTTTATCCTGAATTTGAAAGGACGATAGACTTGATTCAACAACGCTCTAGGTTAATTTACTTTCTTCTCCAAGGAATAGGGGAGGTGGAACTTAGCAGTGTTTTTGGAAAAATGTCGTTTCTTGTCAAGATGATGCCTGAAAGAAGGTTTTTAAATGAATCAATTCTTGAAAACAATTTGATAAACCCATATAAGCAATTTTTGGATAAAACCTCAAATATCCAGGAAGAGCTTCCTAAAAAGTTCCAAAAAAAGGTGGCCGCGTAATTGTTGACTGCAATAGTCGATCATCGCTTTTCTTTTTCATTTTTTGATTTACTGAAATGATTTGGTATATTTGAAATAGAATATTGAAAAGGTGGTGCACATGAATATTATAAAACTAATAAAACTCTTTATTCTTTTTACCCCAATTTTTTTGTCTGTTGGGTTTTCATCAGAAACTGATCAACTCTTTGCTTTAAACAAATACATCGAGGACTCCACAGGGCCTATTAATGAGATTATAAATCAGAATTTAGTTCGAGCTGTTGAGAAGGCCAATAGAAAAAATTATTCTTGCTATAAGTTGACGAAAAACTTTGCAAAAGAGGTTGGGTCGGGGAAAAAGAGTCTAAGAGATATGCCGATTCGAAAAAATAACTCCATTGACCAAATACCTCGTCAATCGTCAAATCGAGAACTTTTTTACGAAGATTCAATCTATTATGGGTTGAAAAGATGGGATATTGGTATAGGAGACAATAGGTTTTTGTCACCTACACTTGAGGTAAATGGAGTTAGGCTCGGTGCAGATAAAATTTCTCATATTACATTTATTGGCCTTAATTATTACAAAACATTTAGCTTTTTTCTAAGACGTTATAAGAAGAAGTTTTCTAAGGATAAGGCGCTTCGAAAGGCGCTTGAGAAGGCCATTAACTTTGGCGTTTTCCAAGAAAGCACGATAACAGGAAAAAGTCGGTTTGTTTCCGGACTTTTTTCATTTGCGGATATGGAGGCAAATTACCAGGGGCTACGTCTTTTTCATAATATTTGTGGCAGTGAAAATCCATACGTAAATAATATTAATGGCCAATGGTATCTTCAAAAAAAGGTTGATATTACCCCTTATATTACACCAGAGTTAGATGAGACTTATTATCCAAATTATTTCAGAGAGTCATTTTGGAAAAAGGTCAAAACAAATATGCTAAATTATTGTAATGAGAGCTCTTTTAAAGCTTTGGCCGCAAGGAAAAGATATTATTCGACCTTTAAGAAAAAGTCATTTTCATATTACTTTTTAAAAGAAAAAATAAGAAAAGGAAAACTAAAGGATCCATCTCGTTTCACTTTAGAAAATGTCTGTTCCAGAATTTAACTTAGGAAAATTTGTTCCTTCTTAAATTTAAATTTTGCTTTTTATTGCTTGGAGTGGGTAAAATTTTTATAGGAGACAGAACCATGGAAGGAAAAAGAGTTCTTATAGTTGATGATGATAGAGACCTTTGTGAAATTCTAACTGGCCATCTTATCAATATCTTTGATGATATCCAAGTGGCCTGTTGCTATGATGGTGGTAAGGCCCTTCAAGAAATTAATTTTGGGGGGTTTGACTATATGATCTTTGATTTAAACCTTCCTGTTGTAGATGGAATAGAACTTATAAGAAAAACAGTGAATAAGGACGGAAATAATAAAGCAGAAATTTATGTTGTTTCTGGCAATATCGATTCTGAGGCCCAAAAGTCTCTTGACCAACTTAATATAAAGGGGTCGATTCACAAACCTTTCACCTATCAGGATATCTACGACATGATGAAGGGGAAGGCCTAAAGCCTAAGTTCGCAAGAGAAGTGTCTAAGTTTTATTGAGTTTTGGTGACTAGCGTTGTAGGTTTCCGTATAAGCTATGAAGTAAAATTCTGATTTCTAGTTTCAGATATCTATCAAATAGATATGAAATCACTCCCGATTAAAATTGAAAAAAATGAATAGGGTATTTAGTCAATATTTTGGAGGTTTTCATTACTTCGATTAGGAAATAGAATTTATTATTCAATCCTTAGGAGAAAAAATGAATTTTGGTAATGATGTTGATGTGAAAAATTGCGCCTTTATTCATCCGACTGTTCATATTTACGGTAAAGTTAAGGCAGAAAAAGACAGTTCGTTTTGGCCATATTCAGTTGTTCGATCAGAAATGCAAGATGTAACAGTAGGTGAAATGACCAATATTCAAGATTTCGCTATGATCCATGTTGGAATAAAAACAGGGACCCACATAGGGAAGTTTTGTTCTATTACTCATAGAGTGACCCTTCATGGCTGTAAAATTGGAAATTATTGCCTTGTTGGAATTAATTCTACGATTATGGATGGTTGTGAAATAGGAAATAATTGCATTATAGCTGGTCATACGTTTCTTAAAGAGGGAACCATTATTCCAGATAATTCAATTGTTATGGGAACTCCTGGGAAAGTTATTCATACAAAAAACAATCAATTTAAAAATAAGGTCAATGCTCTTTTCTACTACAAGAATGCTCTCGCTTATCAGAAAGGCCTTCACAGAAGCTGGTCAAAATTAAACTTTTTTCAGGATATTGTGAAAATGGCAAAAAAAATGTTTTAGAATCTTTTGAGCAAAATAGTCTGTACCATTTCTTATTTTCCTATTTAAAAAATTAATTCAAAACCTATTAAGCTTTCAAGGCTTAAAATCAAATAGTAGTCCCTAGAAAAGGTCGTGTATAAAGTTACCAACTTAAATGCCAAAAAAAAAATTCTTTAGTTTAGTTGTCCACAACCTTCTGAATTTAAATAAAAGGCATATTCGAGATGATACTTATGACCGATATTTGAGAAGCAAAAAAATCAACTATAAATGTCCATTTCTATTGTTTTGAGGAAGAGCTTTAGGGATTGATTCCATCAAAGAAAAAACTTAAAATTAACTCAATAAAAATATGATATTAGAGGTTAAAAATGAATAATGTAACTTTGCTTTTTTCTAGATTATTTTTGATAGGGTTATTTTTAGTATCTTTTAAAACCCAGGCCTTTGATGAAATCGAGGACAAGCTAAAAAAGATAATTCCAAAGAATAAAATGATACTAAAAGATGTAGGCAATCGAATATACAATGACCTTGGTTTTTACTTTATGTCAGATAATCAATTTAATAATTTCTTGGGTGACCCTCAATTAATGAGGACGAAAATTGCTGATAAAATTGTAGTCGTTGCGATAAGGCCACCAAGGCTCGACCTTTTTGCTCCAGATAACATGGAACATACAATAAGAATGCAAGGAAAAGATAATTATATTATTCACCTTGGAGATGCAACCAATATTGCTTGTTGGAATGAATGGAATAAGTTTACCTACAGAATGCAACCCGATATTTTGGGAAAGCAGATGCATAAAGGCTGGGTTATGGTTCCTGGAAACCATGACTTTTTCTTTCTTGGAAACACAGCTGGAAGTCATTTAAGAAAAACAGGTGGTATCAAACAAACCTGGGCCGCGGCTTGTAATGATGATGACTACCCCAATAAAAAACCTAAAAGACTTAAAAGTAGAATTTTAACAAAGGGTAGTTTCATTCTGGCCTATTTATCACAACTTTCTACTCAAAGTACCCGGTTCCCCAGACTTAAAAAAGATTTCACCTATAAAAGTAAAGATGCAAAATGCATTGAAACTAAAAAGGCGACGAAAATGGGTTTAACTGAGCCAAGTACTCGTTTTAGAATTTGTGACTGGAAGGCCAAAGACCCTAAAAGTTTTCTCCAAAGGGTTCATTATATGAAGCCTTTAAAGGATGATGTCAGGGTTGAATACAGGTCCCTTTTGGTTCAGGAAGTTGCTTTAAACCCTCCTGGAACTAAGCCTTTTCATTACAGAGGAATCCTCCTTGATACCCAAGATTACTACATCAATCCAAACCTATACTTTAATAGAATCTTTGGTCGCTTTGCTAAGTGGATAGGTAAAGTAAACCCTGGTGACCATGGTGCGGTCCAACGGGGTCAGCAAGAACTTGTTAAAGGGTGGTTAAAAGAAAATAACAAGAAACATGATCCCAACTCAACAGTTTATGTTTTTATGGGCCATCATCCTTTTGAAACGATTCTTCCGTTAGGACGTTTGAGGATGGGTGATATGTTTAACGATCTTAAATATTATACTTACGTCTCAAGTCATACCCATTATGGGTATGTTAAGGAGCATAAGTATTTGAACAAAAATATTTTAAGTGAACTCAATGTAGGGTCTGTCACTGATTGGGGGACAAAGGGAAGTCAGGTTGTTTATCCCAATCAAGCGATTAAAAGTGGCGATAAACTCACTATGCCTATGACCTTTAAAACAAATCATATGAAAAACCAGCCAGCAGATATTAAAAAATTCTGTAAAAAAGCATGGAACGCTTCAAACGACCCGGATGAAAAACATGGTTATCTTGCCTACTCAAAAGCTGGATGGCTTCCATCTGCGGCCCATGATAAAACTCTAGATATTTTGATTGGTGCCTATGATGATATGTATGCCCGCCTTGATCTTAAAAAATATGATGCTAAAACACAAAAAAGTGTTGGGGAGGATTTAGCTTTAAGGAAAAAGTACGATGCTAAATTCAAAAGGTCTTGTGGCATGTTTCGAAAGAATTGCAGAAGGAAGAAGTTTTTAATGGTCCAAAGGTATTGGATAACGGATCAACAAAACTATAAAAGAGATCGGGTTTACCATGAAGATAGACTAAAATATGGTGTCTGCCAGTCAATTTGGTCAAGTATGAAAGAAAATGAAACCTGGTAATGGTGAGATTTTAAATGGTGGTAAGAACTGATTTTGAGACTTTGGCAAACAAAGTAAAAAATCTCAAAATAAAAGTGCCTCAAAAAGTTAAGTTAACTCTCTATGGCCTTTACAAACAAGTTAATGAGGGTCCTTGTCCCGAAGAACTTGAAAGGCCTAGTGTCATTCAATTTGATGAGAGGGCCAAATATGATTCTTGGAAATCATTTAAGGCCCTTACTCCTGATGAGGCCATGAAGCAATATGCTAGTGTGGCCAAGGAACTTTTTAAAAAAGTTTAAATACTGGGAGCTCAACTCGATAAACTTCAGGGCATAGTACTCTTAAGGAATTTTTCTTCTTTCATTTTTTTTAAAATTTGAACCATTTTCGGTGCAAGTTTTTTATGTTTCCGATTTATATAATGGTAAAGGTTGATATCGGGAATGTTAGTATTAATTGTTCGTATTTTTTTATAATCATCTTTCATTATAGGATTTGTAAATGATCGTGTTAAAACAAGTCCAAAATCAGACCTTTTGTTTAAGACCATCCGGTAAATTTGTTCAGTTTTTGTAACACGATTGGCCTTCTTGTTATTTTTAAATATTTTCTCAAAAATTAAAAACCCTCTTTTAAAGACAATGGACTTATTCATAAGCTCAGGTACTTTTACATTATTTATTTTGGTGTTTAGAGTAAGCGCCCAGAACCGAATTTTATCTATTGGTAAGTTAACACGTATAAGGTTTTTAAATTTTTTTTCAATAATTTTAGTTCTAATAAGTTCCCCATCTGCCTTACCTGAGTTCGACATCATGAGGGAACGAGTCGCATGGACATTTTTAAATTTTATCTTAATATTGAGCCTTTTATAAAGCTCTTTAATAACTTTTTGATATAGCTTTATTCCAGGTTGAAGACTTTGGTCGGAAGGGTAAACAATAAGGAGTTCCTTGCTGTGTGAAAGAGGCATGCTGATAAGTAAAGTTGTAATAAGAATTGTAATAAATTGAAACATTTTATACTCTCTTTTCTAAAATTATCTCATTAAGATTGGGAGTTCTGCCACAAAAAGGGTTCCTTCTCCAATTTCAGATTCAACCCAGACTTTCCCTTCAAGGTCTTCCACTGCCTTTTTTACAGTATCCATTCCAACTCCTCTCCCGGATAAAGTTGAACTTTCTGATTTTGTAGTAAAGCCCGGCTCAAAAATAAGTTGAATGGCCTGATCTGTGGACATATTTTCAATAAAGTTTTCGACTCCATCTGTTTCCATTTCTTCCAGATTTTTTCGAACTTTATCTTTAATTTTATTGTGATCTATTCCTGCCCCATCATCTCTAATCCCTATTTGAAAACGATAAAGACCTTTTCTTTTAAAAATAACTTTTATGAATGCTTCTTCACTTTTATTTTGATCTATTCTTTTATCTTTTTCTTCTATTCCATGATCAATAGCATTTCGGAAAACGTGATGCAGGCTTTTAAAAAAATCTTTGTAAGGTTCGTAATTAATGTTGATGTCTGTTTCTTCTATTTCAAAACGGACCTTTTTACCCTGGGCTTCTGAAAGTTGGTCAACGGTCGCCTTGAAAGGGCGAAAGGCATCTTTAATATTCTTTGTTATAAAGTTTAAAGCTATTGAGTCATAAAATTTAAGAATTTCTTCTTTTGCTTTTTGGAGATCATTGTATGAGTCTCCTGAAGAAAGTGAACTTTGCGCTAGTTCAATAATCTTTCTATTTTCTTTAATGTACTCTTTAATAAAACTTTCTAAGTTATAAATTTTAAATTTAATACTTTCATGGACATTTTTCATTCCAAGATCTTTGTGATCCTTAGTTAAAGCGAGGTTCTCTTTTTTTTCTCCTTCCCTAAAGGTTTTAAAATCTTTTTCATTCCCTTTATTCATTAAAATAAAAAGGTCACTTTCGATACTATGAATTCTATCTACAATGAGAGAAATTTTAAAACTTGCAAAACGCGCTTTTAAAGTATGAAGTTGTCTAAAAAGTTCTTCAAATTTATTGTGATACCTATTTTTCTTAAATAACTCAAAAACTTCTTGAAGTTCTGAAAAAATATCCAAAAATTCAATAGGAAATTCTACAAGCCTCAATATCATATCGCTTTTTTCTTGTGCGAAGATAATTTTTTTTTGAGCATTTATTTCTTTTGTTATGTCGTTCAAAATACAAATAACCTTTTCAATTTTTTTAATTCCTTTTCCCGAAAATATTGGTTTGTAATCGAGGTTTATAACTAAACCTCGAAAATTTTCAAGGCGAGATAGGGCAAGAGGAATGAGATCCTTGAAAGGAATGTTGCCTTTTTGAATATGAGATAGCCACTTTAAAAATGAAATTTTTTCTGTGTTATTTAATTTGAAGACGTCAGTAATATTTTTAAATTTTGGATTTGTATCTAAGATTTCCTTTGTCTTGCTTGTTGGGTCATTTACAACTTCCCCTTTAAAGTCTATTACAATGAAGCCTTGATCAAGATTTGAAAGAAGGTTAATAAAACTGGTGTTTTGTAGTTTGATTTCTTTTGTTTGCGCATCAACTTCATTTTTTAAACTTGTTGTTAAAACTTGCATTCTATCTGTCATATTATTTATCGACTTGGAAAGTAATGCTATTTCATCTTTGGATCGAGTAATGTACTTTTGATGAACTCTTTTTGAAAAATTTTTTTCTGAAACACTTTTAGAAACTTCAGAAATATCTTGTAAAGGGTGAATAATTAATTTATTAATTAAAATTGAGATAACAAAGACAATAAACAAGTCAAGAAATAATATAGTTAAAATAATGGAATAAACTTCTTCTTCTAATTGCTTTTTAATATATTCATCATTTGTGAAAAAAATATACCAACCGACGAGCTCTTTCTCTTTATAAAAATCATCTTTATAAAATAGTTCACCAACGGTCCTTTTTTTCTTTTGCTCAAGAATTGAAAAATCCTTTGATTTTATAAATTTACCTTTCGAGTCTTTGTAAATTCCAAAGCGAATCTCTTTCCTGTCTTCATCAAGAACTACAATCCCATGGATTTCTTTTGGTCTTATTTCTGTTTCAACAATTTGTTGAATCGCTTCACTATCTTCTCTATAAATGAGTCGAGGCAAGTTTGAAGAAAGGCGACTTTTTGTTTCACTTATTAACTTATTAAATTCACCATAAAGTTGTTTCTCTCTTTTGTTGTATGAATAAAAAGCATACAAGCTTAAAACTAACGAGGTTAGAGCAAGAACGGGGACAGAGATTTTTACTTGAAGTCCTTTTAATTTCATGAATAACTTTTCGGCTTTTATTTTGGGAAAGTTAAACAGCTTAATTCGCTGGTGTGACGGATTGCGTTGGGTTTCTTATCAAAACTGTTGATTCGTCATTGGACAAATGTTGACTGAAATGGTTACTTTTATGGCCAAGTCTATTTAAGGAAATGCTTTATGAAGAACTTTTGGTCTATTTTCATACTTTTTTCATCACTTTTTGTGGCCTTTAACCCGCTTTATTCTCAAGTTCCACCAGTCGCGGAGCAAAAGAGAAGAGCTTTGTCACATCATGGGGATGAAAGAATAGATAACTTTTATTGGTTAAGAGAAAAAGACAACCCTGAAGTGTTGGAATACCTCCGTAAGGAGAATCATTATACTCAAGAAGCTATGATCCCACATAAAAAGCTTCATGAAACTATTTTAAGTGAAATGGTTTCACGTCTAGGCAAACAGGAAGATAGTCTCCCATATAAAAGGGGAAACTATGAATATTTTAAAAAGTATAAAAGTGATTTAGAATATCCAATCTATTTTAGAAGTCCTATAGGAAAAAATTCACCTAAGGAAATATTAAACCCTAATGTAATTTCAAAAGAGCACTCATTTTTTAACCTTGCCTCTATGAGAATAAGTCCCGATGAAAAATATCTTGCCTATGCTGTAGATATACAGGGTAGAAACTTTTTTACTTTATTTATAAAAAACTTAAAATCAGGCACTGTAATAAAAACTGAAATCAAAGATATTGCCGAAAATTTTGAATGGGCCAACGACAATGAAACTCTTTTTTATACAAAACAAGACCCCGAAACATTAAGGTGGGATAAAATATTTCGTTATTCATTAAAATCGAAAAAACATGAATTAATTATAGATGAATCTGATGAAAAATATTGGGTTAATATTAGAAAATCAAAAACCAACTCTTTCATTTTTTTCGAGTCTGAAGCAACTTTAACTAGTGAGACTTATTTTATTGATGCGAATACTCCCAAGACAAAACCGGTCCTTCTTTCGGAAAGGAGTGAAGGGCATTTTTATACGGTTTTTGATGGTGGGGACCGCTTTTTAATAAAAACAAATTTAAAAGCAGAAAACTATCGTCTTATGGAACTGGACTTTAATAATGCCAGTATAAAGTCTTGGAAGGAAGTTATGCCTCATCGAGAGGACGTCCTTTTAGAAACGATTGAGCAGTTTAAAGAATATATTGTTTTTAAAGAAAGAAAGAACGGTCTTGTTTCCTACCGTGTTTATAATAGGAAAAATGGAGAACAGAAAGTAATACCTTTTACTGTCAATCCAGCAACTCCCTATATCTTAGAAAACTATGATTTTGAAAGTAGGAAATTGAGGTTTAGTGTTGAATCGCTTTCATTGCCAGAAACTATTTATGAATATGATATGGGTTCTGAAAAACAGGTTCTTTTAAAACAAAAGAAAATTGGTACAAACTTCAACTCCAACGATTATGTGTCGACGAGGCTTTTTGCCTTATCTAGAGATGGAGTCAACATTCCAGTGTCAATAGTTTACAAAAAAGGACTAAATAGAAATGGCTTGAATCCGGTTCTTATTTACGCCTATGGAGCCTATGGAGACAATGTTAACCCTTATTTTGAGCAAGAAATTTTTAGCTTACTTGACCGGGGCTTTGTTTATGCAGTTGCCAACGTAAGAGGAGGCTCTGAAATGGGCCAATATTGGTATGATAATGGAAAAATGCTTAATAAGAAGAACACATTTTATGATTTTATTGATGTTACGGAATATTTAATAAAAGAAAAATATACTTCTCCAAAGAAAGTTTATGCTTGGGGGATGAGTGCAGGCGGCCTTTTAGTAGGTGCGGTCGCTAATATGAGACCTGATCTTTACAATGGAATTTATGCCCAAGTTCCTTTCGTAGATACTCTTACTACTATGCTAGACCCGAGTATCCCTCTGACTATAGGAGAGTACGATGAGTGGGGTAATCCTGAAGACAAAGTTTATTATGATTATATAAAATCTTATTCACCTTACGATAATATAGTTTCTCAAGAATATCCCCATATGTTTGTAACTGGAGGTTTTTATGACTCCCAAGTTCAGTATTGGGAGCCAGCAAAATGGGTGGCCAAACTAAGAACTTTAAAAACTGATAATAATTTATTACTCCTTCATACAGATATGAATGCCGGTCATGGTGGGGCTTCTGGCAGGGTTGAATCTTTGAAACAATTGTCTTTTGGTTTTAGTTTTCTTGTTAGCTTGGAGAAAGACCTACTTTAACTTAATGGTAAAAGTAGTCCCATCACCGACGGAGGTTTCTAGATCTATAGTAGCACCAATTTTTTCAATGTTTTTCTTGACGACATCCATCCCAACCCCACGTCCAGATATTTCAGTGACATTTTCCTTTGTGCTAAAGTTAGGCAAAAAGATAATATTCAACTTTTCCACTTCAGACATTTTATCAACTTCATCTTGGGTGACAAAGTTTTTACTCAGGGCCTTTTCGACGATAAGGTCTTGATTTATCCCCTTGCCGTCGTCTTTAATTTCTACATTAAGCTTGTTGTCATTATCTAAAAAGCACTTTATATCAATTACGCCAAAATCCTCTTTGTTTAAAGATTTTCTTTCTTCAGGTACTTCAATACCGTGGTCGACTGAGTTTCTTACCAAGTGAACGATACCATCTTTTAAAAGGGCCAAATGATCTTTACTTAGAGAACCTTGCTCCCCTTTGAGAGAAAATTTAATTTTTTTGCCTAATCCTTTGCCCATTTCTAAAACCATCATCCTTAGGTTTTTAAGGGAGTATTTGATTGGGACTTGTTTAAGAGCATCAAAATGTTGTTCAATTAAGTTAACTGAAAAACCATCTTGAGAATTTACTTCTTCAATAATTTGCTCCCTTAGCGAGTAGAAGTTATCAACTAAAACCTCAAACATTTCTGGCCTTATATTTTTATCCTCATCTTCTACTTTTATAAAATCTCTTAAAAATCTCATAATATCTATACTTTCTAGATAAGGAAACCAACCAGTTCGGCTATCATTAACAATGGAAATAAGATGTTCAAGAGTTTCACTTTCGACTTTATTGATCTTTAAAATATTTTCAACAGATTCACTACTGAAATTATTTTTAAGACTTGAGAAAACGTCGTTTAAGAGACCGCTAACATCTGTAGAAGATATAAGGGAATCTAAAGTAATTTTAATATTTCCTTGTCCTTCATTTTCTAGAAAATTTATAGTTTTAATAAAGTCATTTATAGTGATGTTTTGATCTATTAACCTTTTAAAAATTTTAATGAGGAGGGGGTCTTGAGAGAGTCCTGTAACCTTTACAACTTCTTTTAATCCTTTTTCCCAATCTTCATGAGTGTCATATTGAGACAATGTTTTTTTTAAACTTCCTCTCAGATTACCAGGGATCGTTTTTTCAATATCAATTTGAATAAGAAATTTAAAGTGTGACCAAATTTTTTGAAAGGCACTTCTTATCTTTTCTTTATTAAGAACATCTTCTCGTGTAAATAAATCATAAATAGATCTTAAAACACAGGGTATATAAAGAAAGTGATGCCCCATGGACTTGTAGTTTAGAGAGTATAGGGTCTGAATCGTTTCCTGCTTTTTGTCTGCATCTGAATTTTTAAAAAGATTAACAAGTTTAAAGAAGCCGACATAAAAATCCAACCAAACATCACTAGTATGGTTAAATGGTTTAAAAAGAGAGGATGAGACATATAACTTTCGGCTTGCATTCCTTATTATATCGATTGGGCTTTGGAAAACGTCATCAATTTGTTCTCGGGAAAAAGTCTGGCCCATATTTAGCTCGTAAATAGTTCCCTCAAAGATATGGATATTTTCAGAAAGAGTTTTTTCGTTAATTGAACGAGAAACCCCTTTTAGCGAATGAAGGATTCTTTTTAAGGAAGAAAAAATTTGAAGTCTTATATCTTCATCAAGGTGAATAATATTAATAAGAAAGGATAAAGCACCAGTAAAAAGAGAGTTTGTTGCTTTTGAATTAAAATAAGTTTGCCCAAGCCAATACTCAAAGTCTTTCATTAATTCATGTATTTCATTTTTGAATTTAGAATCATCTTCCGACTCAACACCAAAAATGTCTTTTGCCAAAAAGAAATATTCATTTATTTGTCCTCTTAATGTATAGAGATCGGCCATATAATCATCGAAGTCTGAAGTCTCTCTTTCTTCAAAACTATCTTCTTTAAATGAAATGACCCTTGTTTCGACTTCATGGGCCTTTTGAGAAATAACGGAAAAACCATAAATTCTTGCATTTCCCTTTATTGTGTGGAGGTTTCTTAAAAAAATCTCCATTTTATCACTTAAAAAATTATTATCATAATGGGCCGTCCTTATTTCTTTCCAGATATTTATGGATTCATTTGAAATATTATTTACACCATCAAAAAAGTTTTGCAACTCTTCTCTTTTATTTGCAGCAAGTTCTTGAAGGATTTGCCCTTTTTTGGAAATTTCTTCTTGTTGATCTTTCATTTGTTTTTCAAGGGCCTCTAGTTCAGTAATATCTTCTATAACAAACATTAACTTTTCTAGGAGGCCATCTTCTGTCCAAAGTGGTGTATAGCGAATTTTTAAGGTTTTTTGTTCAGTCTCATCATCATCTTTTAAAATAACTCTTGATGGGAAAAGATCTTTAACCATTTCCCATTGTAAATCATCTGCATTAAATATTATTCCCAAAGCTGTATATACCTTAGAGAAGGCCTCGCCCTTTCTATCCATACTTCTGTAAAGAGTTTCGTAGATGATCTTCTTTTCAATGCTTTCGCCAAAGATTTTATCGGAAAAATGAGAAACGGGCGGAGAAATAATATGTGTTTCATCGATACAAAAAACAGATTGTCTCATGTTGTTGATAAGGCTAGCAACTTCTCTTTCGGACACTTCGGCCCTTATTCTAGCATTGACTGCCTGTTTTGTTTGTTTTCTGACTTCTTCTTCTAATTCTTCAGCATATCTTTCTCTCATTAATCTAGTTTCATTTTCAGCTTTTAATCTCATCTCAGCATTTTTAAGAGATTCTTCTTGAATCATTTTAAAATTGTCTGCTAAACCTAAACTTAGAAAAACGAGTTGGATTACTGAACCAATAAGAACTGACTGCTCAATTAAAAATGTCGATGGTAAGACACCAATACTAGTGCCTACCTTGAGAAAAGCTCCGATAAGCATAATAGAAAATGAGTAGACTGCAATTCTTGCTTGTTTCATGGACCTAAAAAAGTAAATAGAAGTTGTGAGGATCGTTCCTGCAAAAAGTGAACCAATCGCTGCAATAAAAAGAAATGCTTCACGCAAATTGAGGAAAAGCGCCACAAAAGTAAGGGCCGTGCCAATTAACGTTACGTGATGACTAAACTTTCCCCACTTTGGAGCACTATTTTTTAAATCTAAAAAGTCTTTTGCAAAAAGGTTGAAAAAAATGAGGGAGGTACCTATTGAGAAGATCATGGCCTTGTTTGAAAGAGGAATCCAATCTGTAAAAACATATCTTCCGTATCCCGTAAGGCCAGAAGACATTATGGCCCAAAAAAATAAATATCCCACAAAAAACATATATGTTCTTGATCTTAAATTTAAACCAATAATGAGGTTATAAAAAAACATGATAGTTAAAATGGCAAAATATCCTCCGTAGAACATATCAAAGTTCTGCTTGGAGTTTTTAAAATATTTTTCTGACATAATAGTTATGGGAATATTCATTCCACCACGATTTTTAACTTTGAAAAAGTAAGTTGATTCTCTTTTCTTTGATAAAGTGAAAATAAATTCTTTATACCTCATTTCCCATTTTTTTGAAGGAAGGGCATCTCCTCCAAATGTTTTAATCCATTTATTCTTATTTTCCTTAAAAAATGTAATATGGTCTAGGGTTGGAAGCCCAATATTAAAAATCCATTTTTTATCTGGAGTATTGTTTATTATTTTAATTCGTAACCAAACAGTGTCTTTGGTAAAACCAAACCTTGGTACGCTTTTTGTGCTTGTTTCAAACTTGGAGGCCCATGTCGGGGAATTAATATCATCGATAGTAAGTTTTCCGGAAGGATCCTTTAAAAATTGGATTTTTGTTCCAACCTCTTTAAAATCATTTTCATTTCCAAGAACAACAGGCCTAGGGCCAGCACTTGAGCTCGTTAAAGAAAAAAGATAAAAGATAAAAATTAAAAAAGCTTTAACCATTATTCTTAGGACCTATTGTGTGTAATGTAATGTAAATTTATCGGTTAAAGCTTCACTAAAATAAAGACAAAATGAGGATAAAAATTAAGGATTTTATAAAAAAATAATCAATTTTTATTTAAAATAAAAAATTTGGTTTATCACATTGATTAAAACTAGAGGACTTTTCCTCCTAACATTTTTGAAACTCTCAAGGCCGAACAGATGGCCCCTTCATGTAAACCGTTTCCAAGATAGGCTCCTACATGAAATGTATTGTTTTCCCCATTTGTTTCTATGACTTCATTTCTATATTTGAAGGCCTCAGATGAGTAGAAAGGTGTAGAGTGTTTTTGGATATGGATAATTTTTTCAGGATCAATTTCATCCTCTAAATTGAAGGCCAAACTGTATTTTATGTCATTTTTTTTGATTCCAGACAGACCATTTAAAAAAGCGTTGTAGCCAGCGTCCCCTTCTTTTTTCTGTATGAGGTCAGCCGAAAAATAATTAACTTTTCTTTTTTGGAACATTTCTGTATCAGTATGAATGAGGGTTTGAGCTTTATTTTCTTTCCAGGCACCAAATCTCTTTTTTTCATCTTCTGTTGGGTCGTTGAGTGACTTTAAGACTTCGTGAGGAGGACTAGCAAAAATAACTTTATCAAATAACTCTTTTTCCCCTGTTTTTAGGTTAATTTCAACCCCCCCATTTTTTCTTGAAATGGATTGAGGGTCACTATTGTACCTTATTTTTCCTTGAAAACTTTCTAATATTTTTTCTATGTAAGTATAAGTTCCCCCAACTATTCTGTTCCATTTTGGAAAGGTGAGGCAAGATCTTAACATGGATAAGGCCAACCCTATAGGAATATTATTTGTATCTTTATAAGGAATTGAATAGGCATACATAAGGATCATTCTCATCCACCAAAATAAAACTCTTTCTTTTGAAAGGTGGGAAAAAGGAAGGTTGTAGTAGTCCTTTTTTTTTCGGAGGGATGTTTTTAGCATGAAGCTGTTATAGTCAAAAAATATTTTAGAGAGCTTAATGGTCTCTTTCATCTTTTGAAAAGGGCCAATTTGAATGTCGTGGATACGGCTAGGTGTATAAATGTGTTTTCCATTTGAATAAAAAAAACCTGCACTGAGAGGTACTTCTTGTAATTCTACTTTCAAATCTTCCATTAATTTATGAAAATATTCGAAGTTCCCTCGATCAAACTCTATAACTCCATTGTCAATAAAGAGACCTTTTCGGAGCTTCTCATTGTCTATATTGACATTTTTGTTGAGAGTCCTGATGTTACCTCCCAACATTGGTTGTTTTTCAAAAATTGTTACGTCATGCTTTTTATTGAGAAGGTAGGCACAACTCATGCCGGCCGCACCCCCTCCAATTATGGCCAATTTCATATCATTACCTCTTTAAATAAACTGAATCTCCGGTTAATAAATCATAAAGGCGAGCACCAGTTCCTATCGTAGGAGCAAAGCCAGGATAGCCTGAGGACGCATTACAAAAGTAAAAGTTTTTCAAAGATGTTTGATGGTCGAGTCTATCGGGACCAATGTTACCTGGTGTAAGATTTGAACCATACGAATTACCCATGGGGCTATGGCAATATCTTTCGCTTGTGGTGGGTGATCCAGATATTTTAAAAACCAAATGTTTCCTAATGTCGGGAATGTAATGTTCTTCAACTTCATCCAAGATATAGTTAAGAATTTCCAATTTTTTAATGTTGTATGCCTTTGGATTACTAAGTTTTAAATCCAAAAATCTACGGTAATGTCCTACTGTTATAAATTCAATTATTTGTTCACCTTGAGGGCAACTGGTATCGTTAGGTGTATGGATACTTGGAGAAGTCATTGCAAAACTAGGCTTTTTGTAATCGCCTTTTTCATACATCCTGTTAAAAATTTTGTTTATATCATCTTCAGTCGTATGAAAAAAGTTACAACGGCCAAATCCGTAATCTTTAAGGTCTATATCTTTGACCGCACAATAAGAAATCCAACTTGAGGGAGAATAATCGTAATTTAACTTTTTTCTTACTTTTGATGAAAACTTTTGTGGGCCAATCATTTCTGAGGCCATTTTTGGGTCAAGGTTACAGATGATATTTTTCGCAAAATGTTCCTGTTTCGAATCGGGGTTATTGACCTCTTCAGAAATGACACCAACAACTTTGTCGCCTTCAAGAATGAATTCGATCACTTTATTTTCAAATAAAATTTCACCATCATTTGTCTTGATTGTTTTTACAAAAGAATCAATGACATGTTCGAAATGATTTGTAGGGTAGTATGCGCCGCGTTGGTAGCCATCAAAAAGTGCCGTCCAAGCTATAAAAGAAAGCTGGTTTGGAGGTAGCATAAAGTCGGGCCATTGAAGAGCAAGAAGTGTTTGTGCCTGAAGTGGTAACTTAAATTGATCGAAAACATTTTGAAGTGTGGCCTTTCTATACTTGGCCAGATAATAAATTCCTTTACCATTAAGGACATTTCCTAGAATTCCTGATTCGGGTTTATAGTCCATAATGGCCTGACTAAGAGATTGAACGTCCCTAAGAAAGGATTTAATGGCCACTTTACTCTTGGGAAACATTTCTCCAAGGCGTTCTCCGAGTAGATTGTAATCGTTTGGAATATCAAGGGAATAACCCGGCATTCTCATTTTATCAAAAGCATCTTCATTATATTTTTCGAAGGTGACTTCTTCATGAAGGTTTAACTTCTTCAAAATATTATGGACAGGTTCACCCTCTCCGCAATTCCAGACGTAGTGAAGTTGGGCATTGTACCTATATTTATCTTTTGCCTGAGGAAAGGTATGTCCATAGCCACCGGCGTATTCGTGGGCCTCAATAATTTTAACTCTTTTTCCTTTCTTGGCCATTAGAGCGGAAAAAGAAAGTGCAGATAAACCTGAGCCAACTATTAAATAATCAAGCATAAAAACCCCCATACTTTTATTATGCTAAAGAGTTTCCAAAACTTGAACTCTAGGAAATATAATTTTTTTAAAAAAACGCATGACCAAAAGGCTCGGGTAGAAGACCGGTGGTCAATTATTATTTTTAACCTGGAAATAGTTTTAAAAAAATTAACCTTAGCTAGAATAAAGTCGAGAAGCGTTTGAGGGAGATATGCTTTAATGAGAATTCTTATAACCACTTTAGTTTTTAGCTTTTTGGCCTACGCCTTTATTTTTGTCAATCAAGATACTTCTGATTTCAGTTATGAAAAATTAGGGGAGGAGCTTCAAGAGGTTGAAATTAAAGAAGGAGATGCGCCAGTAGAATCTCTCGCCCATGCTTTTAAAAAAATAAATAAAAAAATGGAAAAAAAAGTTAAAAAGAAAACTATAAAGAAAAAGGTAACCGATAAAGTAGAGATTGATGACCCTCTACTTAAGCAAGTTGCTACGATGGCGAAACAAGAAATAATCAAGGCCATAGGAGGAGAAGAAATTTCCGGAGAGAAAATAGAAATGCTTAAAGGGGCGTTTAGAGAAATTGATGACCCTTTAAAGCAAAAACAAATGGCCGAGGCCATTTTAGATTCTTTACCGACCCAGAGTTTACTTAATATGAGGTCTTTTTTTTGGAGTGTGGTGGGAGATGTTATAAAGGACAAGCAATATCTTCAAGATGAGATTTATCAGGATTTAATTTCGACATTAAGCGCAGAAATCCCAGAAGAAGACCCTGGTGGAATGATGACCAAATCAATGATGTTTAGCTCATTTGTTCGCCTAGGCAAAACGCAAGAAGTTTTTGATAAATCAATTGAAGTTATCAAGCTTGAAAAGTCTAATGAAGTCAAAAAAATTCTTTTGGCCCAATTACAGCAGCAGTTTCCTGAAAAATTAAAGGGTAAAGAACCAAAAGACTTTTAAAACATTTAACCTGACAAAGTTTTTTCCCAAACCGAAATACGTGTATAATTTATTCTGAACGAATTGCTCGGAGATATTCAATGAAAAATATTTGGTTTTTTCTCTTCATTTTTTCTTTTTGCATTAAAGTTCATAGTGAAGATTGGCTTCCTAACGGTATGATTGTTGATAAAAACGGGAGCATTATCCATAAGGTTGAAATGGATAAAAGTTTTAATAGTCCCAAGGAAGAACTCACTACACTTGCCTTTGTTGCAGAAATTGAGCAGGGGAGGTCTATTGTAAACCTTTCTAAAAATTCTTCATTTAAGGTTGATTCAAAATATGATGAGAATGCTCCACCTCCAAATGATGGGTCGGGCTTTTTGGTTGTCCAGTCTTTCAAAGTCGGTATCCCTTCTTTACCAATTGATTTTCTCGCGGAAAGTACCGGGGCCATCAAGTTGGGTGGGGTTATGCCGACTGTTGTTGCTCCACAAATTGGTATTATGTTGAGTGTAAAAGCTGGAATGGTGGGGAAGCTCCACGTGGCGAAGTATAAGGATATTGATAACCTTCCAACCTACCTCTCGGTTCCTTACGATATGAAAACTCTTAATAAATACCAAATTGGTGATTCTATGACATACGAAGTAGGTGGTGGCCTTGGACTCATGCTTGGTTATGGCACCAATACCTATGCTCAATTAAAGAAAATTGGAATTCCTATAGCTGTTACTTCTTCAATGATAGGTGTTGGCGCTATTGTTGAAGGTGAATGGATTTGTAATGTTAGAAAAACTGGAAAGACCACTGTTCAGGCGCGTTATATCAAGAAAAAAATAAAAAAGATGTCAGTCTTTGGAGGAGCTTCTCTTCTTCTTGAATTAGGTTCCTTTGAAGCAAGTAAATTAAAAGGGACTGGTTCAGGTTCTTTTTATGAGTTTGATATCTCTAAACCAGAAGGACTTAAGGCCTACCAAAACTTTTTAAGAGGAAATATTTTGTATGCTTTTCACAGGGCAAATAATTTAAAGTCGAAGCTTGTGCATGGGATGAAAAATGGAGAAGAAAAAAGGAAAATGAAAAATGATGTCAGACCACTGATGGAATACGATTCGAATTTCAAAGGTAAGGAGAAAAGAAAATTTGTCAGTTTTCCTTTTCTTTTTGGCCTTCAATCAAAAAGGGGTCAGCATTTTGTTCAAACCGAAACGAAAATACCTCAGTCTGATACAACGATAAAGACAAGCTTAGGGGTTTATAGGGCCGAAAGAGACAGTTTTGGATCTTTAAGGAAAAATTATTACAGACTTTTTATGTTTGCCGGTAATCACCAAAGGATTTTTCGAAAGGAAGGAGCTAAGGCCATTATTCAGAAAAGGTTTTCTGGAAATTTTAAGTATTTTTATCACAATGGAAATTTGCTTGAAGGTGAATTAGAAAACGAAATAATGAAAATGGCCTCTAGTGTGGGCTTCAAAAAAGAACTTGTGAATCTAAAAATTAACCAGGCCGCAGTTAATTTAAGACAGTATTTTGAATGGAAAGGATACAAAATAGCGTTGGAAAAGAAAAATAATAAGAAAGTTTTGGGGACAACAAAAATATCTGCAGATCTAATGATAGGGATGACGGCCATAAAAGAGTTGATGAGTAAGGCCTTGACAGGTTATGGCTTTGAAAAAAATGCTCTTCAAAGGCTTGAAAAATGGTTTGCTGATAAAAACAATAAAAGGTGGGAAGTTTGTTTGACCCTTTTAAAAGGAAAAGAAATTTCACTGGCAAGAATGATTTGTAAAAAAAGGGTGCTTAAGCAAACCAAAAAGGGGATGAATTTAGCGTATAAATCCCTCATAAAAATGCAAGGAAGCCTAGGTAAAAACGATTTTAAAGATTTTTCAAAAAACTTCGCAAGGTTTGGTAAGGGAATGATAAAAAACCAATTCACCTTTAGAGGAATTTTAGACAATATTAGAAAAGGAGATTATCACTTTATAATTCAATGGAGTGGCGAACGAATCCCACGTGGGGAGTTTGTGCTTGTTCCCTCAAAAAAGTTTAGGTTTAATGGTCTGAAAAGAATAGACCGCTAAAAATAAAAAACACTATTAATTTCTACAAATTAAATTTATTTGTTGTCTTCTTCGTCAATAAAAATGGGCGTTAATTATTTTACCTTTTTTAAACTTTTCCCCTATTAAGTATTTCAAATAATTAATATTTAAAAATTAAAAAGAAAGAGTTTTTTTTAATATCCGATAAGGAATGAGAATAAAGTTAAGGTGAAAAAAAATGGGGGATAAATGATCAAACAAATTATTTACTTTTGTATACTTGTTTTAATTTTTACATTGAACGGATTTACAGGTGGAAAGAAAAAAGCAAAAAAACCGACTAAAAGCCATCCTAATTTATCTTCGGCGGAAAGGAACAAATGTGCATTCCTTTACGAGCATGCTCATTATAAGGGAAAAGAATGGGCCTTTTGTCCGGGTAAAAAATCTCCTTCTGGAAGTCAGTGGAATGATAAAGCGAGTTCTATAAAAGTACCAGTTGGTGGAAAGGTCAAAGTTTGTAAGCATAATCACGGTGGGCCGTGCTTTAGTTATTTTTCAAACGTCTCTTGGGTTGGTCCCCATTTAAATGATCAAATCTCATGGATTCAATATGGGGGTTTCGATGAAAATGACTTTACAATGATTCTTATGAGTGACCCTCAGTTGTACTGGAGATGTTCCCGGGATGATGGGCAATGCCTAAAAAATACAGGGGGAAAAACAGACAAAGAATTAGGAGGTAAGGAAAAAGAACAAGGAAAGTTAAGTAACAAATGGCATGCGGCGAGTATAAAAAAGCTTGCAGCAAGTATACCCTTTAAAAATTTTGGGGGGGTCATTTCTAATGGTGACCTTACAGCTTTTGGACACTCGAACGAACTTGACGCTTATAAGAGCTACTATGAAACGCATGGGTTCAAGGTAAATATATATCCAGGACTTGGAAACCATGATTATGGAAAAAATAATGTTGATGACTGTTTTAGAAATGCCTGCGCTCGAAGAATGGTCAATTTCATGACTGATAGGATGAAAAGTTTTAACCCAGTTGCAATGGATCACAAATTTAAAAATTATTATAAATTTCCTTCCAAAAAACATGATCATATTGGAAGCCTTGGGTACGCTTTCGATATAGGAAATGTGCGATTTGTTCAACTCCATAACTATCCTACATATGTTAAGACATTTAATGGATGGGATATGGGTGGCTTTAGAGAAACTGTTTATGTTAAGTCATCTATGGATTGGGTAAAAAAGATGGTCAAAAATAACCCTAATAAAAGGTTTGTTTTTAATTGGCACGACCCTTGGGAGCACTTTGATAAAAATCAACAGTCAAAGTTTGCTGATTTTTGTGCTGATAGAAAATGCCCTGTTGTCTTCACTGGTCATTTTCATAGTCTTAATGGCCTGGGTAGATATTATAAGGGAAAAAAACAAAAGATCCCCGTTTTTCTTTCTGGTTCGGCTTCCTATAATAGGTATCTTAAAGTGCGTTTTCAAAAAGATAATATAACAATTACGGCGATTGATTCAGAAAATGGCGGTGTTAAAGAGTACAAAGACTGGCATATTAAAATGAATAGACCTGGAAGTGCCTATAATGGAAAACCTTAGAGGTTAATGATTAAGGGAAAGCTTGGAGCGGTTGAGGATTTAAAATATGAATATAAATAAACTTAATTTTTTTTTCTTGATTATTACATTTTTTCCCTTTTCTAGTTTTGCTGGAGGTTCAAAAAAGAAGGCCCCAACTTACTCTAGGTCAAATAGAACAGACTGTGCTCGTCTTTACCAAGATGCTCACTATAAAGGGAAAGAGTGGGTATTTTGTGAAGGCGAATCACAAGCTTCCGGATGGAATGACAAAGTGAGTTCCATAAAGGTTCCAAAAGGGGGGAAGGTCAAAGTTTGCAAACATGGAAAAGAAGGTGGCCCATGCTTTAGTTATTTTACCGATGTTAAATGGGTAGGGCACTTTTTAAATGATCAAATTTCATGGGTTAAAGTTGGGAAGTTTAACAAAGATGATTTCACCATGATTCTTATGAGTGATCCCCAAATTTATTGGAAATGTGGTAGAGCGGGTAAATGTAAAAAACAGGCAGGAGGGTCCTCAACAGAAAAACAAGGTGAATTAACAAACAAATGGCATGTCGCTAGTATCAAAAAACTTGTTAAGAGTATTCCTTTTGATAAGTTTGGGGGTGTCATTAGTAATGGAGATCTCACAGCTTTTGGGCATTCAAATGAATTTACGGCCTACCAGAAATTTTATGAGTCTCGAAACTTTAACGTTAATATTTATCCTGGTTTAGGAAACCATGATTATGGAAAAAACAATGTTAATGATTGTTGGGAAAATAACTGTGCTCGAAGGATGGTTAAGTTCATCACAGATCGATACGATAGTTGGAATGTTTCTGCAAAAGATTATAAGTTTAAATCCTATTACAGTTTTCCCTCTTTTTGGCACGATCGAACAGGAGGGCTTGGTTACACCATAGATATAGGACAATATCGGTTTGTTCAACTTCATAATTACCCCACCTACGAGACAAATTTTCATGGTTGGAACTTTGGTAAGGCCGCAAGAGAGAGAATGGTTATTAAATCATCCATGAATTGGGTTAAAAATATGGTTAAAAATAATCCCAACAAAACGTTTGTGTTTAACTGGCATGACCCTTGGGGAAGTTTTAAAGGAGATCAACAAGTTAAATTTGCGGACTTTTGTGTGGACAGAAAATGTCCTGTTGTTTTTACGGGTCACTTTCATAGTATTAATGGTTTAGGAAGAACTTATAGGGGAAAAAGAAATAGGATTCCTGTGTTTCTTTCTGGCTCAGCTTCCTATAACAAGTACCTGAAGGTTCGTTTTCAAAAAGACAATATAACAATTACGGCAATTGACTCAGAAAATGGCGACGTTAAAGAATACAAAGATTGGCATATTAAATTGAATCGTCCAGGAAATGCCTATAACGGTAAACCCTAAAAATACCTTATTTAGGGTGAATACTTTGAATGAAAACCTTTAGGGTTTTTTTGGAAGTCTTTAATCATATTAAGGAGTCTTTCTCTCGTTTTTTTTGGAGACAAAAAAAGAGAGTGCTTCATTCCTCTAAATCTTTTTAAAACCCAGGGCCTTTGATGCCGCTTCCCTTTTAAAAAAAAGTGATAATTCGCATGATTATTCACAACGGAATCTTGCTCAGCAAGGGCCATAAAGATAGGTAATTTTATAGTGTGTGCTAAATTTCTGGTGGCCATTTGGGCCTTCATGCATTGGTTAAGCCAACACCATGTTGGTGGACCACATTTTAAAGAGTGCTCATCAAAGTTCTCATAAAAAAAATGGTCGGTGGTTAAAGAGTTTTCTTTAAAGTTTGGAGTCGGTGAAAACTCAAAACGTTTCATTCTAATATGGGGAAAAAGACGAAAAATGGTATCGTAGGTGTTGATGACTTGTCTGAGTTTTGTATTAAGGAGAAGTTGTTGGGCCCCACTACTTTTAAGACCGAAAAAGGGTGAGCCAAAAAAAACAGTGGCCCCCTCTCCAAGAGAGGCCGGCCATAGACCTATAAAGAGGCCTGAAATAAGGCCTCCCGTTGAGTGGGAGACAATATGAACCTTGGAGTAAAAAGTTCTAAGTGTCTCAACAATGGCCTTCATGTCATGAAGGTATTCTTGGAAAGAATTAATATGGGCCGGAATTCCAGAAGAGTGGCCCTGGCCTCGGAGGTCAAACATAAAGAGGTCTGTTTTTATTTCGTGAAGGAAAAATGGAATAATGTGAGAATACATCCCCATAAATTCATTACGGCCCTGTATAAGAAGGGTCACTTCTTTATCGGATTTTTTTTTGCTTTTACAGAGGTGGTGCTGGTAGGCCAACCCGAGAGGATAGAGACTTTGATGGAGCTGCTTTAAGTCCATTTGACTATTTTTCAAAAACCTTTTGAATTTTAAATTCGAGGATATCTTTGGTAATTGGTTTGGCAATGAAATTGTTAACGCCTTCTCTAACAGCAATAACAACATTACCTTCTGCATTCTCTCCTGTGATCATAATGAAGGGAGTTCCTTTGAGGTTTTCATCTTTTCTCACTGCTTTAAGAAGCTCAAGCCCTGTCATTTTAGGCATATTCCAATCGGAAATAATAAGTTCAAATGGATCATCTGCTTCATAGGCTTCCCTGATCATTTTCCAGCCCATGTCCCCATCAAAAGCTGAGGAAATATTTGAAAGACCTAACGTTTTTAACATTTTTTTATATGTTAAAAGAAGGGTTTTCATGTCATCGATGATAAGTACTTTCATATTCGGTTTAATAGTCATGACTTTCCTTCTAACTGAGTAATTTTTTGTTCTCCCTTAGGATAAATATCGGAAAAAAAACCAAAGGCCTTAAAATTTTTAATCAATGAATTAAGAATACCCATAATTAAAAAGGTCGGTTATTTCTTTTGAGCATTAAAATAGCTAATCAAACCCTTGCCCAAACTAGTCAAGTTTGGTTGGAGAATCTTTTCTATAAGCCCTTCTATGGCCGGTAAAACTTTTTTGACAAGAAATTTAGGAATTCCGGGTACCTTACTGGGGTGAATAACTAAGTCACAGGTTAGGGTAAGTTCTGTTTTGTCTGGGCCGAGCTCTTTCATGACATTTTTTCCTGTGGCATCGTAAATGTCGTTCCCCCAAAAAGATTCGAGCTCATATTCCACATAGAACTCAGAATCGTGCCAGAGGGCCTTATCCTTCCAACTCATGAGTTCTTCTTTTATGAATTTCTTGGCAATGGTTGGAATTTCGGCATTGGCATACCAGTGATTCGTGATGGCGGTGAGGCCCCCACCTTTTTCTTTTCTATCAACCATTTCAATTTTACTGACGTTAGGCATATAGGGAACAAGTTTTTCAAGGTCGTTTTTTAAAACGTTGTAAACTTCTTCACGTGAACGAGGAATAATATCTTTACTTACTAACTTCATGGGCGCCCCTTTTTCAGTAGCTTATTCCAGAACAATTACAATGAAAAGAAATTTAGACGAGTTGATCTCCACCACCACCGCCGCGGCTGATGAAGGCCTTCCCGGCCGCTTCGAGTTCTTTAACCTTTTGAACGATACCCGACTGTGCTTTTTCAACATCACTAAGCTTGGTCGGCCCAAGGGCCTCAAGGTCTTCGTTGAGCATGGTGGCCGCTCTATTTGACATGTTACCAAAGAGTTTTGTCTTAACTTCATCAGTGGCCGTTTTAAGTGCTGTACAGAGGATAGCGTTATCCACATCTTTAAGAAGGTTTTGGATACCACCATCATCAACTTGAACAATATCTTCGAAAACGAACATGAGTTTTCGAATTTCTTCTGCCAGTTCGGGGTCTTTTTCGTCGACTCTCGCCATAATTGATTTTTCGGAATCTCTGTCCATCATGTTTAACATATCTGCAATTGGTTCGACACCGCCCAGTTGGTTGGTATCGATGGAGCCAAGAGTTGAAAGTTCTGTTTTGAGGACATCGTCAAGTTGAGCAATGAGCTCTGGTGAAACATAGTCAAGGTTAGCAATCCTTAAGACTACTTCTGCCTGGAGACCTTCTGGGAGTCTTCTTAGAACATCCACCATTCTTTCTGTATCCAAATGGGCCATAATAAGGGCAATGGTTTGAGGGTGTTCGTTAATAAGGAAGTTCGCAAGGGTCCTACTATCAACAAGCTCAAGTGATTCAAGCGTATTGGTATCACCAACATCAATAATTTGACCAAGAAGTTGTTTTGCCCTGTTTTCACCAAGAGCGTTGATGATAAAATCCTTACCTTTATTGTCTGAAAAGAGGAGGTCCGCATCTTCATTAATTTGACCATAAAATTCTTCTAGGACTCTTTTAGTCATCCAAATAGAACATTTACGGACATTACTCATGCCATTGATGAGCTTTTTTACGTCGTTGTCTTTCAAGTGTTCAAAAATAAGTTGTGTTGAGGTAACACCAAGAACACTGAGAAGAAGCGCCGCTTTTTCAATACCGGTGAGGAGGGCATACTCCGCATCCGGATCCATTGATTGTTCTTCTGCCACACTTTTTTCCTGAAAGAGACAGTAAAAATTCTTCTTTTATAATAACACAAGAAAAATATTTTTCTTATTTTTAAGATAATTTTCCTTTAAGCCGAAAATTTTAAAAACATTTAGTAAGTTGGATGACTATGAGCAAAAAAGATTTTTATGAAATATTAGGTGTTGAAAGAGAAGCTTCTACGGATGAAATTAAAAAGGCCTATAGAAAATTGGCCATGAAGTATCACCCCGACAGAAACTCAGGTCCAGAAGCCGAAGAGAAGTTTAAAGAAGCCTCGGAAGCGGCCGAAGTCCTTCTTGATAAACAAAAAAGGCAGCGTTATGACCGCTTTGGTCATCAAGGCATGGGGCAAGGCCACTTTAGTGGAGGAGGTGCTGGAGATATTTTTAATGATATTTTTGGAGATGTTTTTGGCGATGTTTTTGGTGACGTTTTTAGTGGTCGAGGAGGACCAGGAGGAAGCGGTTCTGGAGGCAGAGGACGGCCCGGTGATGATATCGAGTTTGGTGTGGGCCTTAAGTTTGAAGATGCGGCCCTTGGAATTTCCAAAACAATCAAATTAAAAAAGAAAGTTTGTTGCGGTACCTGCAGCGGGAGTGGGCTTAAAAAAGGCACAGTCACGACCACTTGTGAGCTTTGTCAAGGACAGGGACAAGTTCTCAAGAGGCAAGGGTTTTTTACTGTCGCTACCGCTTGCCCCCAATGCCATGGTAGTGGGGAGATGGTGAAGGACCCTTGTCAGGATTGTAAGGGGACAGGTCTTAAAAAAGAATCCCAAAAAATTGTAGTGGAGATCCCCGCAGGGATTGATGAAGGACAAAGAATAAAGTTAAGAGGCCAGGGCCATGATGGACTTTTTGGAGGAAGAGCAGGGGACCTTTACCTTCTAATCAATGTTGAGGATCACCAGCTTTTTTCAAGAGAAGGCTTCGATGTTTTTACGATCTTGCCCATCAACTTTTCAGAGGCGGCATTAGGAACCAAAGTAGAAATGCCCACCCTTCATGGGTTGGTTGAACTCACAATTCCAGCAGGAATCCAATCGGGAAAGTTTCTCAGGATAAAAGGGAAAGGTGTTCCTATTTTGGGAAGAAGTGAGCGGGGAGATCATATTGTGGAAATTCAGGTAGAAACACCTTTAAAGCTTAATTCAAAACAAAAAGGCTTTTTAAAAGATCTCGAAAACGAAGAAGGTGCTCAGCATTACCCAATGGTTGAGAATTTTAGAAAATACCTTTCAAATTATGAGAGCGAGTAACTTTCTTCAATTAAGTATTGGGGCCCCTGACTTGTGGGCACACTGGAGTACAGGTTAAAGTGATCAACGTTCCAAGGCCCTGCAGAAAAGAGAGAATTAAGTTCTAGGTAATTTGCGATATCGTGGAAACTTGTTTCCTTAAGTCTTGCAAGGGTTAAATGAGGCAGATATTTTTTTCTTTCAAGAGTTAGTGTTTGTCTTAATGTTCTTTCTACCTTTTTTTGAAGATCCAATAATTGGTCATTTCCATCAACACCTACCCAGGTGGCCTTAGGGTATTTCTTGTTATAGAAGGCCCCGACACTTTTAAGCTTGATGGGAAACATGGGAAAATTAATAAGTTTGAGAGAGTCATCGATATCTTTCATTTGATGACGGTCTATCTCACCTATAAATCGCAATGTTATATGCAGCTGCTCTTTATTGACCCAGTTTGCTCCTGGGAGTCCAAAAAAAAGTTGGTCGAGTTCTTTTTTGATGGGAGAAGGGACTTCGATACCAAGAAAAAGCCTCATTATTCCTCCCTTATTTTTGATTAAATAAAAGGCCCTTTCTTTTTGTAAATGGTTTTTTTCCGTTTAAAAAGAAAAAAGAATCTAATTGGTTTAATTTTCTTTAATAAGGCTTAAAAACTCTTTTCTTAGTTTACTGTCATCTTTGAATTTGCCACTAAGAGCAGAAGTAATCATTTCTGCATTTTCTTTCTTTGCGCCTCTGCAATTGAGGCAACCATGACTTCCTGTGACGACAACCATGACACCTGCGGGGTTAAGGTTTTTTTCAATGGCCTTCATAACATTATAAGAGAGCCTTTCTTGAAGTTGTGGTCTTTGAGCGTGACAGTCAACAATTCTGGCCAATTTGCTTAGTCCCACAACGCGACTTTCTTTAGGGTTAGAAGTGTCTGGAAGGTAGCCTACACTGGCCCGACCTGTGAAAGGAAAGAAGTGATGACTACAAAGAGAAACAAAGTCTATATTTTTAAGGATAATAACTTGGTTATAATCCTCCGCAGGAAAAGTAGTTGAAAAGATTTCTTCTTCTTTCGTGCCAAGCCCTGAGCAAATTTCAATAAGTGCTCTGGCCATTCTATCTGGTGACCCTTTGAGGTTCGGGTCATTAAGGTCAATATCAGGGAATGCTTGAGCAAGACCTTCCAAGACCATTTGATAGCCTTTTGACATTTGTTCTCGAGAACTATTTAAACTAAGGGCCCTTTCTCTTATTTTTTCAAGCTCAATATTGAGATAGGTCTCTGGCTCTGGAATTCCTACCAGAAGTTTTGCAAGGTCATTATTATAGGTTTTCTCAAAGCTCATTCTTTCCCCTCTATCCAAAGTAGAGAGGGAGTATAGAAGAAACGAATGGATTCTCCAATTAATTTTTTAGAAAGCAGTGCTTCAATAAATTTTATTTGGAAAATGTCTGTATTTCTTGCAGCATAAGGTGCAGAAAAACCCTTGTTAGGTGAATTCTTTTGTCTTTTCCCATGTCATTAAAAGGACCAGGCATCATGACGGGGTTGGCGTGGTCGAGACCTCCAACAAAGTAGCATTTCATGTTTGGAAGACAAGTACTTTTTAGGGGGACAAGGCCATCGTTTGGGCCATCTGTTTCGTAAATTTTAGCAATAAAAGGATGGAGGACGCTTTTTTTAGTTTTGGGGAGCTCAAAAAGTGATTTTTCCGAGGAGGGCCTATAGAGAAACCAAGTTCCGAGTCCAATGGTGGGGACTTCTTTTAGAACTTTATCAATTAAGTCTTGGTTTCTTTCGTAAAAGGCTTGGCGGAAGGGTTGATTCATAGAGCCGACACTGTCGGTGCCATTTGTCACAGCGAAAAGAAAGAGTCTCGAAAAGGCACTTAAAGGCCAAAAAGATTTCCCTGTTTCGGATAAGGGCGTTCCAAAAAAAGGAGTTTGTAGCGAAACCCACCCTTTAACTTTCTTTTTAAGTTCCGGATGCCTTAACAGAGAATAGAGGACATCTAATCCGCCTTTTGAGTGCGATACAACGAGAGCATCCCTAGGCGAAGAGAGTATTGCCTTTGCTATGGTATCGCCATTTTCTTCAGGGTCACCATTTGTGGCGATATCTATTTCCTTAAAAGGTATTCCAAGTTTTTTTAAATAGGCCTTTTGTTGATAGAATGAGTCAGCTGTTCCCGCCGGAGAAAAAATGCCAAGGGATCTCAAAATTGAAACCATCGGGGGATAAATTTTTGTTGAAATTCCACTCACTAAATAAATCGTGTAATTTTTGAAACTTCGTTGATCTTTTTCGTAGGAAAAGTCTTGTACCTTGTTCCAGGCATTTTTGAATTGTTCCTGGTGTTTTCCAAAAGGTTCAAAAGGAGAAAGATGTATCTCCTGTGCTTTTAAGTCGGAATAAAAGATCGTTAAAAAAATTAGACAAGCTGTCGAGAAGGTTTTGTATGATTTAGAAATTACCATCATGAGCTACCTAAGCTGAAATTAATTTGTTGTTTGAATTTAAGTTATAGATCATTACGAAATCTTTAAGAACTGTCAATAATAAGAATTATAAGGGGGAAGGAAGATGAAAAAGGAAACCGTTATTCAACAGCTTGTCGAAACGGTAGAGCGTTATCCGGATAGAGATATTTTTAAGGAAAAAAAGTTTGGGCGCTGGGAGGCCATAACTTGGCAAGGCTTTTACGAAGAAGTCTTACTTTTTGGAAGAGGCCTCATTCAATTAGGTGTTCAGCAAGGTGATGGGCTCACTATTTTAGGTTCAAACTGCACGAGATGGGTTATTAGTGACCTTGCTGCCATTGCTGTGGGCGCTATACCTGCGGGTATTTATACAACTAATTCACCTGAACAATGTTCTTATATAGCTGGGCATTGTGAAGCTTCTGTTGCTGTTGTTGAAAATGAGTCCCAACTTCAAAAGTTTAAAGAAATTAAGGATCAACTTCCCAAGTTGAAGGCCATCGTTCTGATGGACGGAACGGATGATGATGAAATGGTCCACAGATGGGAAGATGTTTTGGATATGGGTCGCTCTGTTGAAGAGTCAGAACTCCAGGCCAGAATTGATGCGTTGGATCCACAAGATACAGCAACTCTTGTGTACACCTCAGGCACAACAGGAAACCCTAAAGGCGTTATGTTAAGCCATGAAAATATACTTTGGACGGCAAAGATAACTCTAAATTTTGAAAATATAACAGAAAGAGATCAGTGGCTGAGCTACCTTCCCTTAAGCCATATAGCTGAGCAGCTTATAACAGTTTACGGTACGTTAAACAGTGGAGGCTGTGTCTATTTCGTCGAAAGCTTAGAAAAGCTGGGAGATACCCTTAGAGAAGTCAGGCCAAATTTCTTTTTTGCTGTTCCTAGAGTTTGGGAGAAAATCAAAGAAAAAATGGAGGCCGCTGGAGCTGAAAACCCTGCTTTAAGAAAAATGATTATCAGAGGAGCAAAGAAGGTAGGCCTTTATTCTGGCTATGCCGAGCAAAGAGGTGAGAAAAAGCCTCTCCTTTATTGTTTTGCTGACAGAATTATTTTTAACAAAGTTAAAGAAAAACTTGGACTTGATAGGGCACGCCTGTGTTTTACTGCTGCAGCACCGATTTCAAGAGATACACTTGAGTTCTTTCTTTCTCTCGGAGTTCCTATTTATGAAATATTTGGAATGAGCGAAACAACGGGTCCTGGAACCTTGTCGCTCCCGCATCGTTATAAAACAGGAACATGCGGCTTCCCTTTACCTGGAACTGATATCAAAATTGCTGAAGATGGAGAACTTCTTTTAAGAGGACCTCATATTTTTAAAGGTTATTATAAAAATGAAAAGGCCACTAAAGAGGCGATAGATGAAGATGGATGGCTTCATAGCGGGGACATCGCTGAGTTTGATGAAGAGGGATACGTAAAAATAACCGATCGTAAGAAAGACATCATTATTACTGCAGGTGGGAAAAACATTGCACCTCAGGTCATTGAAGGGAAATTAAAAGATATTCCAATGGTTGAACACGCCGTTGTTATAGGGGACCAAAAGAAATACCTTAGTGCCCTTATTACACTTAACGGAGAAACACTTTCTGATTTGGCACAAAATTTGGGAATAGAATTGAAAGACATGGCCTCTATGGCCGAAAGCGATAAGGTAAAAAATTATGTGGCCGAACAAATTGAATTAGTTAATCAAACGATGTCTAAAGTTGAGGGAATCAAAAAGTTCACCATCTTAGGCAATGGTTTCACAATTGATTCAGGAGAGTTAACTCCAACGATGAAAGTGAAAAGAAAATTTATTCACAATAAATATTCTAAAGAGATAGATGGCCTTTACTAGGTCATCTCAATATTTTTTGTGAAAAAGTTGACACATATTTGTGGCAATAAAAAAGATTGTTTTAGGGGGAAATTTTAAAAGCCTCAGCTTTTATTAGGTTTCCCCCCGAAACTCTGTGATTATCTTAATATATGTTAAGATAAGGTGTTGAAAAAGTTACAGAGAGGTAGGATTCAAGAAACGGTTATTTAAATTCGGCGCGATCAAGGGAAGTACCCTATGAGAACTCTCCTTCTTGATAGTATGTTTTACCCGCTAAGAGTGGTGAACTGGCAAAAGGCGATGATACTCTTCATCACAGGAAGAGCAGAGGTCGTTGACGAGTACGAAGAAATAAAAATCCGATCAATTTCAATGACTTTCAGACTTCCCAAAATTTTAAGACTCCTTACAAATTATACAGGTAAAAGACAGGTTAAGTTTAATAGGGCCAACGTCTACTGGAGAGACAATTATTGCTGCCAGTATTGCTCTAAAAACTTCTCACACAAAGAACTAACCTTTGATCACGTCATGCCCAAAAGTAAGGGTGGCGATACGACTTGGGAAAATGTCGTAACTTGTTGTCAGAAATGCAATAGTAAAAAAGGAAATTTGCTTTTAGATGAATGTCATATGAGGCTTCTCAAAGAACCTATAAAGCCTCCCTGGGCACCACAACTTTGCATTAAATTAACCAAAGAAGATCCAAAAGAGTGGTGGTACTGGATTCCCTGGATTTCTTCAGCATAGCTTTTTTAACATTTTAAGACCGTGTTCGTAGTGATAACTCATTTGCTCTTTTGAGTACTGGTGTTCTTTTCCAACGGGACAGGCGATTCTAGCATCGCACTTTTTATCGCAGGGAGAGTTTTCCCTTAAACGAAACGTACTGCAGTCTTCTAGGTCAAAGTTTCCATTTTTGAAGGTCGTACCGGGGCAATTTGTTAGACATGGCCTTAAGGTGCATTGGTCACACGGACTTTTAAAGGCGGTAGGGCCTATTTCGGGTAAAGCTTCTTTAAAAAGGAAAAGCGCTCTAAGTCCAAACCAAGAACCGAACTCAGGGTTTAGGTCTAGACCTAATTTCGAAGGCCGTGAAAGGTTGAAATGCCTAGATATTTGAAGAAGAGGAGGAGTATAGTCCGAGTGAGGGTAAAGCCTTTGAAATTCGGTACTTGAAAAACCAGATTCTTTTAACTTTTTTTCAAGAAAGTTTATGACAAGTTGATCTATTGGATTTTTATGGTCTACGTTTTTTTCTCTTAGGAAAAAATTCCAGAAGTCAGCTCCACCATTTCCTACAATCATTGCTCCCTTAAAAAGAGGAGAAAAAGACTTTGAAGTTAATGATATTTTATCGATACTTCCGCAGGCAAAAAGATTCAGCCCATTTCTACTAATTAAGCTCTGAAAAAGTTCAATCTTGGAGGACATAGATATCTCTAAACAAAAGGCTTTATTGGACCCCATTAATTTCTTTTATTAAATTTAGGTAATCATTATCATAGGATGGTCTACCTAAATGAGTTTTCCTAAATAGGGAAAGGGCCTTTTCTTTTATTTTCTCATTATTATTCTCAGTTTGGTGGATCGCTTCCTGTGAGAGACAAAGAGCGCTTGCGATCATACTCATTTTGTGAACGATATCTTTAATAAGGAGGGTTTGAACCTGTTCATTCTGGTCTTTGAGAGATTGAAAATCTTCCTCTAGTCGATTGATATCTTCTTTAAAGCTTTCCAGATAAAGGTCATTTCTCAAAAAAGAAATAAAAATTTCGTCAACTTTATAACGATGGATATCCCGAAGGATTTGCATTCTTAAAGTATTGTGAGTACCCTCCCAATTTTCACAGACGATACTATCCCTTAAAAGGCGTGGCAGTGGAGAAAAGCTTTCAATGGCGCCATTTCCCCCCAATATATCAATTGACCTATGAATATGTTCAACGGCCCAAAGTGAAGAAATATATTTGTTGAGGTTAACGAGAACCCTTAAAAGAAGCTTTTGCTTTTCATTTTCCTTATTTGTATCAGTCTCATCTTGAAGTCTTGTTGTTTTGAAAATAAAGGCCATGAGTGCAAGTTGTTCGCTTTTAACTTTTGCCAGAGTCTCCTGTACAAGAGGGTACTCAATTATTTTTTTACCAAAGGCCTCGCGAAAGTGAGCATAGCTTTTTGCTATTTGGTAGGCCCTTGAGCTTTGGCCTAAAACAGCAAATGTGTTGAAAATTCTTGAAATATGGAGGACATTCTCCATAACGAGGGAGAAACCTTCTTCTAACTTTCCTACAGGCCAAGCGTGAGCGCCGTTAAAGTCAATTTCAGAACTGGCCATGGACCTGGTTCCGATTTTATTTTTAAGCCTTCTAAGAGTGTAATGGTTTTTTTTTCCATCTGGAAGATGAGAGGGAAGGAGAAAAAGTCCAAGCCCCTTAGTCCCTGATTTTTCTTGGTCAAAGCGTGCCGTCATGAGTATAAGTTCAGCATTGGCATTTGAGCAGAACCACTTTTCGCCCTTTATTTTCCATTGTTTGTTTTCATCTAAAAAAGCGGTCGTTGCATTTTTACCAACATCAGACCCTCCCTGGATTTCAGTTAAAAATTGCGCTCCGGTAAAGTTTTGAGTGTAAGATGGTTCGGTTAACTTTTTTAGGTAGATATCCTTATTTGGGAGGTCTAGCTTTTGAAAAATTCGAACGATTCCCGCTGAGCAGGCAATGGGACAATTGTGACCGGCCTCACCTCCGTGAGAGGAAAGGTAAAAAAAGCAAAGTGATTCAAGAAGCCCTCCTGGTGAGGACATCTTTTTCATAAGTCCACTGGAATAGATAATATTTCCAACTTCATCATAAAAAGGATGGTGAATAATTTTCTGGTTTTGTTCTCCTACATCATCATAAGATTCAAGGCGAGGATTATTAAAAACAAGGTCATTTTCATTCACGAGAGGTTCTAGTTCTTTAAAAACTTTTTGCGAAAAAATAGAAAGATCTTTATCAATATCCTTAAATTGGTCTTTAAAATAGTATTGAAGTGTATGTTTGAGGTTCTTGTCTTCCTCGTAAAAATTCTTTTTTAAGGAATCTTTCCAAATTTTAAGTTGCTCTCTCGCTTTGTCATGAGTTTCCATACTTTTCCCCCAATTAGGAAATTAAATATCAGGTGTCCCAATTGTGACAAGACCTAGGTGGCCATCAACAGTAACAAAATCACCATTTTTGACTTGTTCAAATATTTCTGGGATGCCATTAACACAAGGAATGCAAAACTCCCTTGCGAGGAGAGCACCATGAATAAGCATCCCTCCTCTTTGTTCTATAATTGCCGTGGCCAGAGGTAAAAGGTGAGTCATCTGAGGTTGAATGGCCTGGCAAACGAGAATATCGCCTTTTTTAAAGTTGCCAAGATCTTCGATTGTCAAAACAATTTTAACATCACCGCTTACTATGCCTGGGGCGGCAGGTTGCCCAACGAGTTGAAAGGCCTGAACTGAATTCTTCTTTTTATTATTGATATGAGACGCAAGTCCTTTAATTTTATTTTGGAGGTCATTAATTTTACTTTTATCTAAGAGTGCTTCTGATAGGCAAGAAACGAGATCCCCTAGAGGTAGGTTCTTTAAATCAATTTCTGGTTTGAAGTCTAAAAGAGAAAAACCACAATATATGGCCCTTAAAAGTTGGGCCTCTATTTTGGAAAGGAGTAAATTATCATCATCTCGGATTTTCCAGCTTAACCTGGCCAACTCTATGATTTCTCTTGCTTCACTTTCTCTATTTTTACCTACGGCCTGAAGAAGTTTAAGTTCTAAGGCCTTACTGATTTCTTTTTTGGCGCTTGGAGCATCATCTTCTTTTTCAATAAGTTCGATCAGGTGGTGAGCTAAGAGATCATTTCTATCGATAATTCTTGAAAAATCAAACACGAAGTCAAGGTAGTTTTCTTTAAGTTCAAAGTAAGAATTGAGAAAGTCTTCTCCGCCTTCATTTGAAATTAATTTTTTGAAGTTTAAAGGCTCATTATGATTATTAACGAGTTCTACCAAAGCGTTCTTGAGCGATGGCCATTTTTTGAGGTGATTTGTGAGTTTTTTAATTGATTTATTTCTTTTAATGGCAATAAGGTCGTCAAATTCAAGAAGTCCTGTGAACTCAAAAGGGTCTTTTGGGCAGACTGAATCATTGTAGTATTGGCCTAATTGTCTGACTCCATGGGCAAAAGGTATAAATTTATTTTTGTAGATATCTTGCCACTTTTTTAACTCATTAAACCTTTCCTCTAAGCTTTTTTGGAGATCTTCGGGACCTTGGTCTTCCAGTTTTTCTTTTGAAAGATGTTCGCCGATCTTTTTGATTAGAGGGATAAGTTCAGATTCTACTTTCTTGGCAAGGTTTTTAAGTTGTTTCTTTTTAGGTCTTAACTTTAAGAACCAAAACTTTTTTGCATCATTTTTGAAAAGTGATCCAGAGGTAATTGGCCTTACTTGAAGAATATGAAGGTCTTCTCCTTTTCCACTCCACTCTATATCGACAGGGAAACCAAAATTCCTTTCTAAAGTTTTAGAAACTTGTAAAAGGTTGATTAAATCATTATCGTTAAGAAGCTCTGATGAGGAACTTGTAATTTTTGAATTTTCCTTATTTATAAAAAATTGCTCGGGATTGATAAGCCCATCAACAAGATTCCTACATTCTCCGGGAACTACTTCGATAAGGCATTGGTTTTTTTTATTACCGTTAGGGGCTTCACTAAAAACTACTCCTGAACAGCTTTTCTTTACCATCCTTTGTAAAAGAACCGCCATTTTACTATTTTCTATATTTAAAGAGAGTTCTTTTTTATAAAGTAGAGAAGCATCGGACCAAAGAGATGCCCAGACGATTTTTATGGATTTTTGAACTTCTTCCAAAGTTTTTATGTTGAGTAAGGTTTCGTAAATTCCAGCAAAAGAGGTAAGCCTTTGGTCTTCTTTTAAAGCAGAAGAGCGAATGGAGAGCCCCTGTTCAAAGTCTTCTTTCTTAAGGACTTTTTGAAGAATTTCAGTAATTTCTTTCGGAAAGTTTCCTTGCAAGAAGTTGGACCTTATTCTTAAAGAGGCATCCCATATTTCTTCCCAACGCATTTTTTTTATTGGTTTTCTGTGAATTTCTGAAAAAATTTTTTCTTTTAAATTGTTTTCTTTTAAAAATAAGTCATAGGCATAAGTCGTAAGGGAAAAACCAGATGGAATTTTGTATCCCTGCTTGTGAACAGAGGCCAAATTTTTGGCCTTAGCACCTATGAGAGATAGATCTTCATCAAAGGTATCCTCTAGGTGGATTATAAGCTTATTGGTGTCCATTGATAAAATTCCTGAAACCTTACTGCGAAAAAAATGTTGTACCTGAAAAGGTAACATTTTTTAACAGAGAAGGTCGTTCAATCATCCAATATTCATTGTTCGGGCCTTTAATTAATGGCCTTATTTTTTTAAAAAATTTAAAAGGTTCGGGCCAAAATGACCATAATTTTGATTAACAGTTTTGGATTAAAAAAAAAAATAAAAATCGTCGAAATAGGTTCGAAGTTTATGGGGAAAATTATTGAAAGTGTTTAATTCAACAATTAAAAAGTTTATTTTCATTTGGGGAATAATAGTTAAGTTTTCTTATGCTGAAACAACTGCTGTTATACCTTCAAACTTCAGCTTGAATAGAGCAGAAACAATGACGGCCTACCCTTATAAGGGGTCTTACTTTTGGTATAACCCGGCGCTTTTCACATATTCAACTCTCAAGATTAATTTGGTTGGGGGAGATGTTATTTTGGATGATAAAGGAAAAACTGAAATAGAAGATCGCTTTAATCAAAAATCAATTGATACGTTGGATGAGTTCACTCGGGTTTTGGGACAGGAAGAGGCCACAATTTCTGGTGGTAACCTTGAAGTTTTAAAGGTTTACTTACCCTACATAGGGTTAACAACCTTTGCCCAAGGCATCGTTTCGTCCGCACCTATCAGTGGGGGAAAAAGTCTTACGTCGACTCTAAGGGCCGGCGCCACAGCGGGTCTCGCTATTGGGTATGGAGGCCTTTCTATTGGATATTCTGTTTACCTTTTAAAGCAGGCCCAAATTAAATCGACGCCTAACAGCTCTCAGTTGGCAACAATTAAAACTCATTATGAGGCCGGAACTTTAACACCAAATAATGTGAATTTATCAGATTACACAGATGTCTTTTACGGAGAAACTTTAGGACAAAATGTAGGCCTTCATTATCAATTTTTTGACAATAATTATTCAGGGATTGGGGTGAGTGTTCTTAACCTTGGAGGCGCTAAATTTGGAAGTCAAAAGTCTCTTATTAAAGATGTTGTGAAGGACTTAGATAAAAAAATGGAAGAAGAGGCAACAGAGGTTGGGGTAGATTTAAAAATGCCTACCACAATTAAACAAATGATAAATGCAGGGGCCCATCTGGAATTGGGACAAAAGGGTGAAGACTTTTTGAACCTTTCTTTTTCCGTGGATTATCAGGATATTAATGGAAGCGTGATTGATAACAAGTTATCTTTTGCAGCAGAGTTTGGCCTTCATATTCCAGATAGCTGGGCCGTAAAATTTAGTGTACCCATTTATGAAAAAGATGGTACTTATTATCATGTGGGCCTTCTTAACTTAAATTTAGTTTCTGGATATCGAGTTAATGAAAGCTATAGTTACGGCGCCACTCTTGGAACTCATTGGGGGTTCAATAGGGCACTTTCTCTTTTAAGAATGGACTTTCAAGCAAGTAAAACAATTAGTCTCGATGAAAATATCGTCCCAAGTTCTTGGGGCTTCCAAACAAATTTAAGTTTGATTTTCTTATTTTAAAGGGCCTTTAACTTGGTGAGAAGGCCTTCTTTCCAGGAACTTTCTTCTTTTATGAAGACTGCAGGAGTCCCTAAAGGGGACTTAAAAGTGGCCTCTTTTTTTCCTTCGTAAAGCTCGCCTGTAAAAAGATGCCTCCACTGTCCGGAGGGTAGATAACCTTTGACGGTTTTTTGTTTGTCCTTAAGGACTGGGATAACAAGTATATCTGTTCCAAGGAGAAATTGTTTTTTAAGAGAGTATGTTTTTTTATCATTTGGGTAATGGAGAAAAAGAGGTCTTACCAGGGGGAAGCCTCGAGTATGGGCCTCATTGACAAAAAACTTGAGATAGTCTTTGAGGGCGTAATGAATTTTACCTAGTCTAGAAAACTTTTTGATTGTTTCAGGTGATGAGTAAGGCTGGTGATTTTTTTCGGGTCGGTTTCCCTCGTGGGTTCTAAAAATAGGTGTGAAGGCATTTAGTTCTGCCCATCTAAGAAAAAGCTCTTCAGAGCGGTGGTAATTTTTTATGGGGTTATTAATTGTAGTGTAACCCCCAACATCGCTATGGTTGAGTGAGATTCCGCTCAGTCCTGACGAAAGGAGACCAACAACTGTCGATGGAAGACCGTCATATTCATCAAAGCTGACCATTTGATCACCTTCCCAAAATAAAGTCGAGTATTTATTGGAGTAACTAAAACCGGAACGAGTAAAAAAGACAATTTGCCCTTCCAGACCTTTTTCTTTTATGGCCTCCCGATTAAGTTTTGCCCAAATAACTGGGTATTCATTATGATAGGTTTCGGGAGAAATACCTGAATGGAGAACACTATCCATGGGAAGCCATTCGCCGAAGTCGGCCATCCACCCTCTTAAACCCATATCAATCATATTTGTTTTAATTATTTTTTTTAGCCACTCATAGGCCTTTTTATTTGTCAGGTCGACAATGTAAGCAGGAAAGCCGGGAGTTCTTATTTTATAATTTTTCCCTTTTTTATTTTTGACGAAATACCCCATTTCTTTTGCCTCTTCATAAAGGGGGCCTTTGTCTGCAAGGTAAGGGTTAACGTAGCCCAAAACAGCAGTTCCTTCATTCCAAAGTTTTGTACAAAAGTTTTTAAAGTCTGGATAAGTCTTTTCATCGACTTGCCAATTCCACCAAAGTCTCGAACCGAAGTATGTTGTTCTTTTCCCTACCCAGTCTTGGATCCATAAGGCGGTGACTGGGTTGCCAGCTTTTTTTGCCCTTTGAACTTCCTTTAAAACTTTATCTTTACCTCCTTGCATGCCAAGCCATGTTCCATAGGCAAAGTCAGGAAGAAGAGGAAAACGTCCTGTTTTGGCAGTATATCTTTCAATAACATCCAGCATACTTTTTCCTTCCCAAAGAGTTCCTTCAATATTTTTTTCACGGAACTCAACTTTGACTTCATCATCGGAAGAGAGATCGATAATACCGTAGGATTTATTTTCAAAGAAAATTCCTCTCGGAGAGTTTGTAATTAAGAAAGGGATCGGGGCGTAAGTAGAAAAGTCATTTCCTCCAGATTTTTCTAGTAACTCAGCTCCCCATGTTATTGGGAAGTCTCCCCTTCCAATACCTTGCTCTTCTGTCAGGATATAAGCTTTTTGCCCATTGAGCTTTAGGTGAGTGAATTGTTCTCCAAGTCCATAAAAAAGTTCTTGGTGATGTTTAAAGCGAAAGTAAGTTCTATTTAGGGAAGGGTTTTTAATGTCTATTTTAAAAGAGACTTCGCTTTTATTCATTATTTCAAAGGTCATTTTATAAGGAGAATGACAGTTCTTCCCTTTAAGAACTCCTGCAATTGAAAATGATTTTGAAGAGATAATCTTTAAGTTCTCTAGAGATTGAGAGGAGCATGATTTAATTATATTTTCTTTTATTTTAAAAGAGCCCATATTATGACTTGAGCTTTGTTCTCCTAGGCCACTGGCAATGAAGGCCTTTTTAAGAGAAAGCTTCAAAATTGGGGCCGAATTTTTCCTTTGTAAAATTAAAAGCTCTTTTTCTTTTTTAAGCTGGTAAGAATGGTCGAAAGAGTAATCTTGTTTGAGGGTCGCTTCTTTATAGGTAATACCTTCAAAAGGAGAGGAACAAGAGGTTATAAGAAAAAAAAAACAAAGGTTATTCAAAAAGAGCTTTTGTTTTATCATAGAAAAATCCATTATTTTTTATTATTTCAGAATAGACTTTTGCCGAATTTCGGGGTGTGCGCTTTAAAGTTTTTAAATCGAGGTTATAGAGTCCAAAGCGAGGTTTGTAACCATGGGCCCACTCGAAATTGTCGATGAGGGTCCAATAACAATAGCCAAGTATTGGAATTCTTTCTTGAAGGAGCTTATGAATATAAGAAAGGTGTTCTTTTATAAATTGAGGTCTCTTTTTATCTGTTTTATCCCCAATTCCATTTTCAGTTATAAAAATAGGAAGTCGAGGAAAGGTTTGATGGGCCTTTTTAACCATTGTATAAATACCTTTTGGATAAATCTCCCAACCCATTTCTGTAATTTTTTCTTTGGGGGCAATGGTTTGGGCCTTTATAAATGGTGGTGAAAACATGAATTTTATAAATTGTCTTGTGTAATAGTTTATTCCCAAAAAATCCAAGGTCTTTTTTAATTGGGGCATCGGAGAGTCATCTTTAAAAGCAGTGGGAAAGTTAACTTTAAAATGCCCATTTTTTATTGTGTTGAGGATACTCCAATTATAAACGTTGTCTAAAATTGATTTTGCATAATGATCGAGGGGATTCCACCATCTTAAAGGAATAAAGACGTTAAGGTTTTGAACAAGTCCAACTTTAATCGGGCGATCTTTGGCCAATTGGTGAAGTGTTTTATAGGCGAGACCATGAGAAAGGATAACTCCTTTAAGAGGGTCTTTTAATAGTTTAATATCTTTTTTTCCCGGTGGAAATTCTCCGGTGACGTAACCAGAAATTAAATTCCAAGTAGGTTCGTTAAATGTGGCCCAGGAGCTTACGCCGAGATCCCCTAAATGGTTGTAAACTTTTGTAACGTATTTTTGAAAATATTGAGGGGCCTGTTTGTTGGCCCAGCCACCTTTTTTTGCAAACCAAAGAGGAAGACTAAAATGGTGGAGAGTAACCATGGGGTTAATATTATTTTTTTTAAGGAGAAGAATTTCTTTTTTGTAGTGCTCGAGTGCGTCTTTATTCCACTGTCCCTCTCTGGGTTCAATTTTTGCCCATTCTAGAGAAAACCTATAACTTTTTACACCAAGGTCTACTAAAATTTGAGTATCTTCTTCGAGTCTGTTCCAATGGTCAGTTGCTTTTATAGATTTATCATTATGTTTAATTGTCCCAGGTCGGCGTTCAAATTCCCACCAATCACTATCCTTGTTGTTCCCTTCAATTTGGTGGGACGCCGTGGCCACACACCACTGAAAGTTTTCAGGAAAAGTGAGTGTTTGTGAAAGTGAAAGTGATGGGGTCAAAAATAAAAAAACGAGGATTTTAATCATCTATTACCGTCTTTGTATTAGTTTCAATACTTCTATTAAAGCCTAAAAAAGCAAATCAGGAAAAGGGAATTTTTCCTACGGTAAAGTGAGGGACTCTGGCTAGAGAATCCACTCCATTTTTTTTAATATTTTTAAAAGGATTCTTTGCCCTAAACTTCGAGGGCGATGGTAATCAAGCATGTCAACATATTCAACTTTTTTAGAAAAAGTGAGGTCTTGTTCATAAAATTCTTTAACGAGTTTTTGAGTAATTTTTTCTTCTTCGTAAACGACCGCCATTTCGGTATTGTAGTTTCTACTTAAGGAATCGAAGTTGTAAGAACCTACAAGGCTGATTTTACGATCAAAAACAGCATATTTTGCGTGAATCATTCCGAAATTTATTTCTCCGTCTTCATCACCATTCTCTCTTCCATTCCATTCATAAAATTCGATTTCCCTACTTGTACCATGAAGGTCTTCTGTAAGAGTTTTATAAAGTGAGCGTGAAAGTGGAGTCATGACAATTGGAGGATCGTTTGTTTCCGGGCCGTTGGTTAAAATTTTTATCTTAACACCTCTTAGTGCCGCCCTTTTAAGGGCGTCAATCATTTCTTGTGAAAAAACACTGTAAGAGTTGGCCATAAGGATTTCATCTTTAGAGTTTTCTATGAGTTCAATATAAGTATTTTCTATATTGAGTTCTTTTTTTGTTGGATTGCTGAAGATGGCCCTTGCTTCTTTGATCATATGGAAAAGTGGTTTAAAAAAGTTTCCTTGAATGATTCCATTTTTAAGTTCTTCTACTTTGTTTAAAGCAAAGGCATGTTTCTTTTTAAACTCTTCAAGATTTTTTGGTTTTTTGTACTCTTTTGAGTTTTCCTTAAAAAAGTCGCTAAACTCTTTTGACCCAACAGTATAAGGATTAAAACAATTTTCATTTCGAGGGTCTCCATAATTTCTGGAGAAAGTATTCATATGGTCTTTTGTCCTTTTTACTATTTCTTGAACAATAGACTTGCCTCTTATAAGGATGTCCTGGTCTCTCCAGGCATTTCGTCCTTTGTCTTCAACTCTATGATAGTGGTTAGTGATATTGGCCCCACCAACGATTATTTCTTTACCATCTGTAATCCATAGCTTTTCGTGGTGCCGATGAAGAATAGATTCATTTTTATTTTTTCTTCCATGTTTCCATTCAAGCTTAAGTTGTTTTGACTTTGAATTACATCTAAAACCATAAACTGGAATTCCTGCGGTCATGAAATTGTGGTAAAGCCTATAAGAATTTTCCCTTATTTTTAAGTCTCTAATGTCTATGAAGGGGATAAAAGCATCAAGGTAAAGGGTTATATCAAGCCCTTGTAGTCTTTTTCTTAAAAGGAGATTTCCCAATGTTAAACCTGTTTCATCGGCCAACATATGAAGGTTTGTGATATGGACAGACTTTTTGGCCCCTAACAATGTTCGATACCTTTCTACAAAAGATTTCTCTCCACCCAAAAGTGCCATTTCAATTGGTGACTCATGATTTATTCCAAAAAGGGCAGAGTCTCCAAAGAGCTCTCCTTCTGGAACTTTAAGGTTTTTTGAGAAAGATCTTCTGATATCTACCAGTGACTTTTTCTTCCAATCTAACTTTTGCTTTTTATAAAGAGCTCTTATTTTTTTTGAATAACCAAACCCGAGTTCACCAATTGTAAGAGGATCAATACCTCTGTTTAAAAGCTGTCTCCTCATTTGAACTTTTTCCGTGCAGAGCCTTTTGAGTTTAAATATATGAATAAGGGCATTTTCTCTTTTTTCTTTGGTTTTAAAAAGAAGGTAAGGGTCTTCACCATTGAAATTGATAGAGTACCCATAACGATTATTGTAGTTAAAATCTTTTGTATAAATATCCAGCCAACGGTCTACGAATATGGGTCCGATAACACGGTTAAGAACCTTTTTACTTTTTAAGGCCTTTATACTTTGGTCAATCCCAAGAGAGCATCCTTCTGCGACAAGGTTTTGGGTGACCTTGTAAGTTCTTAATCTTCCCGTGTTTTTGTTGAGTATTAAATAGGATTTTTTTTTATCGAGTTTTTTTTCAACTTTTTTGATTTCTTGTTTTAGGGAGAGAAAGTTTGAAACTTCTCTATCTACGTAGCTGGACTGGCCAAAAAGAGGAAAAAGTAAGGTAAAAAATGCTAGAAATTTAAAAATCATTTTTAACTCGCAATTTAGAATGTTCTTAGGGGGTCTACCTAAAGAGTCGCTCTAGGTCAAGGAAAGGAAGGCAAGTGCTTGAAAAGAGGTGACGTTTATTTCCATAATCGCTTGAGAGTTTGTTCTCTCCCGCAATTCCACCTGTAGTATTTGTAGCGGAAAGGGTTTTTTCGGGCATAGTGAATATGGTAATCTTCGGCGCGAGTAAACTTCCTTGCTTTTCTGATGAGGGTTTTTACATCTCTTTTGAGAAACTTTTGAACCATCATTTTAGATCTTTCTGCAATTTTTTTCTCTTTTTCAGTTTTGTAGAAGATAACATTTCTGTAGGAAGGGCCTCGGTCGCAAAAGGATCCACCCCCATCAGTTGGGTCGTGCTGGCGCCAAAAATTTTTTAAGAGATTCTTATAGGAGATGATTTTAGGGTCATAGGTGATTTGAATGACTTCAATGTGACCTCTATGATTTTTGTAAGTGGGGTTTTTTAGGTCTCCACCTGAGTAGCCAGGGATTGCACTTTTTATGCCTTTTACTTTTTCCATGTCTTCTTGAGAGCACCAGAAACATCCAGTTCCAAGAATGGCCGTTTTTAAGGTTTCAGCATTCACTGAGGGTAAAAGGAGGATTAAAATTAATACTTTTATTATTCTCATTTTTTCAACCAAATATCTTTGAAAAGAGTCCCTTTTGCTTTTGTTCTTTTTTTATTTTTGTATGGATATCATTTCCACAATGAGGACATAGCTCTGGGGCCACCTTCTCTTTTGACCTTTTTTGCTTTTTTACTTTGGAACGTTCAGTAAAATATTCTCTAAGGTGTTGATTGATAAGCTTTTGAGCGGCCACATTTTGGTGTTTGGCCTCTCTTTTGATCTTTTGGTAGAGATCTTCTTCTATGAAGCAATTTGCCTGACGGGGTTTTTCTTCTGTTTTTTTGGACATTTGTCCGCCTTTTTGTCTAAATAATGGGCGTTTCCCCTTTATATCATAGGGTTACCTCATTGAACAGAGTGATGGCCTAGACATTTGGGGTGAAATTGTTTAGAACGAGGTTTCTTAGGAGACTGAAATGAACTTTGACCAAGAAATGATTGAAAGATGTTTAGTTCTTGCGGAAAAAGGCCGGGGCTTCGCGAGTCCTAATCCTATGGTAGGTTCAGTTGTTACTCATAATAATAAAATCATAGGAGAGGGGTTCCACCAAAAGTTTGGAGGACCTCATGCTGAGGTTAATGCCATTAACTCTGTAAAGGATATGAGTCTCCTAAAAGAATCTACAGTTTATGTGAATTTAGAGCCCTGTGCTCACTTTGGAAAAACTCCACCTTGTGCTGATCTCTTGGTTAACTCAGGAGTTAAAAGAGTCGTTATTGGTTGTATTGATAGTTTTTCAGAGGTTTCAGGTAAAGGTATAGAGAAGATAAAAAACGCAGGAATAGATATCACTGTAGGAGTTCTTGAAAATAAGTGTCTGGATTTTAATAAAAGGTTTTTTCTGTTCCATAGGGAAAAGAGGCCATTCATTATTTTAAAATGGGCCGAATCCAAAGATGGCCTTTTGTCGCCTGCTAACCAAGAAAAAGGGAAGCCTCTATGGATGACAGGCAAAGAGTCCAAAACTTTGGTTCATAGGTGGAGAACTGAAGAGGATGCCATTATGGTGGGGACCAATACTGCTATTATGGATAACCCTTCTCTCACAGCAAGGCTTTGGAAGGGAAGAAACCCCTTGAGAGTTGTGATTGATAGAGAGCTTAAAATCCCTAAAGAAGCAAGCCTCTTAGATGGCCAGGTCAAAACATTGGTTTTTACGGAAAAAAAGAGGGACTCTGAAGAAAATGTTGATTTTGTTAAGGTTTCCTCTGTTCAATTAAAGGACCTCCTTACCGAGCTTTACAAGCGAGGGGTTCAATCTCTTATTGTTGAGGGTGGGAAGAGGCTTCTTGAGAGCTTTATTAGTGAAGGGATTTGGGATGAGGCGCGTATTTTTGTGGCCCCAATATCTCTAAATACAGGAGTTAAGGCACCTTCTTTAGGCGAGGAAAGCTTGTCTCAGCAGGTCATAGGTGCAGATACTCTGAGTATTTATAAGAGATCTTAACAATTTCTTTTTTTTCCCATCTTATTTGTGCTAGATTTTTTCCAATCATAAAATTTTTTAAGCCTTTTCTAGGAGTAACGATGTTCTTGCGCGCATTGTCGGTTTTAGTCGTATTTATATGTTTTCCTTTTAGTGGGAAGTCTTCTCTCAGCGAAGGGTTCCGCAAAGAAGTTAATTTAAGAGAGGCTTCTCTTGAAACGGAAAAACTTGTTATAAAAACAATTAAAATGGAGAAATACAAAGGTTCTTATAAGGCCTTAAACACTGTTGATGGTTCTCGTATTTCCCATGATTTCGTCTATTATCGTCCAAAAGGGATAAATAATAGAAAGACCCCTCTGATTATAATAGTTCCCCCAGTTGTTGGGATAACCCCTTTTGAATATATGTCCGCGAGGTATTTTTCATCACATGGTTTCGCAGTCGCCGTCTTAAAGCTTAACGTTCCCTCTGTGGACCAAAATGTTGTCCTTGATCGTCTTGGGCAAGACTGGGAAGGCTATGTTGAAAAGGTAAGGGCCTTTATTGATATCGTTGGAAAACTGCCTGGTGTTGATGATCAAAAAATTGGAATTATGGGGCTCAGTTTAGGTGGGATAACGACCGCACTTACTATGGGAAGAGATCCTCGTCTTAAAGCGGGTGTTATTTTTATGGGTGCTACGAATATTCCCCACCTGATGGCCTACAGCGATCAGTATGTTGTTAAAAAACTTCGTGAAAAAAAGATGAGTGAGTTGGGTATTGAGGATGCCTGGGATTTTGAAACGTTGTTAAAAGAAAAAGTAAAAATTGATTTACCCTATTTGACTGAGGGGAGAACCTCTCGTGATTATTTCCTTTTTGTGACGAAGGATGACTCCTATGTCCCTTCTAAGATACAGGAAACGCTAAGAGCCGATTTAGGTTATCCAGAAACACATTACTTGCCCCCAGGGCATGTGCTCAATGGTATGTTTTATCCCGTACATTTGAAGAAAATGAAGGACTATTACTGGCTTAAACTAGGGCAGTAGGTCCTAACCAATTGTAAATATTTCTAAACAATTCCATTTTTTCCTTAAGGTAAGGACTCCAAGTATCTAAAAGTACTAAGGAGGCCTTTTTTTGGCCTTCAATGATTGGAAAAGAAGACCTTCATTTCTTCCCCAGAGTATAGAATAAAACAAAGAGTTATAAGTGGGGAAATGTGATGTTGATGATGACAAATGACGATATAAAGGGCGAGCTACAGGCGGACTTTTTGAATAAAAACGGGGATAATGTGACTGTTTACATTAATCTTCTCATGGAAGAACGTTTGGAGGGGCATTATAGCCGCCTTTATTTTAAAATCAGAACCAATCGATTTGTCCAAAAAGGACAAAATACTTGGATGAGAATTATTGATTTTAAAAACAAGAAAAATGAGTTTTACCTTACCATAGATAGTCCTTTCAAAAGAGATGAGTTTAGAAGTCCAGATGATGTTGAAACGGCAGGTTGGACAGTTCCAAAGTTGAAGAAAGCTTTTGGTGTTGACATCGAAAAAGTGTGGAAGAGCATCGTCGATGATAATTGTACCTGGGAACTGGAAGAAGTGGCCCTCTAAAAGTCTAATTCAGAAGTTTTTCATTTTCTAAACCCAATGCTATTATTTTTTGTATTCATAAGATCAAAAGGGAGTTTGATTATGAAAAAATCAATAGCGATTGGATTTGCTTCGGTTCTTCTACTTGGTAGTTGCGGTCGTCCTGAAAACTATAAGGAAAAGGCCAAAATTGATTTCAGTGGTGCTTATACTTCACTTTTAGCGACTTACAATCAGGGCGTTGTAATTGCAGCAGTGCAAGCTAATAACACCAGTAAAAAAAGATTCTTCTGGCTTCAGCCAAATGTACCTTCGGGGGAAGCCCAAGCTAATATGCAAACGGGCCTATGGAAGTTTTATGCTATAGGTTTTTCAGGTTCTAGTATTGATGGAGCAAGTTTCAAATGTGGTTATCAGCCACCGATAAATCTTAATCCTGGGTTTAATGAGGTTAGTATGACTCTTGGCACTTGCAGTGGTGAGAATAATCCCCTTTCAGATAGTGATAAACGGACTCGAGCCAATATGTGTAAAACTAATTTTAGCAACAATTTTCACTGTGGTGGAACCTATTAATTAATACTTTTTCGACATTTGGGATGACTACAGATTGTAAGTCATCCCAAAACCGAAGATATGCTTTGTGTAAGATGAAGAGGCTTCTTCTGATGTCTTTTTTGTAAAAGCATAATTAATATTTGCGCTCAGATCTTTCCACTTTTTTGTCATTGTTATGCTTGGGTCATGTGATGTTTCTTTTCCTTTAGAAGAATTATAAATATTATCTGTTAGGGTAAAGCTATAAGTTGGCGCAAGAGAGAAGCCAAAAACCTTTTTTGATATTGTGGGGGTTAGAGTAAGTTTGTAATCATTGGTGCTACTACTTTGGGAATGCTTATAAGTGTTAAAATCAGTATTTAAAGTGATGGAGCCCATTTTTGCTTTTTGAGAGAGGTTAAAGGTCACGGTATTGTTAACGAGGCTATCGGTGTAAGCACCTTTCTTTTTATATTTAAGTTTTATAGTAGTATCTCCCATAGAGAAAGGTCTGAACTCTTGTCCAACGGAAACTAAAATATGGTTTGTATAGTACTCAAGGTTTTGTTTTGAGTTTGGATCTTGCATAGTGTAATTGTATTCCAAATCTAGCATTGTTTTGGCCATATATTTGAAGGCCTTGTGTTCTTTGACGATACCAAATGTTGGGTCTACAGATAGGTTATCGTTTTGGTAAATACTTGAATTATCCCTTTTTAAGTGTCTTTTTGTGGATATTTTAAAGCTTGGGTGAAAACTATAGTCCTTTTTGTCGGAGTTGAATCTGTATTTAATTTTCCCTGATATATCTGTATAAGGGGAGGCAACTAAAGAAGAGCTGTCTTCAGCCTGAGACAATATATTGGTATCGTTTTTGACATCAAATGTAACACTATTGCTCCATGGGTTTTTAGGTATTCTCCTTCCGTTGATCATTCTTCCCGGCAACCCAATTTTATGCTTTCTTTTTAGAGACATCATGGTTGTGGCAATGGTTCGGGTTAACGAGTGTTTCTTTTTATAATCTCTTGCTTTTGCCATTTGAGGCAATATATTATTTTTAACTAATTCTTTGATTTTTTCCTTATCTTTTAGCTTCAGAATTTTGGCATAGTTAATTTTAGCGATTTGGAAGAGGGATGGCTTTTTGACGCCATCCTTATCCTTTTTTAACTTTATAATTTTGCCGTAGTATCTTTTTGCTTTTTTGGGTTCCTCAAGAATTTGGCTTATAACACCAGAGTAATAATAGGATGCACCAGGTTTAAATTTCTTTTTTATCGCGGAAGTTAAGAAGTATCTTCTGGCCATCTTAAGTTCTTGAGAGGCGTAAAGCGTCTGTCCATAGAGGTAATAGAGGTCTTTAATTTTCGCCTTCTTTTTTATGGCCTTTTTAAACTCAGTATCGGCTTTGTCGTACTCTTGGGCCTTTGAAAAAACTTTTCCATTCCAATAGTGGACTAGAGCTTGAACTGATTGATCTCCCTTTACCGTTTTCAATTTCTTGAGTGCTTCAGGGTATTCTGCTTTTGAGTAATGGATATAAATTTTTGCAAGGGTTTCTTTGTAGTTAGCATTTACACTAGATAGGTTTACAAAAAAACCTATTATAAAAAAGGATCCTAAAAGGTTACGTGTTTTCAAATCTCAACTCCTTTTAATAAATATTGAATTTAATTCTTGGTTGTGGAGGAGGAGCGTGTTGTGGAGGAGGAGGAGCGTGCCCCCCTCCTGTCGGTGGTGGTGGTCCTCCAGGTCCGGGTACGTCACCTCCAGGTGCGTATCCAGGTCCAGGTGCGTATCCAGGTCCAGGTGCGTATCCA